>JBLFXJ010000345.1:0-8506 GCA_047609825.1 Myxococcota bacterium
TGGCGCGCAGCTTCGAGGCGAAGGTGCGGTCCGACCCGCGCTTCATCTGCGTCGGCGACCGACACGCAGCGCTGGTCTGCTTCCGGCTGGGGAGCGGAGATGGGCCCACCCGCGCACTGCTCGGTGCTGTGAACGCCACCGGCGAGGTGTTCCTCACCCACACCACGGTCGCTCACGCGGGTGGCTCCGTGTTCGTCATTCGCATGGCCATCGGTGGCGTTCGCACCGAGGCCCGGCACGTGGACCGGGCCTGGGAGCTGCTGCAGGCGCTCGCGCCGAGCCGGGCGTAGACGCCGCACCCAGCAGACCGTCCCCGCAGTAGTGCACACTGAGCGCGCGTTCGGTGCGGTCCGTCACGTCAGGGACGGCTTCGCACTTTCTTGCCTGCAATCGTTAACGAAGTCGGACACGCTGTCACTGTACCGGTCGACTGCGGTCAGGAGCCGCCCCCTATGAACTACCAGGCGCTGTTTGCTCGAATCCTGGACACCGTGGACACCGAGGCGTATCGCACGCCATCGGCCCACGTGGACGCCACCCAGAGGGCGGCCATGTCCCAGGTGGAGCGTGCCATCCAGGCACCCGACTTCGACGCCGCCCAGGTTCGCCGCCTGATCGATCGTCTGTTTTCTGACGGCCACATCGACGCTGTCCTCCGCTACTCCGCGCTCCATGTGGTGGCCTGCCACCCTCGCGTCGCGGACTGGGAGGAGGCAGCCAGGCTGGCCGGAGCCCAAGAGCACGCCGCATTGGAGCTCGGCGGGCGCAACCTCCAGGCAAACCTCGCGAGCGTAGACCGTCACCGCGGCGTCCTGGCCTTCCTGCGCAGTCACTTCGAAGTGGCACTCGACTATTTCGCCCGAGCCCTCGAGCGGCAACGCTCGGCGGAGAACCTCGGGAACATTCTCGCCACCCTCGTGCGCCTCGGCGACGAGGACGAGGCGGCCGACCTGCTCCGACGCGTCCGCGCCGGCTTCCCCCAACGTCTGGTCGACGAGGTCGACACCCTCGTCGACACCGATCCAGACCTCGCCCTGCTTCGCAGCTGACCCGACAGAGAGGCACCCCATGACCGAGTTCACCCTGTTCTTCTTCTGGCTCAGTTCTCTGCTCGGGATGAATGGCACGGTCCACTGCCCGCCGGATCTCGACGGCGTGTGCATCGAGTCTCCCGCACCGCCGCCCCCGGACGGTCCGGTGCTCGAGGGCGAGCGTCGGCGGACCGTGGTCAGCCAGATCTCGAACGGGTTCTGAGATGGCACGTGTCACCAAGAGAGAGGTCTTGCCGCCAGGCGAGCTTCAGCGCCGCCTGAGGTTGCTCCTGGCCGATCGGCGGAGTGCCGAGGCGGCCGCCCTGTTCCAGACGTTGATGCGGTTCTCCCATCGGCGGGTGCTCCAGGTGTCGCGCCGCTGTGGCGGGCAGCTCACCCGCTCCGAGCGAGAAGAGCTGGTGTCGGAGGTCGTGCTCCAGCTCGTCCGCGGCGGGCTCGCACGGTTCCGCGGCGAGTCCATGCCCGAGCTGTACGGCTTCGTGCGCACCATCGCCGACCGGTGCACCTGGAAGGCGATCCGCGGCCGTGAGCGCGAGCTCAAGCTGGTCGCCGGAATGCGCGACGGCGACATCGAATCGTGGGGCTCGATCCCGCCCAAGCCCGACCAGCACCTGGAGTTGATCCCCGACAGCCCGCTCGACCAGAAGGACCAGGACTACCTGTGCCAGCTGCTCACGGCGGGGACCAAGGCGGAGCTGGCGCGACGAGCCGGGGTGAGCCGCGCGGCGGTGACCCAGCGGGTGCAGCGGATCCGCAAGCGGATCGACGAGCTGGCCGCGATGGAGCGCATGGCCCACGACGTGTGGATGCGGCACACTGCCCGTCACGTGCTGGAGGCCGAGGAGACCTACCTCTGAGGTCTCGGTCATCTGGAGTCGCCCCGGCGTCGCATGCGCGGCGGTGGGGCCCACTGCGCACACTCGGGCTCCCGCGCCCGGAGTAGGGGACCCATGGCCTATCAGGACATCCTCAGTCGAATCCGCACCGCGGTCGGGGAGGATGCGTCGTACCTGGTGCCGACCGAGCACCTGGCGCTGTCCGAGCGGGCGGGCCTCGCGGCGGTGGTCGCGCGGCTCGAGGCCGAGGGGGCACCGGCGGCGAGGTCCCATGTCGACGCGTTGCTGACCTCCGGACGCATCGACGCGGTGCTTCGGCTCTCGGCGCTGGGGGTGATCGCCGCGCATCCGACCGTCCGCGACTACGCAGAGGCCTCCCGGCTGGCCAGCGAGCAGGAGTTCGCGGCCCTCGATTGTGCTGGACCGAGGCGGGATGGCTACCTCGCCTCTGCGCACCGGCATCGCGGTGTGATCGCGTTCCTCATGGGGCGGCATGAGGTCGCCCTGGAGTGGTTCGCGCTCGCGCTCGCGCTGGAGCACAGCGCCGAGAACCTCGGCAACGTGATGGCGGCGCTACTCCGGGTCGGCGAAGAGTCGGAGGTGCGCGACCTGCTGGCCCGCATCCGGTCCCACTTTCCCGAGCACGTCCGCGCGGCCGTGGAGGCCCGCATCCTGCACGACGCAGACCTGCGCACGCTGCGATGAGGCGCTAACGGGGCGGCATGATCTCCCTGCTCGCCCACACGCCCGAGGCGCTCGCCGCGGCCATCGACGCGACGCCTGCCGAGGCCCGCCGGGTGCTCGCTCACCTCATCTCGGGGGGCAATGACAGCCTGGAGGGCATGAAGCGCCCCGTGAGCAGGGTGGTGCGCCAGCGCATCAAGTCGGCGTTCCACTGGAACCGTCCCACAGTGGTGGAGCGGGTGCCGGACGCCACCGACGGCAGCGTCCGGTACCTCCTGCGGTACGCCGACGGATCGGTGGCCGAAGCGGTCGCGATCCCGCTGCACAAGCAGGGCGCGTTCACGGTGTGTCTGTCATCGCAGGTGGGCTGCGCGATGCAGTGCGACTTCTGCGCGACGGGTCGGCTGGGGCTCAAGCGGCACCTCACCGCCGGCGAGATCGTGGCGTCGTGGATGGTGGTGCGCGACGAGGCTCCGGGGCGGGTGACTGGGGCGGTGTTCATGGGCCAAGGCGAGCCACTGCACAACTACGACGCCGTGATCGGGGCGGCGGCGACCCTGTGCCGTCCGTGCGGGGGGCGTATCGCCGCGAAGGCGATCACGATCAGCACCGTGGGGCTGGTGCCCAAGATCCGACGGTTCGCGGATGAGGGTCACCCCTATCGATTGATCGTCTCCCTCACGTCCGCCGTGCAGTCGCGGCGGGCCACTCTGGTGCCGGTGGCAGCGCGATGGGATGTGGCCGAGGTCGCCGCTGCCCTGCGTCACTACCACGCGGCCAGTGGGCGCCGGATCACGGTGGCTTGGGTGCTGATGGGCGGCGTGAACCACGACGCCGCCGAGATCGAGGCGTTGCGGGAGCTGCTCCACGGCATCCCTTGGCAGCTGAACGTGATCGACGTGAACGACGCCCGCTACGGTGGCTATCGCCGGGTCACGGCGGCCGAGGAGGACGCCTTCTTCCGCGGCCTCCGCTCCCTCGACGTCCCGTTCATCCGTAGGTTCTCGGTGGGGTCCAACAAGCACTCGGCGTGCGGGATGCTGGCTGCGCGCAGTGGCGCCTGACCCCATTGGCGACCCCAGGAGGCGACGACTCGCGGACCGGTCCACCCGCGGACGCACTCAACCCGGGCGGCTGCGCCATCTGGATGCGTGGGTCGGGCGTCACCTCCGGCCGCGTGGGTTGGTGGTGGACGTTGGGGTGGGTTGGCGTCCGTTCACCACTCTCGAGCTCCAGCATGCGCTGCCTGAGTGCCGGGTGATCGGGGTGGAGATCGACGCGGATCGCGTGGACGAGTGCCGGGCGTTCGCGCCGGAGCTGGAGGTGCGACTCGGTGGGTTCGATCTGCCCCTGGCGCCAGATGAGCGTCCCGGGCTGGTGCGGGCGCTGAACCTGCTCCGTCAGTACCACCCGGCCCGGGCCGACGACGCCCTCGATCGCATGGCCCGGCCGCTGGCGGTGGGCGGGTGGCTCGTGGACGGCCGGAGCGACAAGGCGGGGGATCGGCTGGTCGCCCGGGTGCATCGCCGCACCGCGTACGGGCGACAGGCCGTCGCGCTGGTGTGCCACTCCACCTTCGCCGACGGGTTCGCGCCGACCCAGTTCCAGCACCTGCTGCCGAAGGACCTGGGCGGGCCGCACCATCCCGTTCCCGCTGTTGCGGTCCTGTTCGAGGCCTGGACAGCTGCGGTGGCCTCGGCCCGAGCCGAGGGTGCCCGTGCCCCGGAGGAGACCTTCCGGGCGGCGGCACAGCGGATCGAGGCGCCGGTGGTGGTCGATGAGGCCGGAGTCCGGGAGGGCTACTTGGCCTTCTGGTCCTTGGGGGTCCACCGCTCGATCGCGCCGAAGTAGTCACGCGCCGAGATCGGCTGGTGCTCGAACCACTCGCTGCGCCAGGCGGTCCATGCGTCCGTCTGCCACAGTGGGATGAGGGCCCGATTATCCGCGAGCAAGGCGTGTAGCTCGCGCAGAGCGGCGTTCCGGTCCGACGACCGACGCACGTCGTCGAGGGCCCGGTCCAGCTCGGGGTGGCCGGCCGTGAACGGCTGCAGCGCGCCGCGGTCATCGCGTCGAGTGTGCAGCCAGTGGTCCATGTCGTGGTCGCTGTCGAAGGTGACGAGCACCACGTCGAGGGCGTCGGCCCGGGCGCCGGAGAGCACCTCGTCGAACCACGCCTCCGGCGTGAGCTCCACCCGCTCCACGGTGAACCCTGCGACGCCCAGTCGATGGGTCAGCGCGTCAGCCAGTCGCGGGCCGGCGTCGGCGCCGGGATCCACACCCAAGCGCAGCGTGATGCCGTCGCCAACCGCCGCCTTCGCGGCCTCGAGATCCGGCTTGGGGAGCGGCACGCCGCGGTTGTACCGCGGTGATTCGTGGGGTCCGGGGCCGGTGAGCACGGTGACCGGCTGGACCTCGCGCTCGAGATCCACCCCGGTGACCTCGTCGCGCAGGGCGGAGCGATCGAGGGCCTGGTCCACGGCGAGGCGGATGGCCGGGTCTGCGAGGGGGCCGTCGCTGGTGTCGAGCAGCAGACCGGTCCACCGTCGGCGGTCCACGAACCGCAGCGTGTAGGCCTCCTCACCCCGAAGCTCGAGCAGATCCGGCGGTGCGAGCTCGATGATCGCCTGCGCACCGCCGGCACGCAGGGCGCCCAGGCGTGCCGCCGCGAGGGGAGCCCATGCCCGCTCAAGCACTGGGACCGGCGCCCGCCGGTGGACGGCCCCGGCGTCCTCGAACCGCCACAGATGGCCATCGAACCGGGCGCGGTACGGGCCGGTGCCCATCGGCGTCTGCAGATCGGTGAACGCGACGGCGCCGCCCACGCGGTGGGACGGGAGGAGCGGCACGGCGAGGTGCCGCCACGGCTCGGCCTCACGAACGGTTGGCGTGACCCAGGCCACCCGTAGATCCTCCGAATCCACGCTGCAGGTGGCGGGCGCGAGGCGGGCGAGGCGGGCGATCACCGCGGTAGTGCGCTCGGCGGTGAGCGCGCTGACCGTCGCGCACAGGTCGGCGGCCTCCGCCTCCTCCCCGTCGTGCCACTTCAGCCCTTTCCGCACAGTGAGCCGGAGCCGGCCGTCGGGCTCGGCAGACCAGGTCTCGAGCACGAGGCTGGTCCAGCCCCCGCCACTCGGGTTGGGGAAGAAGATCGGGTCATATACGAGCGCGGCCAGCCGTCTGTCGCCGGCGGTCACCGGATACAGCGGGTTCAGCGACACCACCGGCCCATCCTCGAGCATCGTGGGCGGGGGCACCGATGCGCGCTTGCCCGCGAGCAAGGGCAGCATGAGCAGCGCCAGGGCGAGTCGCCTCAAACCAGGCCCTCCCAGGCGGCGATGAGCCGATCGGCCGCTGTCTGCGCGTCCTCGACCGTGGTGTGGCGGCCGAGGGTGAGTCGTACAGCACCCAGGGCCTCGGTGCGATCCAGCCCGAGCGCGAGCTGGACCGCCGAGGGGGTCTCACCGCCGCCTTCGTGACAGGCGCTGCCGGTGGAGGCGTACACATCGGGTGCCCGCGCGAGCACAGCGCGACCACTGACCCCTGGGAACCGCACATTGAGCGTGTTTGGCAGGCGATGGTCGGGATGGCCGGACAGCGCGAGGCCCGGCACCCGCGCGGCGAGACGGCTGTGGAGGTCATCGCGCACCGCCCGCAGCCGGGTGGATTCGGCAGCGAGATCCCGGCGGGCGACGGCGCAGGCCACTCCGAGGCCGACGATGGACGCGACGTTCTCGGTGCCGGGGCGCAGGCCGCCCTCGTGCCCGGCGCCGACGAGCACCGGGTGGAGCGGGGTGCCCGGGCGCACATACAGCGCCCCGACGCCCTTGGGCGCATACAGCTTGTGGCCGGCCACGGTGACCAGATCGACGCCCAGGACCTCTACATCCACCTCCACCTTGCCCACGGACTGGGCGGCGTCGGTGTGGAGCCAGGCGCCGGAAGCGTGCACCGGTCCGGCGAGCTCGGCGATGGGCTGGAGGGTGCCGATCTCGTTGTTGCTGTGCATGATCGAGACGAGCGCGGTGTGCTCGCCGACCGCGTCGGCCACGTCCCGGACATCGACGCGGCCGGTGGCGTCGACCGGCACCACCGTGACCCGGTAGCCGGCGGTGGCCAGGGTGGCGCAGGGGCGCACGGTCGCCGGGTGCTCGATGGCCGAGGTCACCAGGTGCCGACGCCCGGGGATGGCCGCGCACAGGCCGCGGATCGCGAGGTTGGAGGCCTCTGTTCCGCCCGACGTGAACACGATGCTGCCGGGCGGGGCGCCGAGCAGCGCCGCCACCGACTCCCGGGCGCGCTCCACCGCATCGCTCGCGGCCCGGCCCAGGGGATGGTCAGAGCTCGGGTTGCCGTACTGTTCCCGGAGGTAGGGGAGCATCGCGTCGACCACCTCGGGGAGGATCGGCGTGGTGGCGTTGTTGTCGAGGTAGATCACTCGGGCTGCCCATACAGGTACAGGTTGTCGATGGCACCGTTGGGCTGGCCCGAGCCGTCGTCGGCGCCCACGTCGTACGCGGTGAGCCCGTACCGGTCGTACACCAGCTCCTGGAACTGGAGCGTGCCACCCACGTCCACCACCACGAACCGGTTCGGTGTGCCGAGGGACTCGATGAGGCAGGACGGGCTCGCCCCGATCCCCACGCCGTCTTCAGTGCGGCCCTGATGTGGCCAATACAGCCGCACCCGGTCGTTGCCGGCGTCGGGGTCGGGCGCGCCATCCTGGTCGCCGTCGAAGAACAATCCCTCGATGCCCGCGGACCAGCCGCAGTACACCCACTCGGCACTCCAGCTGGCGGTGGAGCACTCCGGGACCTCGTCCAGCTCCTCCGCGATGGTGTCGAAGGTCGCTCCGGGGCACACGCCATCTCCCACGCAGCCCGTGCTCACCGTGATCGGCATGCCCTGGGGCGCCGGATCGCAGGGCGGCAGCGCCGCCAGCGCGTCGGCGAGGTCGGGCGGCGGCGCTTCGGGCGGGTAGCAGTGGCCGTCGTGCTCGAGCACCCATCCGGTGCGGCACGGGCTCGACGTGTCGTCCGCGCGAGGGCCGCCGCAGGCGAACAGCACCAGGATGGCCACCCTCATGGGACCTCCAGGTGACCCACGCTGGCCAGCCGGTAGCTGTCGCCGATGGCGGTGATGTGCAGCTCGACCAGCGCATCCGCGCCGAGCCAGCCGGAGGCGTCCACCAGATCGGCCATGGTGCCGCGGACTGGGCCGAGCACCGTGCCGTCGTCTTCGACCCCGGTCACCTCCACGGCGCCGAGCACGCCATCCCCATCGAGGTCATTGGCCATGGTGTGGGTGAGGCTGACGGACCAGGCCGGCGCGTGGAACTGGATGTGCACGGTCTCGCCATCGTCTACGTTCACGTCCGAGCGCCCGCCGATGACGCCGATGCCGTTGAGCAACGCGACATTGAGCGCCGCTGGCTCGCCCTCCACCGACGCCGTGGTGGCGCTGCTGTCGCCCGGGATCGACTCCAGCACGGCGTCGCCGAGGCTGTCGTACAGGGTGCGGCGGAGCTCCAGCGGCGCGCCGACCTGGGCGGGCGGGCTGGCGGTGCACGACGCGAGGTCGAACGCGATCATCCACACGCCGCAGTCCTCGGGCTCGACCGGCGGGCGGAGCAGGAGCGACCCGTCAGCGCGCGCGGTGCGGCGCTGGGCGATGGCGAGATCATCGGCTGCCAAGCCAACCTCTGCACCGGCGCACGGGCCGCCTACCACCACCGCATCGCCTGGTGCACCGGCGGTGGCGAGGATCACCGAAGAGCGGGGCGTGGCGTCGGTGACCGAGAGCTCCGGGCGTCCGGGACAGGCTCCGGAGACCACCAAATCGGTGGCCAGAGCGGCGACGGGGATGAGGATCAGCATGCCCGGTTCCTATGCCGATGAGACGGCCGCATCGAGCCGGTGGCGCAGCCGGGCCGCTGCG
>JBLFXJ010000346.1:0-8495 GCA_047609825.1 Myxococcota bacterium
AGCCCCGGGCTGGCCGGCTCGGGCTGCTCGATGACGGACAGGTAGCGTATGCCCTAGCGTATGCGCACTTCCGCACCGGCAGCCCGGAGCGGTCGGAGGCGCTGCTGGGCACC
The DNA here is from genome assembly GCA_047609825.1 of Myxococcota bacterium. Classification (GTDB taxonomy): domain Bacteria; phylum Myxococcota_A; class UBA796; order UBA796. Next base: position 114 of record JBLFXJ010000346.1, read on the forward strand.
CTCTCCGACCCCGACCTGGCTCGCCAGGTGACCGGCCTGCGGGAGGCGATGGAGCGGTGCCGCGCGGCGGGAGCGGCCTGTGATTGAGGTCGCGCTCGCGCTGGCGGCCCTCCTTGCGTCGCCGGCGCTGGCCCAGGATGGCGGGCACCTGGAGGGCGTGGCGTTCGACGCGCTCACCGGTCGCCCCGTGCCCGGGGTGGAGGTGCGGGCGGGCGACGTGGTCGACCACACCGACACCGACGGGTACTTTCGGCTCGACCTGCCCGCCGGCACCTGGACCGTGCAGCTCGACGCGCCGAGCCAGCGCGACGGGACGGTATCCGACGTGGCGGTGGTCGCGGGCGAGTGGACCGAGATGTTGGTCACCCTGTCCGCCGACCCGCCCCGCGCCCGGGTGCAGGCGCCGGTGAACGGCCCCCGCGTCGTGGTGGACGCCGCGGCGGTGCTCGCCGAGCTCCGCGGCGTGGTCACCTCGGCCGACGACAGCACCCCGGTGGCAGGCGCCCGGGTGTATGTGCGCGGCGCTGCCGGCGAGGGGGTGACGGGCGACGACGGCACCTTCGTGCTGCAGGTCCCCGTGGGCACCCACCCCGTGACCGTGCTCCGCAACGGGTTCTCCACCCAGACGCTCCCCGAGGTGGTGCTCCCGGAGGAGGGTGCATCCATCGCGGTGGTCCTGTCGCCCCGCGGCGTGGCCCTCGACGACTTCACGATCAGCGCCCCGTACATCGAGGGGTCCACCGCGTCGCTCCTCGATGAACGGCGGGAATCCTCCAGCGTCGCCGACGTGCTCGGCGCCGAGGAGATGTCGCGATCCGGGGACGGCGACGCGGCTGCCGCCCTGTCCCGGGTCACCGGTCTCACCGTGGTCGGCGGCAAGTACGTGTTCGTGCGCGGCCTGGGCGACCGCTACTCCAGCTCCCTGCTCAATGGGTCCTCTCTCCCGTCGCCCGAGCCCGAGCGCCGCGTGGTGCCGCTCGACTTGTTCCCGGCGTCGATCCTAGAGTCTGTCGTGATCCAGAAGAGCTGGTCACCGGACCAGCCGGCCGAGTTCGGCGGTGGCGTCGTGCAGCTGCGCACCAAGCGCCCACCGCGGGAGCTCGTGGCCGAGGTCGGCCTGTCGGGCACCTACCTCCACGGCACCACGCTCACCAACGGCCTCGACTACGCGGGCGGCAAGACGGACTGGCTCGGGATCGACGGCGGCTGGCGCGACCTGCCGGGGCCGGTGGTCACGGCGTCCGAGAGCTCCCCACTCGAGGAGGGCGACATGTTCTCCGACCGCGGGTACACCGGGTCGGAGCTGGAGAAGCTGGGCGAGACGATGCCGAACCGGTGGAACACACTCACCCGCCAGCTTCCGCCTGGGTTCGGCGGAAACATGGCGCTCGGGCACGGCACCCAGCTGGGCGAGGTCGGCATCGGCGGACTCGCGGCGGTGACGTACTCGAACAGCTGGCAGCAGCTCGACTTCAACCGGAAGTTCTTCCTGGTCGGGGAGGGGGGAGCCCTGGAGCGGAGCCACGACTACCAGTTCGACCAGGCCACCAACGACGTGCAGGCCGGCCTGTTCGTCACCGGCGGGGTCGACGTGGCGGGCCAGTCGGTGACCTACACCGGCACGATGCTTCGCAGCACCGACGACACGGCGCGGGTGTACGAGGGCTACAACCGCGACGTGGGCGACACCATCCGCGTCACCCGCCTGCGGTGGGTGGAGCGCAAGCTCCTGGTGCACCAGGTGCGCGGCGAGCACGCGCTCGGTCGGGTGCAGCTGGACTGGCGCGCGATGGGCGCCGGAGCCGGACGGCTGGAGCCGGATCGTCGGGAGTACCGGCAGGATCGCGAGACGGCGAGGCTGTGGTACCTGTCGGACCGGCCCGAGGGCAACCAGCGGTTCTTCTCGGACCTGGTGGACGACACCCTGGAGGTCGGACTCGACGGCACGGTGAACCTCGACGAAGAGGGCACGGCCACCGTGAAGGTGGGCGGCGTGCTGCTCGACCGCGCGCGCGAGGTGGACACCCGGCGGTTCAAGTTCTTCCACCGCGGTGTGGAGCAGGATGTGCTGGCGAACGACCCGGAGGGCGTGTTCACGCCGGAGAACATCGGCCCGGGCAGCCTGCAGTTCGAGGAGTTCACCCAGCCCACCGACAACTACACGGCCGCCCAGCGCATCCGCGCGGCGTACGCCATGACCGAGCTGCCGCTGCAGCCGTGGCTCCGGGTGATGGGCGGCGCGCGGCTCGAATCGTCTCGCCAGCAGGTCACCACGTTCGAGCTGTTCAACCCCGATGGGGCAAAGTCGAGGGCAGACCTCGGCACCACCGATCTGCTCCCCGCGGGCACCTTCACCGTGTCGCCCCGCGACGACGTGAACATCCGCGGCGGCTACAGCCGCACCGTGAGCCGGCCCGACTTCCGTGAGCTGTCCGAGGCGCCGTTCAATGACGTGACCGGCGGGCGGCTCACCTTCGGCAACCCCACCCTCCAGCGCGCCCGCATCGACCACTTCGACCTGCGCGTGGAGTGGTTCCCGAGCCCGGAGGAGGTGTTGTCGGCGAGCGTGTTCACCAAGACGTTCACCGACCCGGTGGAGACCGTGGTCATCGCGTCGGCCCAGCAGTCCGTCACCTGGGACAACGCGGAGGGTGCGGTCAACCAAGGTGTGGAGCTGGAGTACCGCAAGGAGCTGCTGCCGGTGCTGTACACCGCCGGGAATGTCGCGTTGATCCGGTCGTCGGTCGACATTGCCCGCAAGGGCACCGCGGTGCAGACCAGCACCGAGCGCGCCCTGCAGGGGCAGTCGCCGTATGTGATCAACCTGCAGCTCGGCTACGACGACCACGAGCGCGGCACCGGGGTCACGCTGCTGTACAACGTCGCCGGCAAGCGCATCGCCGAGGTGGGGGCCCAGGGCGCACCCGACACCTACGAGCTGCCGGTGCATCGCCTGGACATGGTGGCAAGGCAGGCCCTCGGCCGCGGGTTCGGCGTGTCGGTCAAGGGCAAGAACCTGCTCGACTCCACGGCCAGGGTGGTCCAGGGCGACAAGCAGGTCGAGGCCATCCGGCAGGGGTGGAGCGTCGGAGTGGGTCTGTCATGGAGCGCGCCAACCGGCGAGTGATGGGGCGCGTCACGGTTAGGTGGGGTGGCGCATCCACGGCGCGAGGACGTCACATGGCAAAGTCGAACAAGGGCAAGCGCGGCGGGAAATCGGCACCCAAGGCCTCGCAGACGCCGTCTGACGCCACCACCGCCCAGCTCGAGGCCGCGCTGGCGGCGGGTGAGGTGCCGATGCTGGTGGACGTGCGTAGCGCGATGGAGTTCGGCGGTGGGCACGTGCCCCAAGCGGTGAACATCCCGCTGGGCTCACTGGCCAGCCGGATGGGCGAGCTGCCCGACACGGTGTGGGTGATGTGCGCCTCGGGCAACCGGTCAGTGACGGCGGCGAGCAGCATCCGAAAGTCCGGGAAGACGGCTGTGAATGTCACGGGCGGCATGCGCGCGTGGCGGGGTGCTGTGGACCCTGCGGCATCTCCACGGCGGCTGCTGCTGCCGGGGCTTGCGGTGCTCACCCTCGGTCTTGCGCCGTTCGCGCCTGAGCCCCACCTGGTGGGCAAGCTCCGGTGGGTCGCCGGCGGTGGCGTGGGCATGGCGCCGGGCGACTGGTTCGACCTGGCGATGCATGGGGCGCCGTGGCTGTGGCTCGGGTGGAGCCTGTTCACCCTCGCACGAGACGCGCGCGCGGCGCGGTGAGTCACACGCTGAGCTGGCGCCCGGCCGCGCCGATCTGCGACCGCTGCTCCACCCGGCCATCGCGGGCGAGCCACGCCTCGCGGTACAGGTTCACGGTGGTGCACACATGGGTCGGCACCACCCACACCCGCTCGCCCGCCGTCGGACCGCGCCCGCGGCACGGCTGGTGCTCCTCGCTCGCCGTCAGCCAGTCCAGCTCGGGGTGGTCGACCACGGCGCCCGCGGGGTGGGCGTCGGGGGACAAGGCTTTGGAGCCCGCGTCCAGGGTCACCCGGTCGCCGCGGACGCTCACCGCCCGTGTCGCCACCCAGGCCGCCTGGCGCAGCCCCAGATCGGCGACGGCCGGGGCCGTGCGCAGGTCGGAGAGCACCACCGTGCCCGGCGACACCTGAGCCCGCCATGGCCCCGCCTGCAGCCGCTCGTGGGCGAGGGCGTGGGCGTAGCTGTGGGTGCCGGACGTCACGAGGTCCAGCCCCGCTCCTCCCAGCGCATAGGCCAGGTCGCACAGGCGGTGGTAGCCCGCATGGGCCGCCTCCCGGTCGTCCCACCCGAGGTGGCCGTCGTAGCCGTGCAGCCCGTGCACGCCCGCGGAATCCACGCCGGCCCAGTCCTCCGGTGGGGTGCCGGTGCGGCCCATGCCCAGGTCCACGTCCAGGTGCACCCGCACGCCGCGGAGGCGGCGCACCTCGGCCAGGTGGGCCGGGTCATCGGCGAGCACGCCGATGCGGTGCCTTCGGTGGCCGGCGGCGAGCGCGCCCAGCGTGTCGAGGGCCGCGCCGCGCAGGGGGTAGGCCACCAGCACGTCGATGGGCTCTCCGATGGATCGGGCGGCGTCGAGGGCCAGGGTCAGCTCCGGTAGCGTGGCCACCTTGAACCCGCGCACGCCGGCGGCGAGCAGCAGCTCCACGATCGCGGCATGCTTGACGGTCTTCAGGTGCGGACGCCACCGATCCGGACCGCCGGCCCGGGCCACCATCGCGCGGATGTTGTGCGCCACGGCGTCGAGGTCGAGCACCAGGGCGGGCGTGAGGGGCGGGTCGAAGGCGGCGAAGGTCGGTGCAGGGATCATGCGGGCGGTGTACCGTCTGCGCCGCACCGTGCCCAGGGAACCTCCGTGATCGCGCTCACCTTTGGTTGGAAGCCGGGCCTCGCGCTCGACGTGGACTACTCGCGCACGGTGCGCGAGGAGGGGGCGCGCCCGGGTCAGGCGCGGTTCGGCCGTCGGTTCCGGTGGACGGTCGAGGCGGTGGACGGTGGGCTGGCAGTGCGCCCCTCCGACATCGTGTTGGTGGCGACCGAAGACGACCGGGCCCCGCTGGTGCACCGCCGGTTCTACGACGCCCTGATCGACGCGCCGCCCGATCTGGTGGTGGGCGCGGACGGCCGATTCCTCGACCTGGCCGACCCGGGCGCGCTGGCGGCCGCAGCCGACATCTCCTCCACCACCCTCCGGGCACTCCCGCTCGATGCCCGCCGGGTCGTGGCTGGACTGGCCCATCCCGAGTCGCTGCGGTCCATGGCGCGGGATCTGTGGACCGGCCTGGTGCAGGAGTGGGTGGCGCTCGGCACGGTACCGCAGGCGCCGGTGGTCGACACAGTGCCCGGGCAGCTGCCGATGATCGGCGTGCCCGCGCGGTTCGTGCTCACCCGGACCGCGGAATCCTCCCCCGATGGCGGGGTGGTGCTGTCGGTGCACACCGAGCCGCTGGCCGACGACCTCACCGCCGCCCTCCGCGGGCGGCCGGGTCCGATCCGGGCGTTGCACGTGGATTCTCGCACCACGCTGCACACCGATCCGGAGACCCTCGTGCCGCGGGCGCTCGAGGTGCGCCGGCGGCAGGAGGTGGCGGTGGAGGGCGCGCCGTCGAGCGGTCAGCTCGACGTGCGCACCTGGCGATTCAGGCCGGCTACCAGGCGCTGAATGACGAGATGGCCGCGTCGGGCGGAGCATCCCACAGGCAGCAGCCGGTGGGCTCGTCCGCACTGGCCGGCACCGCCTCGAAGGTGATCTCGCTGCACCGGCGCGCGGCGAAGCTCACCGCACAGCCGTCCGACATCGCGCTGCCGGTGCAGGTGCGGCCCACGGTGTCGATGGTGCCGACCCAGGCGCCATCGCACAGCACATCCCACGAGCCCTGGCAGTTGCCCTCGCTCGCGTAGGTGGTGATGCCCACGTTGCCCACGCAGGTCGCGCCGCCAGCGCAGCTTGCGCTCTCGCCGTAGTTCGCGAAGATCTTCGCGGTGCCCGACCCGAACGCGTACTCGTCGTGGTCGCAGAAGTTGCCGTCGTAGCAGCCGGAGACGGTGTCATCGGACGGGGTGTCGAACGGCGCGCGAGCGCCCGAGGGCACGCAGTCGCCGCCGAGCTCGCCCAGCGTGTCGAGGTTGGACAGTGTGCAGGTGCTCGTGTCGAGCATCTGGACCGACAGGCCGCACAGCGGGCCGCCGATGCTGGGGGAGACGCTGATCATCCCGTCGCGGTCGGCGTCGCGCACGGTGGTCACGAAGCCGAGGCCGCTCAGGCCGGAGGGCAGACCGGCGCACGGCCCGGCCGGGATCACGTCGCTGCCGGGGCCAGCGCCGCGGAGCACGCCGACGGTGGCGCCGGGCGACACGCCCATGACCTGCACGTCGAGCACGCCAGGGCAGGCGCCAGAGATGTCGAGCATCGGCCCACCCGCGAAGGCGGAGCCAGAGAGGAAGAGAGCCGAGAACATCACCACGCGCATGCAGCCTCCACTGATTGTGGCGCATCGTACTCGACGGAGTGGCCTGGTGACCCCTGTCGCCGGTCTATCGTCGGTGGTTCGGCTACAGTCGGGCTCTTGATGGAGGCTCCATGCGCTGGTCGATCGTCCTGCTGTGCGCCCTCGGCTGCGAGTCCTCGGATCTGGCGGACGACAAACCCCCCGCGGAGATCTGCGACAACCTCGAGGATGATGACCTCGACGAGCTCGCCGACTGCGCCGACCCGGACTGCGCGGCCCTGTGCGGCGAGGTGTGTACCAACGGCACCGACGACGACCTCGACGGGCTCATCGACTGCCTCGACGACGACTGCGACGGGCTGTGCCCCGAGAACTGCGGTGACGGGCGCGACAACGACGCCGATGGCGCCATCGACTGCGATGATCGGGACTGCTTCGGCTCCTGCCCCGAGGTCTGCGGCGACGGGTTCGACAACGATGGCGACGGCAAGGTGGACTGCCTCGACGAGGAGTGTGTCGACCCGACCTGCGCCGAGGTGTGTAGCGACGGGCGGGACAACGACGCCGACGGGCTGGTGGACTGCGCCGACGACGACTGCAACGATCCCAGCTGTGCGGAGGTGTGCACCGACGGGCGGGACAACGACGCCGACGGCCGCGTCGACTGCGACGACAGCGACTGCGACGGCGACTGTCCCGAGATCTGCGACGACGGCCGGGACAACGACGCCGACGGCCGCATCGACTGCGACGACGACGAGTGCGAGGCGCTGTGCGATGCCGACGGAGACGGGTTCTTCAGCGAGGCCTTCGGCGGCGACGACTGCGACGACTCCCGGGCGGACGTCAACCCGAGCCGGCCCGAGATCTGCAACGGCGATGAGGCCCTGGACGACGACTGCGACGGCCTGGTGGACGAAGACGACCCCGACATCGACGTGTTCACGCTCACCGGCTGGGGTCCAGACGCGGATGGGGATGGGTTCGGCACGGCAGCCGACATCCGGTTCGCCTGCCAGCAGCCCGAGGGGTGGGGGTTTGCGAACCTCGACTGCGACGACACCCGCGCCGACGTGAACCCGGCGATGCCGGAGATCTGCAACCCCGAAGGCCCGCTGGATGACGACTGCGACGGCCTGGTCGATGACGCCGATCCGGACGTGACCGAGGACAGCTACCTCGAGTGGTACGCCGACCGCGACGGGGACGGGTTCGGCGCGGACGACGACTTCGTGTACGCCTGCAGCCGCCCCGATGGCACCGCCGCGTCCGATGACGACTGCGACGACGCCGACCCCGACGTGGGTCCGCCGAGCCTGTGGTTCGCCGATGGTGACGCAGACGGGTTCGGCGCCGGCGAGCCGGTCGACCCCACCCCCACCTGCGACCCGCCGGGCCCCGGCCTGCGCCCGGACTGGGTCGGGCTCGACTGCGACGACGGCGAGCCGCGCATCTACCCGGATGCACCCGAGGTGTGCGAGGACGGCATCGACCAGGACTGCGACGGGCTCGACCGGGTGTGCATCGAGGAGCTGGTGCTCACCCCCGATTCGGGCCTGCTGGTGGAGGGCGACGACCCGTACTGGGCGGACAAGGGCTACATGTTCCGCGCCACCGTGGACTTCGGGCTGGCCGGCGGGCGGTGGTGGATCGACTGTCCGGCCGACGGCTTCGTGCGCATGAGCGTGTATGACTGGCCGGGGCTGGGCCTGCTCGCTCGGGGAAGCGCGGTGCCGTGCTCCGGGGTGGAGGAGTGGGTGGAGTGCGACGTGGAGCATGAGCTCGTCGCCGGGGATGAGTACCTGGTGACCTTCTACACGAACCGCGCCGAGTCTTCCCTGTTCGACAGGCAGAACGGTCCGCTCTACGGCTATTCGGTGGACGGTCGGGTGAGCGGGGTGACCGGGTGGTCCTC
>JBLFXJ010000347.1:0-8480 GCA_047609825.1 Myxococcota bacterium
GGGGACTTCAACAGCACCCGCGACACGGCGCTGCATGTCGCGCTGCGCCGGCACCTCACAGACGCCTGGGAGCGGGGCGGGTTCGGGTTCGGAGCGACCGTCGACGTGCTCGGACGCCTGCCCCTGCGCATCGACTACGTGTACAGTTCGGACGACTTCGCGGTGCTGGGGGCGAGCGTGCCAGCGGTCGGGTGCTCGGACCACATGCCCGTGGTTGCCGACCTCGTGCTGGAGCCGCAGTGACCTCACGTTACACTCGGGGCCTTGGACATCGTGTCCCCCGTGCCAACCCTATGGCTAGCGGAGTGATGCAACATGGCCGACCGCACTCGGCGTGATCGAGAAGAGAAGGGCGACACCCTGACGCGAGACCGCGTACAGGAGCCCCGAAAGTACAAGGTGGTACTGCTCAACGACGACTACACCACAATGGAGTTCGTCGTGATGGTGCTCACCAAGGTCTTCCGACACACGGCTGCGTCGGCCACGCGCGTCATGCTGCACATCCACAACAAAGGGGTGGGCGTCGCGGGAATCTACACCCGCGAGGTCGCTGAGACCCGGGTCGCGCAGGTTGCGAAACTGGCGCGCGATCAGGGGCATCCGCTCCAATGCACGATGGAACCTGAATAATGCTTGGTGACGATCTGCGAGTAGCGCTCGGAATGGCGCTCGAGTCGGCGCGAAAGCGCCAGCACGAGTTCCTCACGCTCGAGCACACCCTTCACGGACTGCTGCACGACCCCCGTGCGGCAGAGATCCTGGAGGCATGTGGGTGCGGCCTCGTCGCGCTCGAAGCCGAGCTCGACGAGATCCTCGATGAGATGGAGTCTCTCGCAGAGGTCGAAGACGACTACGATCCCGTGCAGACCCTCGCCTTCCGGCGCGTTCTGTCCCGCGCGATCACCCACGTGCAGTCCAGCGGCAAGGGCCCGGTGGACGGCGGCAATGTGCTCGCTGCGATGTTCAACGAGCCTGAGTCCCGGGCGGTGTACCTACTCGAGAAGCAGGGTGTGCGGCGGATCGACGTGGTGAGCTACATCTCCCACGGCGTTCGCAAGGATGGCAAGCCGCGGCGGGATGCGGGCCCACCGGCGGGGGCGAATGAGGACGAGCGCAAGCGCAGCCCCGACGAGGCGCTCGAGGACTTCACCGTCGACCTGTGGCAGCGCGCCAGCGAAGGGAAGATCGATCCGCTGATCGGTCGCGACGCCGAGGTGGAGCGGGCGATCCACATCCTGGCTCGCCGCCGGAAGAACAACCCGCTGTTCATCGGCGATCCGGGAGTGGGCAAGACAGCGATCGTCGAGGGGCTGGCCAAGGCCATCTTCGAGGGTACCGTGCCCGAGATGCTCAAGGACGTGCACATCTACGCGCTGGACATGGGCGCGCTGATGGCGGGCACCCGCTACCGGGGAGACTTCGAGGATCGGCTGAAGAGCGTGATCGGGGCCCTGGAAGACAGCCCCAAGGCGATCCTGTTCATCGACGAGATCCACGTGATCGTGGGCGCCGGCGCCACCACCGGCGGGTCGATGGATGCGTCCAACCTGCTCAAGCCCGCGCTGGCGAACGGCGACCTGCGGTGCATCGGGTCCACGACCCACGAAGACTACCGCACGTCATTCGGCAAGGACAAGGCACTGGCTCGGCGGTTCCAGACCATCGAGGTTCCGGAGCCCAGCGTGGAGGACGCGATCGCGATCCTGCGCGGGCTGCAGTCCCGCTACGAAGACCACCACGAGCTCCAGTACACGGACGAGGCGGTCGAGGCGTCCGCGAAGCTGTCCGACCGTCACATCTCGGACCGCCGGCTGCCCGACAAGGCGATCGACGTGCTCGATGAGGTCGGCGCTGCGGTGCACTTGTCGGCGGGCAAGATCGTGGACCTCGCGGCGGTCGAGGAGGCCGTGGCCCGCATCGCGCGGATCCCGCCGAAGTCTGTGTCCACCGAAGACCGCGAGAAGCTGAAGAACCTCGATGGCGATCTCAAGCGCGTGATCTTCGGCCAGGACGACGCCATCGACTCCGTGGTCACGGCGATCAAGCTCTCCCGCGCGGGAATCGGCTCGCCGAACCAGCCCGTGGGCTCGTTCCTGTTCGCCGGCCCCACCGGCGTGGGCAAGACAGAGCTCGCCCGCCAGCTGGCATTCGCCATGGGCGTCGAGTTCATCCGATTCGACATGTCGGAGTACATGGAGAAGCACTCGGTCAGCCGGTTGATCGGGGCGCCTCCCGGCTACGTCGGCTTCGACCAGGGCGGGCAGCTCACCGACTCGATCCACAAGCACCCGCACTGCGTGCTCGTGCTCGACGAGATCGAGAAGGCGCATCGCGACATCTACAACATCCTGCTGCAGGTCATGGACCACGCCACGCTTACCGACAACAACGGGCGAAAGACCGACTTCCGCAACGTGGTGCTGATCATGACCACCAATGCAGGTGCCCGTGCTGCGGCCAAGCCCGGGGTCGGGTTCGCAAAGCCAGAGGCATCGGGCCGCGCCGACAGCGCGCTCAAAGACCTCTTCCCGCCCGAGTTCCGCAACCGGCTCGATGCGACGGTGTGGTTCAAGAACCTGCCCGAAGACGTGATCCTGCGCATCGTCGACAAGTTCCTGGTGGAGCTGGAGGGCCAGCTTACCGAGCGGGACGTGTCGATCACCGCGACGGATGCTGCGCGGAACTTCTTCATGAAGAAGGGCTACAAGCCCGAGTTCGGCGCTCGTGAGATGGGTCGGGTGATCCAGGAGCACGTGAAGCGTGAGCTGGCGGAGCAGCTCCTGTTCGGCGAGCTGCGGGACGGTGGCCAGGCCGAGATCGACTACGTGGACGAGGCAGTGGTGATCCGATGCAAGCCGCGTCGGAAGCCGGTCGTAGCCCCGCCCGAGCCCGCCGACGCGTGAGCCGGAAGGTGCCCGACGCGTTGGCCGATGCCGCCCGACTCGATGGGCGTCGTCGGTCTGACGGGCTGGGGCGTTCGGCCCCAGCTCCCGCCGTGGCGCCGCCGTCGTCCGTGGACGCTGCCCCGTTGGTCGTGGACGCCAGCGCGGGCATCCCGGTCTACACGCTCGCGGGCCGACGTGTGCGGGTCGGCGATGTGCTCGAGCTGTACACGAACAGCGCCAGCGGCTGGCTCCGTGGCCGGTTCGAGTGGACCGAATCGGTGGCCGATCGCCCGCGGATCGCGGTCAACCTGTGGGACCCCACCGGCCCGAGGGATGAAGACGGCCTGCCACCGTGGGTGGGTGCGCTCGACGCGCCACTGCCGGCGGGCGCGATGCTCCGCTGGCCGCGAAGTCGGTGAGGAGTCCGCCAAAGCATGCCGTGTGGTTGCGCGGGGTGTAGCCCTTCACGCCGACTGGCTGCTACGCTCTCGGTATGCTGACCACCGCACCCGTCTTCTTCGCGCTGCTGATGTCCCACGCGTTCGCTGGGGAGATCGTCGTCGACACGATCGCCGACGACGACAGCGACAACGCGCAACAGAGCACCTACAAGCTCAACGTGGTCGAGATGGACAGGGATGCCGTGCTGCGCGGCATCTCCCCCTACCTCGACGTCACGGGGTCCGACCGCATCGAGTACCTCGTGTACCGCGACGGATTCATTGGGTGGGAGCTGATCTATTCCTCGGGCGAGGAGAACCCGCCAGACGGGCTGGGGTTCAAGCCGAGCGACGAGCTCGCCGTAGATCTGTCCGCCGGCCAGACCTACGCGTTCGGCATCCACATCAAGGGCTCCGACGTTCGGTACTACTTCAACGACACCATCAGCACGCCCATCGACCTGACGGTGGGTTCGCTGATCGGGGTGATGTTCTCCGGCGATCGGGGGGCGCCGTTCGTGCCGGATCCCCTGTTCGCGTCGGTGACGGAGGACGTGGGGTACTACAGCGAGCTGACATTCGAGATCGGAGAGGACGCCGACGGCGACGGGTTCGACGACACGGTGGACTGCGACGACGGCGACCCGCTGGTCTACCCGGGCGCGCCCGAGCGGTGCGATGGGCTGGACAACGACTGTGACGGTCGGATCGACGACGACGTGCTGTACCGCACGGTGTACCGGGACGATGACGGCGATGGGTTCGGGGTGGAGGACGACACCGAGGAGGCCTGCGACGAGCTCCCTGGCTACGCGCCGGTCCCAGGCGACTGCGACGACGGCGACGACGCGGTGTACCCGGACGCCCCCGAGCGATGCAACGGCATCGATGACGACTGCGACGGCGAACACGACGAGGGCCTCGAGTTCGACGACTGGTTCCTCGACGGGGACGGGGACGGACGGGGCGCGGACGGCACCGAGGTGTTCACCTGCGATGGCCCGCCGCCGGGCACGGTCGCCGAGGGCGGGGACTGCGCGGATGACGACCCGGATCGCTACCCGGGCGCTGTCGAGCTGTGCAATGAGATCGACGACGACTGCGACCGGGATGTGGACGAAGACGTCGAGTTCACGGTGTGGTTCCCCGACGGCGACGGCGACGGCGTAGGGGACGCCGCGGAGGCGGTCGAGACCTGCGACGGTGCGCCTCCGGGCCACGTCGATCGGGGCGGTGACTGCGACGACGACGATCCGGTGCGCTACCCGGGTGCGGACGAGCTGTGCGACGAGATCGACAACGACTGCAACGACGCGATCGACGACGGCGTGGTGTTCACCACCTGGTATCTGGACGGCGACGGCGACGGTGTGGGCCGCGACATGGGCGCCACCGAGACCTGCGATGGTGCGCCACCCGGCACGGTGAACCGCGGGGGCGACTGCGACGACAGCGACGACTCGGTGTACCCGGGCGCGCCCGAGCTGTGTGACCTGCTCGACAACGATTGCAACGAGCTGGTGGATGACGATGTCGTGTACACCGACTGGTGGCCCGACTCGGACGGGGATGGCCGCGGCGCCGACGAGGCCCCCGAGCGCACCTGCGATGGCGCGCCTCCTGGCTTCGTGGGCGCCCCCGGCGACTGCGACGACCGCAACCCCGACGTTTATGCCGGTGCGTCCGAGATCTGCGACGACCTCGACAACGACTGCGACGGCGAGGCGGATGAGGAGCTGATCACCCAGGACTGGTTCCCCGACGACGATCTCGACGGGTACGGGGCGGATGCCGGGGCCGTCACCACCTGCGATGGCCCTCCGCTGGGCTTCGTGGGCCTCGGCGGTGACTGCGACGACGCTGAGCCGGCGGCCTTCCCGGGCGGCCGTGAGGTCTGCGACGGCGTGGACAACGACTGCGACGGCAACCTGCTCGAGGGCGAGCTCACCGACACCGACCAGGACGGCTCACCGATCTGCGCCGATTGCGACGACGCAGATGCTGGGATCTACCCGGGCGCCGCCGAGCTGTGTGACGGGCTCGATCGGGACTGCGACGGCATCATCCCCGCTCCTGGCGAGTGCGATCCGGACGCCGACGAGGACTTCAAGCTGGCCGGTGGCTGTGGCGTCGCCTCCACGGTGCCCCCAGCTGGAGGCATGGGCGGCCTGGTCTGGCTGGCCTTGCTGGTCGGGGCGCGCCGGCGTCAGCGCAGCCGCTCGTCCAAGGAGTAGCGGCCGCCGCCGAGGATCACGAGCGCGAGGAAGGCAATTCCGTCTTCCGCCGCGTGGCTCCAGCCGCGGAAGCCATCTCCCCCGTCGAAGTGCATCCAGAACGCCACGAACATCGTGATCGCCAGGCTCAGTGCTGCCGGGCGGGTGGCCAGGCCGAGCACGAGCAGGGCGCCCCCGACGCACTCCGACAAGCTCGCGGCGAGCCCCCAGGCGGCTGGTGCGGTGGTGATGCCCAGGTGGGCCATGGCGCCGCCGAGCTTCTCCCAGGTCTCCACGCCGCCCGCCAGCTTTGGCCAGCCGTGGCCGATCATCATGGCGCCCAGGCCGACCCGGAGCACGAGGAGGCCCAGGTCTCTGTAGGCATCGAGGCGTCTCCAGATCAACCAACGCATGGGCCTACCAGGGGAGTGGGGTGCCATCGGCGTGCACGAAGCGGCCGGTGTTCGCGAGGTTGGTCTCGTCGATGCGTGCGAGCAGGCCATCGGCCGCCTCGCCGGCGCTCCAGTTGCCGCGCCCGCCGGTCATGTCCGTGCGTACCCAGCCCGGATGGAGGAGAACGACCGCTACGCCGGAGGGGGCCAGATCGCGGGCCAGCGATACGCCAGCGGCGTTCACGGCAGCCTTGCTCATCCGATACCCATAGGCGCCACCGCTCGAGTTGTCGGCGATGGAGCCCATCCTGCTCGTGACGATAGCCACCACGGCGCCCTTCGTGAGCGCTGGACGGAGGGCTTCGGTGGTGCGCAGCGGCCCGAGGGCATTCACCTCGAACTGTGCGCGCAGGCTGTCGGGGTCCAACGAGCCCAGGGTGTCGTTGTTGAGGATGCCTGCGTTGTTCACCACGAGGTCGACGGATCTGCCGCCCAGTCGCGTGCCCAGCTCGGCGAGCGACGCCGCGTCCGTGACATCGAGCGAGACGATCTCGACGCCCAGCGCCACCAGCTCCGGCGACGATCGACGGCATGCCGCCACGACATGCGCCCCGCTCTCGCTCAGGCGGCGGGCCATCTCCAGCCCGATGCCCCGGTTGGCCCCCGTCACTACCGCTGTCTTCATCGCTGCTCCCAGCCGATTCGGCCACAGTGGCGGGTAACGCCACATGACGCGCTTGCCCGCTTCGGGTATCGTGCACGCACAGTTCGGAGTCTGTATGCGCACGCCGGCCACGGTGATCGCAGTCCTGATGTTGGTCGTAGGGTGTCGGTCTGTGTCGGATAAGCCCGATGCAGACACGGCGACGGTCGATGGGCACGCAGACACGGACACAGATGCAGACACGGACACCGACACCGACACCGACACGGATGCCGACGCCGACACGGATGCCGACGCCGACACGGATGCCGATGCCGACACGGATGCCGACACCGATTCGGACACGGATACGGATACGGACACGCCGCCGGCGTTCAGTGATGTTGAGGGCTTCGCCTTCTGCGCTGCGGGTGGCTACGTCGAGGGCGACGATGTCCACGGCGTGATCTGCATGTCGCCGGTGGATGTTGCTGCGGGAGAAGTCGAGGGCGAGGGCCTGATCTGGCAGGCTGGCCCCGTGTACATCCTGCATCCATAGTACGCGAATCCGCCCAGCTGCCGTATCGTCCGGCCGGGCTCAGCCCGGGAGAAGTGGTCAGCGATGCGTGCACACTGGATGGCGACCGCGTTGGTCGTGGCGACGCTCGCTCCTGGCGTCGCCTTGGCGGACTGCATTCACTCGGCCTTCGAGCAGGATCTCGATCAGCTGATGGCCGAGGCCGAGACTGAGTACCCGAAGCTGGGTGACGGACGGTTCGAGGCGCTCACCGACCAGCTCCTGGAGGAACTCGCCTGTCTCGATGAGGCGGCGTCGCCCCAGTTCGCTTCACGCGTGCACCGCGTTCTGGGACTCAGGGCGCGGGTGGTGGATGGCGATGACGACACGGCCCGCGCCGCGTTTGCCTCCTCTCGGCGGCTGGACGAGAGCTACAGCTGGCCCGAAGACGTGATCGGGCCGCGGGATCCCGAGCGCGCGATGTACCTGGCAGTGCCGCCCGAGATGGTGGTGTTCACCGAGGTGGCGCGGCCGCGGGACGGCCATGTGTTGTTCGATGGCACGGAGACCCTGCAGCGGCCGAGCAACGTGCCCACCTACTTCCAACGGTTCGATGCCGAGCGTCGCGTGGTTGAATCGCGGTGGCTCCACCCCTCCGATCCCACGCCGGCGTACCCGTTCGTTCGAGAGACGGTCGCCGTTCAGGTCGACGACAAGCCGCCTGTGCTGCGTGTTGTAGGTACCGGTGTGTCCGCGGCGCTGATCGGAGCTGGAGCCTCGCTCCTGGCCATCGGCGCGTGGGACAAGAACAACATCTGCGTCACGGTGGGCGCGGATGAGTGTGTTCTGTCCGCGAAGGAGCGGGTGGTCACGGGCGGCATCTTGCTGGGTGTCGGTGTTGGTGGATTCGCGGGGAGCCAATTCTTGTTCAGCGCCGGACCGGATGGCACCGGGTTCCGCTGGGCGGGGCGCTGGTAGGCGAATGGCGCACGAGGCGGATCCGAGGTGGATGGTCGGCGGTGTGGCGTTCCTCGTCGGCGGGCTCGGAGGAGGGATCGCGGCGGCCGCCGTGGTGCTGTGGCTCGGATCCCAGGCTCTGCCGGCGGTTGGCCAAGGGCCTGTGGTGACTGCGCCGGTGGCTCCTGTTGTGCGCGGCCCCCGCCCCCGTCCCCGCATTCGTCCCGCCGTGCAGGACGATGCGCCCGCGCCGCTCGGAGAGGCGGTCCCGGAGCCCGTGGTGGAGCCCGTGCCTCCGCAGGCCCCAGCTCCGGCCCCACCGCGAGCTCGGGCTCCGGCTCCGGTGGCCCCAGTTCCTGTCCCAACGCGAGCTCCCGCTCCCGCTCCCGCTCCCGCTCCCGCTCCCGCTCCCGCTCCCGCTCCCGCTCCC
>JBLFXJ010000348.1:0-8429 GCA_047609825.1 Myxococcota bacterium
TGGGCTTCGTCGGGGGCGCGTCGCGCTACCATCTGGACACGCGGGTTCCGGAGTGGCTCGCCCCACACCTGGCCCGGTAGCGGAGGCAGGCTGGCTGGCGTGAACGATCTCCCCCGGGTCGAGGTGCTGCACCGCGACCAGCGGCGGGCGTGACACGTTGGACTCCAGCCGACGGCGCAGCCGGCGGTTATGATGCGGCCCTGGAGGGGGTTCATGGTGCGGTTCTCGAGCGTGCTGCTGTTGGCGGTCGCGTGTGGCGGTGACCCCGCCGACACCGACATTGGGGATCCAACCGTCGATACAGCGCCTCCCACCACCACCCCCACCGGCGGCACCACCGAGCCTGTCGGCCCCAACCCGTGGAAGGTCGAGGACCAGCAGGGCAGCGTGGTCACCGTGTTCCGCCACTTCGCGCCGGGCCGCGCCGGCGGCTTCGACGTGCACGCCACCTTCGCGCAGAGCCTGCCGCTGGTCGACGACGCCGGGTGGTGCCTCGCAGGCGGCCCCTGCGCCAACCAACGCCCCGCGCCCGACAGCTACGTCGACATGTGGGCCTCGCCCCCGGTCGATGACGTAGCGTTCAGCTGGGTGGGCAACGAGATCGAGGTGTGGCGGCTGGACATGCCGTTCATCAACGTCCCCGACCCCGGCTACGCCTACTACTCCCACACCGTGGCCAAGAAGCCCGGCGATGATCTCCTCAAGCTCCACATCCCTGGCGAGGGCGAGTGGGGGGGCTACAACGGCACCGATGTGCCCGTGGCACCGACTCTTCGGGTCACCCAGCCCGCCCCGGGTGAGCGCGTCAACCTCGCGGGGCCCACCCTCGATTTCGAGTGGGTGCAGGGCGACGGCGAGGTGTTCCTCACCATCATGGGAGAGCGTGCCGCTGGCGACCCGATCAACGTGCTGTACACACTCGCCGATGATGGCGAGTTCTCGCTCGACCTCGACGAGCACCTGCTCGATCCCGAATCCGACGTGGTGATCAGCCTCGGCCGTCGCGTCGTGGACGAGACCGACGTGAACGGCAACACGTTGTTCCTCACCGGAGTCGAGGAGCAGCCCTACACGCCCGAGTGCCTGCCGTGGCCCGACACCACGATCGACGGCTCAGCCATCACCGTCTCCGGCAACCAGATGGATCCGTTCTACCTCGGAGTCCGATTCCAGGGCGTCATCGCCGGCGGCGAACTGCACGACTTCACCCCCGAGGGTGCGGAGGAGCCGCGGTCCGCGAAGATCATCTTCGAGCTGCTGGACTACTTCTTCCAGCCCCAATGCAAGGTGATCTACGACGTGTCCGGCCCTCGCGCCGAGCAGGTGGAGCCCTGGCCCCGCTACGGCGGCGTTGGCGTCATCTATGACGCCTACGAGTTCACGCTGCGAGACGGCTGGACCGACTGCGACCCCGTGAACCCGCTGGTATTCGGCGCCAACGACATGCGCGGATGGTTCGAGAACCCAGGCTTCATCTGGGGTGTCGGCATCGGCGATCGCGTGGATGTCCCAAACCAGGCCACGGCATCCGGCTACCTGACTTTCGACGGCGCGCAGGGCATCGAGATGAACGCAGGGTTCGGCTACGAGCTGTTCGACTGCGACACCGCGATCAAGCGCAGAGGCTCCATCCCGCCCACCACCTCGCCCGGCGACGCGTACTGGGAGCACGACACCTACTTCGTGCTGGTGATCCAGTAGGTGGCAGCACCCGCGGGCCGCTCCTCTGGCGGGGAGGCGCAGGACAATGTCCCGGTTGGTCAACCGCGGCCGCAGGAAGTTCACGTCGCGGTAGCGGATCCTCACACCAACGGTGTCTCATGACGTCGGGACTGACAGGTGGGTTCAACACCGGTCATGCTTCAGACACTGACGAGCAGCACGGAACACGGAGGCGCGCGTGAACAGGCCATGGCTCTGGTTGACGACCCCGGTGATTGCCGGACTGTTCTCGGGATGCATCATCTACGAGGAGAAGGTGTTCGACACCGGATTCGTGTACTCCACGGACACCACGTCCACTGACGTCCCGCCCGACGACACGGCGGCTCCCACAGCGGACACAGACACAGACACAGACACAGACACAGACACAGACACAGATACCGACACCGACTCGGATGCCGACGCGGACACGGACACCGACACCGACGCAGACACCGACACCGACACCGACACCGATTCGGATACCGATTCGGACACCGATACCGATACCGACACCGAGCCGGATCCGGGCGGCGATGCCGACGGCGACGGGGTGCCCGCGCCGGCCGACTGCGACGACTCCGACGCTCGGGTGTTCCCGGGTGCCGAGGAGATCTGCAACAACAACGTCGACGACGACTGCGACCCCACCACCGACTGCCGCTGGGAAGGACTGGTCAAGTTCGCCGACGCCGTGCTCGAGGGCGGCGAAGACGAGACTGTCGGCTACGCCGCGCTGGTCGCCGATGTCACCGGCGACGGCGCCCCCGACCTGATCACCACGGCACGCTCCGACTCGGCCGACGAGGGCCGCACCCACATCCTGTCCGGCGCATGGAGCGGTGTGGCCTCGGATGTCGCATTCGCCACCCTCACCGGCGACGGCCAGCGCGACATGACCGCATTGGCCGCGGGCGACCTCACTGGCGACACCACCATCGACCTCGCCGTCCGCTATGAGCGTGGCGTGTGGATCGTGCCGGGCCCCATCGACGGCGACGATGACATCTCCGACCTCGGCTTCCGCCTGATCCAGGCCGCCGAAGGCGACGAGGCCGGAAGCGCGCTCGCGTTCGGCGACCACGACGACGACGTGGTCGACGATATCCTGGTGGGGGCGACCTTCGGGGGCATCGGTGACCGCGGCGCGGTGTACCTGCTCGAGGGCCCCATCGAGGCCGACCGCAACCTGTCGTCCAGCCGCACCAAGTTCCAGACCTCCACCGCTTCACAGCTCGGCAAAGCGCTCACCTTCGGCGACTACGATGGCGATGGCTTCGACGACGTGACGTTCACGGCCTCTGACGGGGTTCGCGTGTTCGACGGCCCCGCGCCCGACGGCGACATCGCGGATCTCGACTCCGACCACGCCCTGGTCTGGTTCCCAGAGGGTGGCCCGGCCGACGTGGCCAGCGCTGACGTGGACGGCGACGGCTACGACGACCTGATCACCGGAGCTCCCGACCTCCGCGGGGCGTCCGCAGCTGTGGTCGCGTACGGGCCGCTGGTCAGCAGCCTCCCCTACCTGGACTCCGAGCTGGTGCTGTACAACGGCGGGGCCAACACCTTCGGCATCGAGGTCGGTGCCGGCGATCTGGACGGCGACGGCGCCACCGATCTGGTGGTCAGCCAGGACTCCGATGCGTCGGTCACCTGGGTGTACTACGGGCTGCGCGACGGCTGGATCGACCACGACAGCGCCGACGCCCGCGTGTACCTGGAGCTCGGCGCAGCGCGCACACTCCTCGGGCCGGTCGACGTAGACGGCGACATGCGCGACGATCTGGTCTACGGCTACCCGGGGGTCGGGCCCACCGGCGAGGTCCGCACCTTCTTCGGCACGTCATTGTAGGATCTCGATCGCCAGGCGGCGCCGTCCCCACCGCACCGTGGGGGGCCCGGCGTTTCCCTCACCGGGCTGCCCCACGCGCAATCCAGCTCGCCTGACATTGCAGGTTGCGGTGCGGGTGGCGAATCGGGTTCAATGCCTGTCCATGCGCCCGTCCCGAACAATCGACTACTTGCGCCGTCGGCAGGCGAGTGATCGCATGTTCGCGTGGCTCGACCGGAACGCTCCGGTAGAAGAGCTGCTCTGGCGTGAGCCGGACCGGTTCCGGGCCGCGACGGCAACCACCCCGGTAGCCGACCGGCTGCTCTTGGTAGAGGCTGCGCTCGACCTCGTCTGTGCCTCCCCCTCCCCCCGTCGCCTGAAGGGTGTGCTGCTCACCAGCCGCAACCTGGGCTTCTCACGTGCAAGGGTCGACCGACTCACCCTGGGTCGGTTCGGCATCGATCTGTACGGCCTCGAGGCCTGCTCGATCCTCGGCGTTCAGCCAGATGCTTCCGAGCCCACCATCAAGCGCGCCTACCGTCGCCTCGCCAGCCGGGTGCACCCCGATCGCGTCGCCAGCCTCGGAGAGCAGGAGCAAGACGCCGCCCGGCGCAGGATGGTGGTGCTGAACGCCGCGCTCGACCGCCTGATGAAGCCCGATGTCGAGCTCGAGCCCGACGGCCCGTGGCCGTATGACCCCGACGACGTGGAGCTAGAGCCCATCCGTCAGATGGAGGTCGACGACGTGCTGCTCGAGTTCGCCCACCTGGACGACGACATCGAGCTGTGACGGTCAGGGCAGCGGGCGGGTGATGCCGTCGAGGAACTGCCAGTCGCCGTACAGCGGGTTGGGCAGGATGAAGTACCGAACGCCCATACCGGCAAGTCGGTCCTGCGCCTCCTCCCCGTCCGCCGGAAAGTCGCCGTAGGAGTCGCCCAGGTAGACTGCCGCGCGGGTGGGGCGGTCGAAGCTGCACGCCCCCTCGCCGGTGCGCAGCTGCTCCCGACGCGGCCCCTTGTCCGACACGTCCACCCGCGGGCAGAGCAGGTCCCCCTCCTGCCACAGGCCGACCGCCTCGAGGTTCTCGCGCGTGGCGTCCGCCACAACGGCCTTGCGGTTCGTCAGGTAGACCACGCGACCGCCCTGCCGCCGCACCTCGGCGACAAAGGTCGTGACGCCGGGGACCGGCACGGCCTGGGCTCGCTCGCACCACGCATGCCACGATGGCGAGTTGTACGGCAGGTCGTAGGCATGCCGCTCGAGCTGGTACACGCTGTTGTCGAGCACGGTCTCGTCAACGTCGAGCACAGCCGCCCACGGCCCCTTGCCCTTCTTGTTCGCCGCCAGCGCCGCGGCCGCCTGGCGGTACGCCGAGGTGGTGAGCGCGTAGTACTCGGCTGAGTCCCGAACCCACTTCAGGGCGGTCTCGGAGGTGGCGGGCCCCGGGCCGTCGTCGGCGGCCGGGGCGGAGGTCAGGAACAGCAGCAGCGTGAGCATGGGCACCTCGGGCGCCCCACTATCACCGCCGACGACGAACCAGCAGCCCGAGCCCAAGCAGCGCCAGCAAAGGCGCTACGGGCGCTCCACCCGTGCCCGAGCAGCCGCGGCAGCCGCCCTCGTACCAGGTGTCGGGAATCGCGGGGTCGAGGTAGTCGGGGATGCCGTCCTTGTCGCTGTCGGCCTCGGACCCCTCGTCGCGGTCCTTCAGCCTGTCCTGGTCGCTGTCGCGGTCGAGCCAGTTCGGCTGGCCGTCACCGTCGATGTCATCGCCGAACTCAGCACTATCGGCGAACTCGATCTCGGTGGGGATGCCGTCGTTGTCGTCGTCGTCGTCCAGGCGGTCGAGCAGACCGTCACCGTCCGAGTCGCCCTTGACCTCGTCGATCGTGGGGATGGTGTCGTCATCATCGTCGGTGTCGACGTAGTCGGCCTTGCCGTCGTTGTCCGAGTCCACGTCCGTCTCGATCACGTCCGGCACACCGTCGTCATCGCTGTCGAAGTCGACGTAGTCCTCCCACCCGTCGCCATCGGTGTCGACGCGGCCCTCCACCGAGGTGGGGATGCCGTCGCCGTCATCGTCGTCGTCCAGGTAGTTAAGGATGCCGTCGCCATCGCGGTCGTGGTCGCGGATCAGGCCGTCGCCGTCCAGATCTTCGTCCCGCGTCGGGATGCCATCGTCGTCGTCGTCCGTGTCCCAGCGGTCGGGGCTGCCGTCCCCGTCGGTGTCCTGATCCGGGCCACCCTCGTAGAACGAGTCCACGCCGTCGTCATCATCGTCGGTGTCGAGGTAGTCGAGCACCCCGTCGCCGTCGAAGTCGTCGTCCGCCGGATCGAAGCTTCCATCGAAGTCTTCGTCGATAGTGTCCGTGCCGTCGTTGTCGTCGTCCACGTCGCGGAAGTCGGGGATGCCGTCACCGTCGGTGTCGTCGGTGCGCGGGTCGCCGTCGCCGTCGTAGTCCTCGTCCCGGGTGAGGATGCGGTCGCCGTCGTCGTCGGTGTCGAGGTAGTCGGGGATGCCGTCGCCATCGATGTCGTCGTTGGTGCGGTCGCCGTCGAAGTTCGAATCTTCGTTCCGGCTCGGCACGCCATCGTTGTCGTCGTCGTCGTCGAGGAAGTCGGGCAGACCGTCGCCGTCGCTGTCGTCGTTGAACCAGTTGCCATCGCCGTCGGTGTCTTCGAGCAGCGTGGGCACGCCATCGCTGTCATCGTCGTCGTCGCGGAAGTCCTGCCGGCCGTCGCCGTCCCAGTCCGAGCCGCGCGGGTCGCCGTCGCCCATTGGGAACCCAGCGCCATCGTCGGGCGTGTAGTCCTCGAGGATGGTGGGCACGCCGTCGCCGTCGTCGTCCGCATCGAGGCGGTCGGGCACGCCATCGGCGTCCCAGTCGTCGTCGAGCACATCGCCGTTGCGGTCGGAGTCCTCCAGGCGGGTGAGCACGGAATCCCCGTCGTCGTCGTCGTCGCGATAGTCGGGCAGATCGTCGCCGTCGGTGTCGTCGTCGAGCTGGGTGCCGGAGCCATCGCTGTCTTCGAGCAGCGTGGGCACGGTGTCGTTGTCGTCGTCATCATCCAGGGCGTCGTTCAAGGCGTCCCGGTCGCTGTTCTGCGGGTCGCTCGGGTCAGGGATCTCCTGGCCGTCGAGCAGACCGTCGCGGTCGGTGTCCGGATCGAGCGGATCGGAGGCCACGTCGAGCACCTCGTCGCCGTCGCCCAGGCCATCCATGTCGGTGTCGACCAGACTGGGATCGGTGAGCGTGATGCAGGTCTCCTGCAGATCCGGCAGACGGTCGCCGTCGCTGTCCGTGATGCTGTCGCCCACGGTGATCTCGATCACTGCGCTGTCGACCTCGTTCACCCAGGTGAAGGTGTCGAGGTTGCTCGCATTCCCCTTGCCGAACCGGGTGAAGTCGCCCCAGGACCGTGCGTTCAGGTTGGCGAGGGCAGGATCGTCATAGTCGCCGGAGAGCATGCCCGTGGCGCCCGAGGTCATCTGCCCGATGCCGCCATCCGGCATGGGCACGGCACCGCCCTGCACGTCGGTGTCGTTCCAGAACATCGGCAGGCCGGTGCGCGACTGATCGGCATCCACCCTGAACATCCGGAGCCCGTTGAACGCGGTCTCCATGTCCGACGCGACGAAGTGGTACTCGCCCACTGTGAGCTTGACGCGGCAGTCGTAGGCGCCGGGCTCGACGGGCAGACCGTCGTTTCCGGTGCCGTCGAACGGGATCTCGTTGAGCCCGATCAGCGCGCTGCCCACGACGTGCACATCCTCATCGGAGGACAGGTCGTACACGCCGTCAGCGTTGCCGTCGCAGATGAGGTGCCACGTGCCGTTCACGTTGCTCTCGAACGACAGCACGCCACCGGCGATGCCGCTCGCAACCTCCTCACACACACCGTCGTAGGTGAACGACGCACCATCGATGGTCGGGTCGAGGTAGCTGTAGGTCGCGTTCTCTGGAGGGTTCAGGTACACCGCGAACTCTCGCGGGATGTCCCAGGCGCCGATGGGCGTGGAGCGGCCGTTGGCGGTGCGATCCCCGCTGGTGGCGCCCGCCCGGTTGGCGGTGATGTCGTACTGGTTGCCCGCGAGGCCCTCGGCCACCATCTCGACCACGGCGTCGTTGCCGGGCGCGCCGCCATCGAGGCGACCGTAGAAGCTACCGAAGAACGCCGACGGCTCGCTCCACCGGCCAGCGTCGAACCGCCAGCGGCTGGACCACACGCGACCACGGCCGGGCGTTGCGCCGTCTACTGTGACGCCCCACTCCACCATCGGGTCATTGGCGCCGTCCGGCGGGCCCGACTCGGGGGGGTCGTCTGGGTTGATGGGGGGGCCCCAGAGGTCCTGACCGATGGGGCGCAGGTAGTACGTGCCCGCGCCAGAGCTGGCCGGGATGACGGCGCCCGATGGGAACACACCGATCACGCCGCCGAGCGGGTCGCCGACCTCCACCTCGACGAAGGTCTCGATACCCTCCCAGTCGCGCATGATGCCGGTCCACGTGATGTTCTCGGCCGGACTCAGCACGTCTACACGGAGCACGGTCTGTGGGCGAAGGCGCTGGGTCTCGTCCATATCCTCGGTGCCCTCGGCGAAGGCCGGGAGGGCGATGGCGAGCGCGCCGAGCGGGAGCAAGGGGTGCAGGCGCATCACTCAGCACCTCCGTCGTTGTCGATGAGGTTGAACTCGACGCGGCGATTCTGCTCGCGCCCGGCTGCCGTCTTGTTGGTCGCGATGGGCTGGGTCTCGCCGTAGCCACGCGAGAGGAGCCGGTCGGCCGACACGCTCTTGTCCATCAGGTACCTGCGGACCGATGCCGCCCGATCCTGCGACAGGCCCTGATTGTAGCTGTCGCTGCCCTGACTGTCAGTGTGGCCCGCCACCTCGAC
>JBLFXJ010000349.1:0-8428 GCA_047609825.1 Myxococcota bacterium
ACCGCGCCGACGGCACCGAGACCTCCGGGCAGTGAATCAGCCCCGCCACCACCGCTCGGCCTCGGTGGCCACGGTGACGGCATCCGGGCAGGTTGCGAGCCAGGCGTCCACCACCCACAGCTCCACAGGACGGCGCTCCTCCCCCTCGCGCTGCACGGTGAGCGCGCGCGCCCGGATGCAGCGCAGCAGCCGGAACGACCCGCGATCGAGGTCGAACACCACCACCAACGGGCGCGGCACCCAGCGGTCCGCGTCCACCTCGATCACCAGTGGCTGATCCAGGCAGCCGCGCAGGTGCTCGTGCCAGGCCGGGGCCTCGAACATCGTGTAGCGGCGGATGCGGCCGTCGAGGCCCAGGGCCTGCAGCTCGGCGATCACGGCCTCGAGCGCTCCCCGCAGCCGGTCTACCGGCAACACGTGGTTGTCGACCTCGCTCCACGCGCGCCACAGGCCGGCGGAGGTGTCGAGGTACTCCACCTCCCCAACGCGCAGCTTGTAGTCCATCGCGGGCTCGCCAGGCAGCACATATCCGGGGTAGAAATGGGTCATCCCGTGACGCGCGCCGTACTCCACCTCCTGCAGCATCGTGTAGTAGCCGAGGCTGTGGCTGGCGAGGTCCGGCTCGTACACCCCGAGCAGGCTCTGCAGCGTAGACCGCCCGCGGTCGAACCACGAGAACGCGACCAGGCGGTCGCCGTCACGAATCCGAACCTCCCAGGTGTCGAACACGTCGCGCGAGCTGTCGCCGAACAGGAAGTCGTCCAGCGTGGGCGAGCGATCTCCGCGGACCACAGCGCGGTATCGCTGGTATAGCGCCTCGCGCTCCGCATCGACCAAGGCCGGCCCAAACTCGGTGGTGAACCGCCTGGCGTTGCGCGCGATGAGCTTGCGGTTGCTCTTGGTATAGCGACGCTCAGCGATGGGCAGCCGCGTCCACAGCGCGGAGCGCAGCACGCCGTCGAACAGCACTGCATGACAAGACATGAGCGCCTGACCGATGCGGAACCAGCCTTCTTCCAGGTAGCGGTCCAGCTCGGCCGGTGACAGTCGAGTGGGGCGCAGGACGCGGATCGCCATGGCAGGCAGCCTAGCCGGCTAGCCGTGCTTCGTCCCGCCTTCGCACGCGCTGGCAGCCCGCGCGCTCGCTCGGCACGGGAGGAGCACCACATCGGGGTCCGGGTCCCAAATTGCCCCCCGGAACCCAGACCCCGCGTGGCGTCGACATCATCCAATGCACACCACGTGCCAGCGCCGCCGAACGCTCGGCCGCGATCTATCCGCCGCCTGGACTGAGCAACACGCGCACATTGCGCGAAGCCGGGCAACACGCGCAGCATATCCATTGCCCAGACCTGCGCAGGTTGCTCACCTCTGTGTTTCAGCATGGGACGGTGAGGCCCACGCCGGAGCCGCCAGCCAGCCACGGCGGCGGGGGTCCAGGCCGATCAGAGTCGCATCCAGGCGGGCGCGGGCGATGGCGAGCAGGTCCACCCCGCTGGCCTTGAACCGGGTGTTTCCGTCGTTCAGCTCCACACCGATCACGTTGCGGCCCTCGGCCACGGCGCCCACCAGCAGGCTGCCGGACCCGAAGGCGGAGTCGAGCACCACCTCGCCGGGCCGGGTGTAGGTGCGCACGAAGTAGCGGGCGAGAGCGACGGGCTTCTGCGTGGGGTGCCAGACCTCGCCCTCGGACTCCGCGGTGCGGAAATACACCACGTCGGTGGGGTAGCGCCCGCCGGCGGTGCGCACGCGGACCGGCGAGAACTCACCATAGGACCCGGTGAGTTGGTTCTTCCGCACCCCCTTGTCATACGCCGCGCCCGGCTGCATCTGCGGCGTATAGGGGCACTGCCGACCGTAGAACACGCACACGTCTTCGTGCCGGCGCAGCGGCTGCCGCTTGGCGTTGAGGAAGTTGGTGGGCTTGGACTTCACCCAGGTCCACTTGTACTTGAACCACGCCTCGTTGCTCAGGATGAGGCGGGCGGTGAACGGCCCCTGGCCGGTGAGCACGACCACACCCCGCGGCACCAGCACCCGGCGGTAGTGGGCCCACAGCGGCTCGAGCGGGATCACGGAATCCCAGCGGTTCTGGGTGGTGCCGTACGGCAGATCGCACAGCACCAGATGTACCGAGCGGTCCGGCACCTCGGAGAGGCGCTCCAGGCAGTCGCCCTCGAGCAGGCGATTCACCGCCCAGTCGGGCCGATGAACGTGCTCGGGATCGGGCTCGGGGCCCAGCTCGGGAGGTGCCAAGTGCACCGCGGTCAGTCCTCGGGCTCGGGCTCGGCGTCGCCCACGATTGTCCATCGCTCGCGGTCGTTCTTCAGCATCTTCTTCTCGATGCGGAGCTCCTCGACGCCCTCTTCCTCACCGATCCCAGCCAGCTCGGCTTCATCCGCCTCGGAGCCGTCGCAGTAGCCGATGGGGCGGGGACGGTTCCACGAGCGCAGCTCGACCTTGAAGCCGCCATCGTTCCACTGCCGCTCGGATGTGTGCGAGTACCACGTGATCATCGGACCCTCCGTAGGGTGAACAGATGTACTCCCCTGCGACCCAAACGGCCACGGCGCCCAGGCGCTCAGTGCTCGATGGTCACGTAGTGGCGGGTGGGCAGATCGGTCACCCGATCGGTCGTGCCGTCGGGCCAGTGCACGACGACCGCATCCACTCGGTCCAGCTCGCCAAGGCCGAAGTGCACCTCGGGCGGGCCTCCGGTGAACAGGCTGGTGCTGCCTGCGGTGACCCAGCGCACCCACGTTCGATCGCCGGCCAGCACCTCCACACGGGCGCCGATCGCGAATCGGTTGGGCACGTCGCGTTGCCCCAGTCGCACCTCGAGCCAGGCGGCCTCACCGCACCGGGCGTGGTCGATCCGGGTGTCGGTGTCCAGGGGTCGACGGACGAGATCGAGCCATCCGTCGCGATCGAGGTCCACCACCGCCAGCCCGCGGGTGACCGCCGGGTCGTTCACCCCCCACGCCTCGGCCACCTCCTCGAAGGTGCCATCGGGGGCCTGGAGCCACAGGCCGTCGGCCTCGTCTTCGCGGATGGGCAGGTCGTGCAGGGTCCAGTCGCCGAACCCGAGCACGGCGTCCAGATCGCCGTCGTCGTCCAGATCGGCCAGCTCCGCACCCCAGCCCACGTCGTGCCCCTTGCGGCTCGGGTCGGTGCCGTAGCTGATGTCGAAGGTGCGGGCGGCGGCCGACTCCACGTACAGCCAGCCGGTGACCGTCGGTGCGGGCGTGCTGGTGAGCAGGCTGATGTCGCGCAGGGAGGTCTGCACGAGGTCGGGCACGCCGTCGCCGTTCAGGTCGCCGATGCCGATGCCCATGCCGTCGTAGGGGGTGTCGAAGCCGAGGGACGGGTCCCGCATCAGGTGGCCGTCCACGTTGCGGAGGAACCGGCTGGGGTAGGCCTGCCCGTAGTCGTTCACGCACAGCAGGTCGGTCCACCCGTCGCCGTCTACGTCCACCAGGCCGGCCTGGAACACGTAGGCCTCCTGCACCTCGGACGGGAGCCGGTCCGACACATCCACGAAGGTGCCGTCGCCCTCGTTCATGTACAGCTCCGAGGGCTCGCCGGGCGGGAGCTCGGGGTCATCGCCATTGTCGGGGGCCACCCCGTAGTTGCCCACGAACACGTCCAGATCGCCGTCACGGTCGAGGTCGGCGAATGCGGCGGTTGTGGTGCTCCGGGCGAACCCTCCCAGGCCCGAGGCCGCGGTGCCATCGATGAACTGGCCAGCGCCGTCGTTCAGCAGCAGCACGTTGGGGACACCGAGGCGGGTGACGAGGAGGTCGAGGTCGGCATCGCCATCCACGTCGGCCGCCACGGCCCCGACCGGGTGCGACAGGTCGATGCCGTCGAGCGCTTCGGGAACGTGACGGTAGGTGCGGCCGCCCGGCTCTGCGAGGAATACCGCGGGGGGATCGTGGGCGAGGAACAGGTCGAGCCAGCCGTCGCCGTCCAGGTCGGCCACCGCCATGCCACCGTGCTCGAAGTGGTAGGGGTCGGGCGGAGGGCCTGCCGGGAGTGACTGCCGGTCGAATGGCGCCTCGAGGCGGCGCTCTGGAGCGGCGCAGGGCGGCCCTGGCGTGGTGGTGACGACCAGGCCGAGCGGGATAGGCGCGGTATCGCCGGTGTGAGCCCCCGTATGCGGCGGCGTTGTGGTAGTGCCCGCGGGGGTGCTGCCCCCCGGAGTGACGCCGGTGGGCGTGCCGGCCGACGTGGAGCCGACCGGGGTGGAGCCCGGATCCCCGCGCGTCGCGGAGTCGTCTTTCGAGCCGGAGGCGCACCCGCCCAGGGTGAGCAGGAGGAGCAGATTCGACAGGCTCAACGCATTCCTCGCTCGGATCCGCTAGCGCACCCGGTAGAAGTCGTGTATCCCAGACCAGCGACTATCCCCCAAAGGAGTCCCCATGATCCGGTTCGCAGCAGTCATCGCCCTCACCCTCCCCGCCGTCGCCTTCGCCGGCGGCCCGCTCCTCGACATCAGCGGCGCGTGCCCCGGCGTGATGAGCATCACCGGTTCGGGCTACACGCCCGGCGGCAACGTCGCCGTGCTCAAGGGCTCCGGCATGGGCTCCGATGCCATGCCCGCAGGCCCCTGTATCGGCGGCCGCACCGGGCTCTCCGGCCTCGGCTACGTCACGATGGTGCGCGCTGATGGCGGCGGCAACATCAGCGTCTCCCCGTCCATCGGCGGCCCGCTCTGCGGCAGCTACGTGCAGTTCGTCGACACCGCGTCGTGCGGCCTGTCCAACGTCGACACCCTCGGCGACGTGGGCGGCCTGGTCGGCTCATTCGACGTGGATGCCGGCCCCGAGTGGGATGCCTCCCCGCCCACCTACACCTGCCAGGAGGCGTGCGCGCTCAACTTCGGCGGTGTGGCCGGCGACTACGCCTGCTCCATCTTCTCCGACTCGATCACCGGCACCGGCTGGATGTCCGAGTACGGCTCCGCCGCGTACTGCGCCGGCGGCATCGACCTGCCCCACGACACGAAGGTCTGCGACGTGTACGACGCGGCCGGCTGCCAGTCCGCCTACATCCGCGACAACTGCGGTGGCGGCGAGTCGATCAACTACTGCTTCGCGATGTGAGTCCGCGTGTGGGCTCACTCGGCATCGCGCCGGGTGAGCCCCCACCGTGACGGGTTAGGCGCGGCGCGTGAACTTCGTACAGATCGAATTCCTCGCGCTGTTCGCCGCCACGTTCACCGTGTACTGGCTGCTGCCCACCCGACGCCTGCAGAACCTCCTGCTCGTCGGTGTGTCGGCGGTGTTCTACGGGTGGGTTCACCCGTGGTTCCTGGCGTTGCTCTACGGCTCCGCCACGCTGGACTTCTTCGTGGCCCGCGGCATCCGCGCCGCCCCGTGGCACCGCCGCAAGCTGCTGGCCCTGTCGGTCGCGGGCAACCTCGGCGTGCTGGCGTTCTTCAAGTACTTCGACTTCTTCCTCGCCAACGTCTCCGACGCGCTGCTCCTGCTCGGCGCCCAGCCCCACCTGTCGACCCTCGGTGTGATCCTGCCGGTGGGCATCAGCTTCTACACCTTCCAGACGCTGTCCTACAGCATCGATGTGTACCGCGGGGTGCTCGAGCCGCGGCGCGACTTCATCGACTACCTGGCCTTCGTCACCTTCTTCTCGCAGCTGGTGGCCGGCCCCATCGAGCGTGCCGCCCGACTGCTGCCCCAGCTCGAGGCGCCCCGCCGGTTTCAGGCCGCAATGGTGGTCGACGGCCTGGGCCTGGCCCTGTGGGGTGGGTTCAAGAAGATCGTCATCGCCGACACCCTGGCGCCGTATGTCGACAAGGTGTTCATGCTCGCCGACCCGCCCGGGGCCGTGCTCTGGGCCGGCGCGCTGGCGTTCGGGGTGCAGCTGTACGCCGACTTCTCGGCCTACACCGACATCGCCCGCGGCACAGCCCGGATGCTCGGGTTCGACCTGGTGCGGAACTTCGACCAGCCGTTCCTCGCCACGAGCACGCCCGACTTCTGGCGGCGGTGGCATATGAGCCTGTCGTTCTGGATCCGGGACTACCTGCTGGTGCCGCTCCTCGGCCGGGCCGATGTGGTGCCGCCGCTGCGGGTGGCGAGTGCGGTGGTGGTGACCTTCCTGCTGATCGGGCTGTGGCATGGGGCGGGGTGGAACTACGTGATCTTCGGTGCCTGGCACGCGGCGTGGGTGCTCGTGTACCTGGCCATCGTGCCCCGCCTGCCGGCCCGCCTGCGGTCGCTCCCCGGGGCCACCGCCGTGGCCGTCGCCATCCACACCCTGCTCGTGCAGGTGCCCGGCTCGATGATGTTCCGCGAGTCCCGACCCGGCATGATCCCGCACCACCTGCTCACCCCGCCGTGGGACGGCGATGGATTCGCGCTCACGACCGCGGTGGAGATCTGCAGCGTGGTCGGGGCGCTGGCGGTGCCGCTCGCCGTGGTGTGGTTGTGGGGGCGGGCGGTGTCGCCGAGGCTGCCCGAGGTGGGCGTGTGGGCGTTGCCGGTGCGGACCGCGGGGTGGGGGGTGTTGGTGTTGGGGATGGTGGTGTTCTATCGGGAGACGAGTACGGACTTCATCTATTTCCAGTTCTGATATCGGGTGATAGTCGTCCTCGAACCTAGTGCGCACAATCGTTGTGCGCATGACGTGTGCGCAAACCGGTACCGATCCGAGGTGGCGGGCTACCCGCTCACCTTGCGGTGGATGTCGCCTTGGAGGTACCGTGCGTTCGGTCCCGGCTCTGATCTTGGCTGGTTCGCTGGCGGGCAATGCGGAGTATGGACATGCTGCGGTTGCTCCTCACGCCCGTCGTGTACGTCGTGGCCCACGTCGCGTTCTCGGTTGCTGCCATCATGACGGCGACAATGATGCAGGCCGCGCTCACGTTCTCAAGGCCATGGGCCAGCGACTCCGAGGCATTCACGAACGCCGCGCTTATCAACGGCGCGATGATGGCGGCGGTCGGGGCCGGTGCAGTCACGCTGACAACGATGGTGGTGCCACCGAAATGGGCGAAGACCGTAGGCCTGTTCTGGGGGGGCGCATACGTCCTACAGGCCGCAGCGACAATGGGGTTCGGTAGCAGCGAGTGGGATGGCCTCATGTGGGAGATGTCGACGATGGTTGGCGCCGTTTCCGGTGCGTCGTTCGGTGTGGCCTCCGCTTCCACTAGGACTAGGGCCGGTGCAGCGGCCAGCGAAGACGGCGAGGGAGATTGATCGCGAACCTACCTACTCGCCTGCGGCGGCCGGGAACGGCACCACGTTGCCCCCCAACGAGCCGAGACCGGCACGGCGGACCGCGGCCCGTCGATCCTCCCGGCTCACCTGGCGGTACTTCTGCAACATCACGTTCACGCTGTGCCCGGTGACCGCAGCGGCGGAAGCGGCGTCGACGCCCGCGCGGGCCATGGAGTCCACAGCGGCGCGACGGAGGCCGTAGGGCGTGAACCGCTTCACCCCTGCGCGCTTGCATGCGGGCGCCAGGTATGTCGGGCCGAACACCTGGAACGTGTAGAAGGTCACTGGCCAGAGTGACGCCCCAGGGTCCACCGCGTCGCTACCGCGCCACGCGACCAGGGCCGCCACCACGTCGGGCCCGATCGGCACGAACCGCTCTCCGGTCTTCTCGTCGACTCGCAC
Organism: Myxococcota bacterium; assembly: GCA_047609825.1. GTDB lineage: Bacteria > Myxococcota_A > UBA796 > UBA796. Next base: position 7,644 of record JBLFXJ010000349.1, read on the forward strand.
TTCGGCGTTCCGGAGGTCCACGTCGGCCCAGGTCAGGTCGCGGATCTCTCCCGGGCGTGCGCCGGTGCCGTACAGGAGCAGGGTCACCATGCGCGGCCACCCGTCCAACGCACCCAGCACGCGGAGCACGTCAGAGCGGCACGGGGTGTGCCGGGAGTGCTTCGGCGTCACCTTCAACCGCACGCGCGGGAGCGGGCGCAGCGCAGCGGGCCCCACGTCGGACCACCACCGCCACGCGTGGCGGATGTTCTCGAGCTCACCCCGAACGGTTCGCGACGCCCCATGGGGCACGACGTGACGGCGGAGCGGTGACGCCGGCGCGAACACCCCGAAGTACCGCACCCGATTCACCTCCGTCAATTCGTCGGTCGACGGACGGCCGGGAAGCGGACGGGCCGTCGGCCGCACGACATTGACGCCCCGGGCGGCAGCAGCAGGCTCGCGAGCCGGAGCACGCGCACCTCGGGCCGCAGCCGCACCCCGGTTCGCCCGGAGCGCCAGGGCTGCTTGAACCGGATGCACACCCGACCCTTGTCGTCGACCGACAGGCGCTGGAGCGAGACCGCCGCCCGCGCGGTGTACCGGACGAGCCGCTCTCGCCATCGGCGGTCGTCCGCCGCGACGCTCACCCCCGCGTGCACCTCCAACCCCGCGCAACGTCACCACCCACTGCCGCAGCGGCACCGGCGGCAGCACACGCTCCGCCAGGTGTGCGGCCACGCTCGCCATCCGCCGGCCACCGCACCGAGGGCAGACACCTGACACCTTGCACGACGACGCTACCA
>JBLFXJ010000350.1:0-8412 GCA_047609825.1 Myxococcota bacterium
CCACGAGCACCCTGACGCGCTGACCGAGCTGGGCGCGTTGGGGGCTCTGCTCTGGCGGGCCGGCAAGCGGGAGGAGGGCGCCAAGCTCCTGCAGGGGGCGTATGAGGCGCTGCGCTCGGTCGCCGGGGGGCGGGACATCCGCGTGGCCTCTGTTGCCGGGAACTACGCGCTGGCCCTGGTGCACGAGCAGGACTGGCTCGCGGCGGAGCACGTGCTGGAGACGGCACTTCGGATCCGGCGGGAGCACGCGCCCACCACCACGGGCATGGTGGCCGCCCAGCTGGGCGAGGTGCGGGTGCGCCAGGGCAAGCTCGAGCTGGCCCGCGCGGCGATGCGCGAGGCGTGGGAGCAGTACAGCCAGCAGCATGGGCGCGCGCACGCGCGCACGCTCGCCAGAGCCAGGGTGTACGGAAAGCTGTTGCTGCGTCTCGAGCTGTTCGACTCGGCGGTCGAGGTGCTGCGCGACGTGTACGAGGGCACTGCGCCGAACACAGCGGCGTGGGCGGACGCGGCGTTCGATCTCGGGGTGGTGCTGGACACCGTGGGGCAGCGGGAGGAGGGGCTCCGACAGGTCGAGGAGGCGGTCCGCTGGACGCGTGCGGCCGGTGACGACGAACTCGCACACCCGACGTTGGCCGACCGCAGCTCCCAATACGCGCGCATGCTCATGCGGCGCGGGCGCCTGGGCGAGGTCGAGGGGCTGTTGCTCGAAGCGCTCGAGGCCGATCGTCGGCGCCTGGGTGATGCCAGCGAGGCGGTTGCGCACCGCCATGTGACGCTCGGCAACTACTACGCGAACAACGGACGGGTGCAGGAGGCGATGGGTTGGCTCGAGCCGGGTACGAGCCTGCTCCGAAGCACACTCGGCGATGCGGACATTCACACCAAGCGCGCCGCATCCCAGCTCGTCACCCTGCTCCTCCATGAGGCGAAAGCGGCCGCGGGAAGACGTGATCCGGAGCTGGTGCGGGCCCTCCTGCAGCGCGCCTGGATGGTCGCCGTCCCGATCCTCGGGTTTGGCGACACCCGCACCCGGCAGCTGCGGGAGCTGGGCGCCAAGGTGGGGCTGCGACTGTGAGTGCGCGGTGACCGACCTGTCCACGCTAGATGATGAACGGCTCATGGGCCGGTACATCGACGGGGACCGCGGTGCCTTCTCCGAGCTATTCCGGAGGTTCGCGCCCCGGCTTCACGGGTGGTTCCTGCGTACCACAGGGTCTGAGCCGCTGGCGCAGGACATGGTCCAGCAGACCTTCCTGCACGTCCACCGGGCTCGGCACGACTTCGCGCGGGGAGCGCCCGTGCGACCGTGGGTGTTCGCCATCGCCGCGAACGTACGGCGCCAGCACCATCGCACCCGGCAGCGCAAGCCCGAGACCTTCTGGGATGCCGATCGGCATCGCGAGCCGTCGGTCGGACCCGGCGTGTCCACGGGCCAGGACCGTGCCGTTCGCGCGGCACTCGAAGAGCTGTCCGAAGCCGCTCGAGAGGTGGTTGTTCTCCACTGGTACGAGGGGATGTCGTTCCCCGAGATCGCGTCCGTGGTCGGCGCCTCCCACTCGGCTGTGAAGGTGCGCGCCCACCGCGCATACAAGCAGCTCCGCGGCATCCTCGGGGCGCGGGCGAGTAACGACCTCGACGGCACGAAGACGGGGACGTCATGAGGGAACAGCCATCCACCCCCGACCCCCGCATCGCGCGGGACATCGAGGCGTACCGTTCTGGCGAGCTACCGCCGGAGCTGTACAGCACCCTGCTCGAGGGCGTGCTGGTTGGGACGGTGGATCAGCCGCCAACGCCGAGGCAACGCCTCGCCGAGCTGCCATCCCGCGTCCGGGTTGCCGGTGCGCTGGTGGTGATGGGGCTCGTCGGCGCCGGGGGAACGCTGGGTCGCGTGCGGGGAGATCTGGACGGGACGGCGGCGCTGGCTCTCATGGCCGGGTTCTTGCTGCTGACCGCCCTCGCCGTAGTGTGCGTCGATCTTGCCCTGCGGAGCATGCACCGCCCCACCTCTGACTCCCGCTGGCGGGCCATCGTGCTCGGGGGGCTGTTGATCCCGCTGACGGCCTCCGTCCTACCGATCTGGCCGGGCGTCGATTCGAGGGGTGAGAGCTGGCTGCAGGCGGTTGCCGGGTGTGGGGCGCCAGGACTCCTCGCCTCCGTCGTCGCCGCCGCGGGCGTTCTCCTGCTCCAGCGCGATGCCAGCCCCGTGCTCTGGCGCGTCGCGTCGGCGGGCGCAGCCGGAGGGATCGTAGGGTTCATCGCTCGGGTGGCGAGCTGCCCGGCCGCCGACCTTGGGCACATGGTCGTCGCCCACGGCAGCTTCGGGCTGGTCACCGCAGCGCTCTGCGTCGGCGCGGTTCGGTTGCGGCGCGGCGCCCTGTCCTGATGCGTGCCCGCCGCCTCTGCACCGGATAGCTCACGGCCCGGACTCCCGATGGGTCCAGTGCGGAGGCGGATGTGGCGAAGGCAAAGGAAGAACCGTTGTTCACGCTCGACCGCGTTCGCAACATCGGGATCGCTGCGCACGTAGACGCCGGCAAGACCACGCTGACCGAGCGTGTGCTGTATTATACAGGTGCATCGCACAAGATCGGGGAGGTCCACGAGGGCGCGGCCCACATGGACTGGCAGCACGAAGAGCAGGTGCATGGCATCACCATCACCGCCGCCGTGACGCAGTGCCCGTGGAGGGACCACCTCATCCAGATCGTCGACACCCCGGGCCATGTCGACTTCACCATCGAGGTCGAGCGCTCCATGCGCGTGCTCGACGGCGCAATCATCGTGATGGACGGCGTGCGGGGTGTGGAGCCACAGACCGAGACGGTGTGGCGGCAGGCCAACCGCCACGGCGTGCCCCGTGCGGTGTTCGTGAACAAGATGGACCGACCGGGCGCCGACTTCGAGCGCGCGCTCGACTCCATCCGCAAGCGGTTTGGTGATGAGCCGCTCCCGGTCTGTGTGCCCACGGAAGACAACGCTGTGCTCCACCTCATCGAGCGTCAGGCGTACACCTTCTCGGGCGAGAAGGGCGAGAACGTGGCCACGCGTCCGCTCACCGAAGACGAAGCTGACATCGTGGGCTACCACCGCGAGCTGCTGCTCATGGGCCTCGCCGAGCATGACGAGCCGCTGGCCGACATCGTGCTGATGGAGGAGGAGCCCGAGGAGGACCTGGTCTGGGCGGTGCTCGCGCGGTGCACCAAGGCCGGGCTGGTGCGACCCGCGTTCGCAGGCTCCGCGCTGAAGAACTGGGGTATTCAGCCCATGCTCGATGCCGTGCTGCGTCTGATGCCGTCTCCCCTCGATCGTCCGGCTTCGGAGGGTATCGGGCCTGACGGTGAGCCTGAGCTCGTCGACATGACTTCGGACGGGTCGCTGGTTGCGCTGGTGTTCAAGGTGCAGCTGCTCGAGGGGCGTCGCCACTGCTTCGCGCGGATCTACCGGGGCGTGCTCATGGCCGGCCAGGAGGTGTGCCTGGCCGGGCGCGACAAGGTGGAGCGGGTGGCCCGGGTGTTCGACGTGGACGCCAACCGGAAGACCCGGATCAAGTCCGCCGAGGCCGGGTCCATCGTGCTCCTAGCGGGTCTGCGACATGCGTCCACCGGCGACACGCTGTGCGCGGTGGACCACGAGGTCCTGCTCGAGCGCATCGATGCTCGGGAGCCCGTTCTCGGGCTGGCCGTCGAGCCGGAGTCGAGTCGGGACGAAGACAAGATGTTCGAGGTGCTCGGCAAGATGGTGGAGGAGGACCCGACCCTGCGGTTCGAGGAGGACCCCGAGACTGGGCAGCGGATCCTCAAGGGTATGGGCGAGCTGCACCTGCAGATCAGCTTCGAGCGAATCCAGCGGGAGTTCGGCCTCACCCTTCGGGTGGGCAGGCCGCGGGTGATGCACCGCGAGACCATCGGTGCGTCGGCGAAGGCCACCGGCAAGGTCGACCGCATGATCGAGGGGGCGCAGAGCATCGAGCTGCGGGCCGCGGTCACCGTGGACGTGACCCCGCTGCCCCGGGGGAGCGGCACCGAGGTTGTGGGCGAGCCGACCTGGCTTCCCGAGGGCTTCGTGCCCACGCCGGAGCTCGAGGAGGCGGTGACCTCGGGCGCAGGCGATGGCCTGTCGGGCGGGCCCCTCGAGGGCGCCACGCTGGAGGATGTGCGGGTCACGCTGCGCGCTGTCCAGACCTTCCCGACCGGAACGTCGCCTCAGGCGCTGCGCATCGCAGCGGCGACCGCGGTCCGTGAGGCGCTGGTCGCTGCAGGTGGCGAGCTGATGCAGCCGATCATGAACGTGGAGGTCGTAGTGCCGGACGAGAACACCGGCGGCGTGCTCGGCGATCTGCAGGCCAAGGGCGCGCAGATCTCGAACACGGAGAGCGACGGTGGCATGACCACGATCAGCGCCGAGTGCGGGCTCACCGGACTCATCGGCTACACCACGCAGCTCCGGTCATCGACCCGGGGGCGTGGGCAGTTCACGATGGAGTTTGATCGGTTTGACGTGCTGTAGGTGAACAAGTGTCAGGGACGTCGTCCTGACGCGTTCGCTGCTTGGGCTCGAGTGGGTCGGAACGGTCCTACTCGAACCGGATCGGCAAGCTCACCTCCGCCCCATCCAGCCCCGCCGGAAACCGCGTCCGCTCGATGGCGGCCTTCACGCACGCCGCCGCCGGCCCCTCCACCTGCACCGCCGAGGCGCGGCGGCCCGCGATGCGCCAGCGAGCGACCGTCTCACCACGCCCCTTGGCGCACGCCTCGATGGCGGCGGTCGGAACGGCGGCGCGGGCGCGCTCAGCGCTGTCAGCCGTCGGCGCAGGTGGGGCGAACCACCACAAGATGACCAGCGCTACGGCCGTGAGCCCCGCGATGGCCAGCCCGACCACCGACGCTCCCGCCGCTGAGGCCGCGGCGGCACCGGCGGCACCCACCGCCCCTCCAGCAGCCGCCGCAGCCGGGGTAGGGACCCGACGTGGGACTGGGCGAGGCGTAGGCGGCGGTGCTGGGAGTCGCTTGGGATCGACCCGCGTGACGGGCGCTTGGAGTCGTGATCGGCGCTCGACGATCCACCCGCGGAGCGCATCGGCCAGCGCCTTGGCCGTCTGAAGCCGTCGCGCCGGCTCACGCGCCGTCGCCTGCATCACGATGGCGGCGAGCTCGGCTGGAACCTGCGACCGCCACTCGCGCGGGTCCAGGTGCTCCCGCTCCACCTTGTCCCGCATGATGTCGACCAACACGGCGCTCGCAGCTGCGGTGATGCGCGCGTGGACGGGAACCCCGGCGAGCGTCTCACACAGGGTCTGGCCGAGGGCGTACACGTCCGCCACCTCCGTGTCCTGCACGCCTCCGGTGTCGCGGGTGCCGAAGATCTCCGGCGGCAGGTAGCTCGCGGTGCCCACGACGTAGCCTTGGGCGGTGACGTGGGAATCGGCGGTCTGGCGTGCGATGCCGAAGTCGATCAGGCGGGGCACGCCGTCGTGGCCGAGCATGACATTCGCCGGCTTCAGGTCGCGGTGGCGCACTCCGAGCGCGTGCACGGCCTCGAGGCCGTCGGCGAGGCCGGCGAACAGGGTCGCCGCCTGCTCCGGGTCCATCGGACCGTGTACGTTCCGATTCTCCTCGAGGTCCAGCCCCCCGAGCAGGTCGAGCACGATCCACGGCGGGGGACCGTCATCGAGGGTGTGGACTCGGAGCACGTTCGGGTGGTCGATGGTGCCGAGCAGCTCGGCCTCGGCGCGGAACCGCTCGGTGGCGTTCGGTGAGGTGTCCGTGAGCACCTTGATCGCCCGTTCGGGACCGTCGCCCGCGGTCGGGCGCGCGCGGTACACCGCACACATCCCACCCCGGCCGAGCTCCTCGATCACTTCCCAGCCGGCGAACGTCGGGTGCTCCATGGCCGCACGGTAGTCGCCACCGGGCATAGCGCCAAGCTGCGGCACGGTCTACTGCACGTAGCCGAGCGCCTCGAGCTCCTCGAGGGGTGTGTCTGCGCCCGCGGTGCGCTTCTGCCTGCGCTCCTCCGGCGTGAGCTTCGTGCGGGCGCCGATCTCCGGGATCTGCTCTCGCCAGGCGGCATGCGCGAGCTCGAGCTCGGCGACCACATCCGGCTGCGACGCGTGCACGTCGGTGCGCTCGCCGGGGTCGCGGCCGAGGTGGTACAGCTCGTCGTTGTCGTCCGAGGCGAGGATCAACTTCCACTCGTCACGGATGACCACCTGGAAGCGTCGGCGCAGCGGGTGCCAGGTGCCGTCATCCCGCACACGCTCCATACCCGGCTTCGATCCGTGGAATGCGGTGAGCTCGGCGAACACGTGGTCTCGTGGACCGCTGGCCAGCACGTTGCCGACGGGGAACGGCGTGGCCGGCACCGGCACACCCGTGAGCTCGAGCACCGCAGCGAACAGGTCCCGGATGCTGACGGGGTGCTCGACCCGGCCCGGCGTGATGCGCTCCGGGTACCGGATCAGCATGGGCACGCGGATGAGCTCGTTGTACAGGTGGTAGTTGTGGCCGTACAGCCCATGCTCGCCGAACGCCTCGCCATGGTCCGACACCAGCACCACGATCGTGTCGTCGAGCACGCCGCGCTGGGCCAAGGCGTCGAGCAGGTCGCCGGTGGTGGCGTCGAGCTCGACCATCGAGGCGTCGTACACGCCGCGCATCGCGTCGCGCTCGGCCTCTGAGTAGGTCGATCGGCCATGGTTCGCGTTGCCCACATCCGTGAACCCGGTGCGGGTCGCCAGGCCCAGCTCCACGAGGTCGTGCGGGAGCAGGCCCTCTCGGCTCTCACGACCCGGCAGGCGCGGGCCATGGACCTCCATGTAGTTGATGAACGCGAACCACGGACGCTCCGCATCCCGCTCGTCGAGCCAGCCGAGCAGCGCCTCCTGCATCAGTGGGCCGATGTCCTTGCTCGAGCGGTTGCGCTTGCCCTGCCACGCCGGCGAGCGCTCGGTGCTCGCGTCTTCCGGGATGAGCTTGGCCTCGGTGAGCTCGACCGCGCGGGACATCCACGGCTCCTGTCGCTGGGACAGCACCGTGTCGAACCCCTGGATGAGGTTGGTCTGCTCCGACAGGTTGGGGTTGGCCGAGAACATCCACGTGTCCCAGCCGTTGTCGTTGAGCTGCTCTGCCAGGGTGGTGTACCGGTTGCGCAGCCAGGTGGAGTGCGCGTTGGTGCGGTGCACGCCCACTGGCATGCCCGTGAACAGGCTGGCATGGGATGGCACGGTCCAGAAGCTGGGCGCATACGCGGCGTCGTACACCCGCGCCTCGGAGGCAAACGCGTCCATCCGGGGCGTGGTGGCGCGGTCGTGGCCGTACAAACTCATGCGATCGGCGCGCGCCGTGTCCCACATCAGGAACAGCACATTCGGCCCGTCTGGAGGCGGCCTGGACGCGGGTGCGGCTGCCGGTGACGGCTCGAGGACCGCCGCTGCGACGGCGGGCAGATCGGTGTCGGCCGGCTCCTGGCGGGGAGCGGTGACGGCGAGAACCAAGGCGGCGCCTGTGAGCACGCCGAGGATGGCTGCCACGGCTGCCTTCAGCCCGTCGGACGCGATGGGGACCTCCTCGGTAGCCGCTCTCATACCGCAGCGAACCTCCGGGCGCAGGTGGTGTCAGACGTTCCCGGAGGTCGGTGATGCAGGCCATGTGGGAGTGGGTGTTCGATGCCGTGGTGCCCTGGGCACCCGCAGCGCTGTTGGTCACGGCCCCGTGGCTCACCGCGCTGCTCGCCCTCGCCATCCAGCGCGTGGCGCAGCGCCACCTGGAGTCCCGTGGGCCAACGCTGCCGGTTGAGGCCGGCCCCTGGGCCGTCGTGGCGGCGGCGCGTCACGGTGTGCGGGTTCCGGTCGAGCGGCATCCTGGCGGCGTCGATGCCTATTGGCCGAGCCCGGGTGCGATCGGTCTGTCCGTGGCCACGTGGCATGGCCGGTCGGCGGTACGGTACGCGATCGCCGCCCACGAGCTCGGGCACGCGTGGAACGCCACACTCCATCCCGCACTGCCCGACCTGTTGCCCGTGGCGCGGCTCGTTCAGACGCACGCGTGGCGCGCCGCGGTCGCGGGTGGCCTGGTCGGGGGCCTGCTCGCGCTCCCGTTTGTGCTCGATCTGGCCTGGTACGCCGGGTTTGTCGCGCTCGCTGCATCGCTCGCCGTGCTGACCGACGAGCTGTCGGCGAGCCGGCGAGGGATCTCAGCACTCGCCGGCGATCCCCTCGTCCCGCGTGAGGCTGTGACGATCGCCCAGGCGGCCATGTGCACGGCGGGCACGGTGTACGCGGCCATCGCGGTCGGGCAGTTCGGGGTGCTGGCCGCTTGGCCGCAGGCGGCGCCGTACGTGCTCACCCTGGGTTCCCCGGCGCCGCCGACCGTGCCCGCGGTGTGGCTGCTCGTCCTCACTCTGCCCCTG
>JBLFXJ010000351.1:0-8361 GCA_047609825.1 Myxococcota bacterium
GAGAGACGAGAGACGAGAGACGAGAGACGAGAGACGAGAGACGAGAGACGAGAGACGAGAGACGAGAGACGAGAGACGAGAGACGAGAGACGAGAGACGAGAGACGAGAGACGAGAGACATGTTCTGCTCCTTGTTGTCGAGACCAGCGGCACAATACCACGTACCCCTTCGAGAAGGGCGATGTTGTGCCATTCACACCGCTGTTCTACGGCGCTGGGTGCAGACCGACCCCTTAGGCGCCCACCGCCTTGACCTCAATAATGAGGCCTTACTTACGGCATCATGAACCGTCACGATTCTCGTGGGACTGATGGCCGGCACATGGAGGCTGGTGGTGGCCTCATGGGCGTCGCAGACCCTCTTCTTGAAGCGGTCCCAGCCACCTTCCGAGAGCAAGAGGCACCGAAGCGCCCGCACGTTCTGGCCGCGCGCCACCGACCACCGCATGCCTGCGCCCTTCATGCGGGCGCCGAGCTGCTCGATGGTGCTCTCCACGACGTCCGTGCCCATCACGATGTCCTTCACTTTCGAATAGGTCAGGAAGGGACGATGGTTCTGGACGCAGGTGGGAGTACAGGAAACACGAGGCCACTGCCAGGCTGGCAGGGTTCCGGCGCCGCCTCCATGACCTGGGATCCGACCTCCTCGGGCAGTGGAGACGCGCCGCCGCTCGCTGAGATCCTTGAAATCTCGAAGTCATGATTCGAGATTTCAACCGAATGGGCTCGCCGCCACCACCATGCTGCGGTTCTGGACGATGCTCGCCCACCAGCACGGCCAGGTGCTCAACGCCTCTGCACTCTCCCGGTCGTTCGGTGTGTCCGACACGACCGTACGCAACTACCTCGACACCCTCGCGCACACCTTCATGGTCACCGTGCTCCTCCCTGGCAGGAGAACGTAGGAAAGCGCCAGGTCGAGCGACCCAAGGTCTACCTGACCGACTCGGGCCTGCTCCACACGCTGCTGGGGCTGGACGACCGCGATCAGGTCGAGTCGCACCCCGTGCTGGGAGCGTCGTGGGAAGGCTTCGTGATCCAGCAGCTGATGGCCCACTTGAACGCCCCGCGCGAGCGCTGCTTCTTCTGGGCAACCCATGCCGGAGCCGAGCTCGACCTGCTGGTCGTCAGCGGCGGTCGTCGGCGGGGCTTCGAGGTCAAGCGGACCGAACGCCCCACGGTGACGAAGAGCATGCGCTCGGCGTGGCAGACGCTGAGGCTCGACAGCCTGGACGTGCTGCACGCGGGCGAGCACACCTTCCCGTTGGCAGAGGGGATCCGGGCTGTGGGTGTGCACCGACTCCGCGAGGACGTGGAGCGGTGACCGCGGGCGCGTCTCGCGTCCGAGCGACGGGCTCGGGGGGGACCTGTTCGCCGTGATGTGGAATGGTGCGCGGGTGCACTCGCTGCAGGCCAATGGCGCGAGCCCGCTGGCCTGGACGTCGCTGCGGTCCGCGCTGCCCATGCTGTGATGCCGCTGCGCGGCTGGGTTCCGGTGACAGTCCCCCGACAGGTGAGCAGCTGGCAGGCGCTGCACGGACGATTTGGCCGGTCGGCTGCCATGGGAGCGGCTGCTCGCGCCGGCCGCGGCTCTCGCCACCGACGAATTCCAGGTGGGACCGGTCACCGTGGCGGGTCACCCTTCGAGGTGGTCCGTCAAATCGGGGCAAGGTCAGCCGGTGCATCGCCGGGACAGCCGGTCACGAAAACGGTCCACGCGCGCGAGCACCCGGGGCCATACCCATCGAAGCAGCATGACGACGACGACGACCGGGGAGGTCACGCGTGTTCGCTTCGATGAGCTCAGTCTCGCGCACCACAGGCCTGACGCTGCTCCTGGGCGCCTGCGCCGGGCCCAAGGCTCCGCCTCAATCCGCGTGGCTGCCGGACGCGACCGGCTGGGTCCTCCGGGATGTCGACGACGCCGGCCCCCCGCAGTGGGCACTCTACGAGCGGGACGCGCTCGTCGCCGACGTCAAGGAGTTCCGCATCGTGGGGGTGGTCGATGCCGAACCCGAGGTCGCCATGCGCGCGCTGCGGCATCGCCTGGTCGATGAGCAGTACGTCCCGGACAGCCTTCAGCGACGCATCCTGAAGGAGTCCGAGACCGAGGTCGTCTTCTACGGCCTCACGCCGCTGCCGTTCCCCTTTCGCGACCGGGAAGCGACGGAACGCCTCCACTTCACCCATGACCTGGACACCGGCGTGTACCGCGTGGACGCTCGGCTGGTCGACCCGGGAGGCGAGCCACCGCCGGGGGTCGTGCGGGTTCCGGTGATCGAGAATTCCTGGGTTTTCGTGCCGACCGGATCGGGCCAGAGCGTGTTCACCACCGACACGGTCCACGACATCGGCGACAGCGTCCTGAACACCCTGATCTACGGGCCGATCTGCAACGCTCTGGTCGAGGACCTGTACACGGTCCGCGAGCTCGCAGCTTCGATGGTGCCTTCAGGAGGCTGAAGGCAGGCCCACGGGCGCGCGTCGTCCGCTAGACCGGTTGGCGCAGGAGGCTGCCTCGACCACATGCCCATCGTGTAGGCTCCGGTGTCGTGAAACACCATGATGTCGCCCGGTTCGATGGCCGGCAGCATGCGATCTCGCGCCAGGAAGTCTCCGGAGGGTCAGGTTAGGCCAGGCCATCCGAGGAACACGCGTGATCGGTCCTTCGCTGCCCGAGAGAGAGGCACTCCCATCGCAGGGCGTCTGGGAGGCGCTGTGCGAGGCGATCGATCGCAGCCCGCCGGATGCCGCCTGGCTGCATGCGGCGGAGGCTGCGCTTGCCGGCTGGCCCGACGACATGCGCCGCCGCTCATCGCGATCGTTGACCCCCGACCGGCAGCGCTGACGTATCTCTTGGCTCATGCTGACCGTTCCAGCGGCCGCAGCCACTCGTGACTTTGAGGGCATGCGTGGTGTCGCCATCGGGCTGACCCCTGTTCAAGAGTCCGGACGCACAGGGGAGCGAGACCGGACGACATGGAAGCCGCGGTTCGCGTCCCGGTACCAGGGGTCGTTGCCGACGCGGACCGCCGAGCGCGCGTTTCGAGCGAGGTTGCCCCAAGAGCCGCCGCGGAGCGCCCGCTGGGCGCGCCCCGTGACATCGCCGACGAGAGGTGGGGGGACGGTCTGGCCCACGAAGGGGAGGGCGTCGTCGTCGAAGAGGTCTGCGCACCAGTCGCGGATGCCTCCAGCCATGCCTCGGACCCCGAATGGACTGCAATCCACTGGGAAGCGGTCCACCGGCTCCGGCAGGGGCCTGTCCGCGTGGCTGAACTGCATGCAGCACCAGGAGGGGTCGAAGCCGTCGCCCCACGGGTAGAAGCGTCCGTCGACGCCGCGGGCGGCCTTCTCCCACTCCAGCTCGCCGGCAAGACGCCACGGCTGTCCCGTCCTCGACGCCAGCCACTGGCTGTAGGCATGGGCGCTGAACCAGTCCACCATCATCACCGGCCAGTCCAGCCCCCAGAGATCCCCATCGGCATCGGGCACCAGCGAGAAGCCGCCGTCGGGCCGGCGTCCGTAGATCATGGGCCCCTGTTCGCCCTTCTTCCCGGCTCGGTCTCTGGGCACCCACCCGAGCGCTTCCTGCTCCCGTCCCTGCGCCACCAGGTCGTCGAGGAAGGCGATGTACTGTCGGTTGGTGACCGGGAAGCGCTTGAACACGAGCCCCGGGCACCACAGACGACGGAAGGGCGGGCAGGTCACGGCCTCGAGGTCTCCACCGGACCAGAACCACCCCGCGGGGATCAGCACTTCGTCGTCACCCAGCTCTTCGGGTCGGAGCAGCGAGATGGGCGCGGGCTCGCGGGTCGGGAGGCCGACGCCGGCCGGAGGCAGGCCGTCCCAGTGTGCCTGGCGCTCGATGAACACCGGGTAGCGCAACGGCTGGCCTCCCACGGGGTGGTCGGGGTGTCGGATGAGGCAGAGGTAGCTGCCCTTGTCGATGGGCACTCGCGTCAGCGGTGTGGCACCCAGGCTGCGCTCCAACACCGGCACCAGACGACGGTTCCGGATCGCATAGCGGTGGAGCAGCACCTCCGCGCAGGGTGGATCGGTCACCAGAGTCAAGGCGCCGGTGCCCTTCAGGTAGGCCGCACAGCGACGACGGGTCTCATGCCTCACGGGCAGGGCGTCGACGTGCGCCCGGAGCAGGGCCTCGCTTCGCGCGGTCGCCTCCTCCTCCCTGGCGGCCTCCGCCTGGGCGTGCTCCAGGCGGTACTGCTCGGCGAGTGCGGCGTGCGCCTCGGGCAGGTCCGGTGCGTGGGTCAAGGCCCCAAAGAGACCCTGAGTGGCCTCCAGCTCCAGCGCGTTGGCGCTGCGCTCCAGGCCGTCTGCCTGGTCGGCCAGCGCCCATCCCCTCGCCTTCTTGTCCTCGCCCTCCCAGCGCGGGATGGGCGCGAGCACCTGCGCGGACTCCGCCCGCAGCTCCACGGCCCGCTGGCGAAGTCGGTCGGCCTCGGGGCCCAGGGCGCGCGCTTGCTCTACCACGGACAGAGCCTTCTCCCTGGCCTTTGCACCATCCAGCCACGCGGTGACCTCGTCCGCCAGGGTGTCGACGTCGGCGAAGCGCTGGTCCGGGTCTCGGCGCATGGCCTTGCTGCAGGCCTCCACCAGCTCTTGGGGAAGCGGCGGTCCGGCGGGCCCGTGCTCGGGGAGGTCGTCCAGGGACAGGACGTTCCGGGTGTCAACGCCACCCGCGCGACCCGGCTCCGAGGGCGGCCCGGTCAGCACCTTCCTGAGCACCTCCATGCCGCTGCGTCCCTCGTAGGGCGCCCGGCCGCTCAGGATCTCGTACAGGATGGCGCCCAGCGCGTACACATCGCTGCGGGCGTCGATGCGGTCCAGCTCACCGCGTGCCTGCTCAGGTGGCATGTAGGCGGGCGTGCCTGCCACCATGCCCATTCGCGTGGCATGGGCATGGTCTCGGGAGCGCTCGGTCACGACCCGGTCTGGATCGACGGAGTCCAGGTCTCCATCCTCGGCGGCCCGGTCCCGGTGTCCTCGTACCTTGGCGAGGCCCCAGTCCACGACCAGCACCTCGCCGTGCTGTCCCACCATGATGTTCTCAGGTTTGAGGTCACGGTGGATGACGCCTCGCCCGTGTGCGTAGGCCACCGCCTCGCAGACCCGCCGGAAGGCGTCGATCAGCCGGCGGAAGCTCCATCCCGTGGGCGCTGTCTGCCAGCGGTCGCCGCGGCTGGCCTGGTGCACGTCGCGGATGGCCTCCCCCAGGGTCCTGCCCCGGACCTCCGCCATGGTGAAGTAGGCCCGGCCGTCCGGCGTGGTCCCGATCTCGTGGACAGGGACGATGCCGGGGTGCTGGAGCTGTGCGGAGCACTGGGCTTCCTCGACGAAGCGGGCCAGCACGTCGGCCTTGTTCATCAGCCCGGCCTTGATGACCTTCATGGCCATCACCCGGTTCAGGTCCCGATCCCGCACCCTGCGGACCTCCCCCATGCCACCCACCCCCAGCAGACCCAGGTCGTCGTAGCGAGCCGCGGGGTCGGGGCCTCGGGAGGGGGTCGCCTCGGCGGCCACATGCTCACGGGTGGGCTCGTCATGGAGCGTCAGGGTGACGCCGGCGGCGAACACGGTCGAGAGCGCAGCGCGCGGACCCGAGGCCTCCCGCAACAGGGTCTCGATGTCGGCCATGGCGGCGGGCGGCAGGGCGTGGCGGGCCTGCAGGACGGCGAGCTGGGCGGCGTACATGGCAGCTCCTGTGGGGCGAAGATACCGCGCGACGCCTCGCGTCGAGCGAGGCGCCGGCCCTGCCCCGCGGTGCATCGTGACGCTCTCCAGGGTGCGGGTGCCGAGTGTCCGCTCACTCCACAGGGTGCCGGCTGGAGACCACCCAGTCGGGCGGGCTCGCCGGCGTCTCGCCGGAGGGCGCCGAGGTGCTCGGTGCCGGGTCTGCCGGTGGACCCGTGTCACGTGGTGCCGACTCCGGCCCGCAGGCGATCAGCACGTAGAGGAGTAGGTTCACAATGCCCCCGTCGAGGCGGGGACGCGGGTCGGGCCCCCGCATCCGATCGGAACAGCGTATCGGATCAGGGTACTGCTCCAGGTGGCCACCAACGCCGAACGCCAGACGGCCCGACCCGCCTGCCGCGAACGCCAGGAGACCCCGCCGTATCCCAGGGCAGTCCTTGCCCTTCGGCGCTCTCGCACATGTCTTACACTCACTGAAGAACCACGAGCGCCACGCGTCTTCCCGGGCGAACCTGACTGAACAATTCCCCAGGAGAACACATGCGAACGCTGATCGTGATGCTCGCCCTCGTCACTGCCGTCCCCGTCCTGATGGTGCCGACGGTCTGCGAGGCCGCCGACACGTTCGAGCCGCCGGACGACTTCCTGTCCCGTTCGGTGCAGATGGAGGTGGAGGCATTCCAGGCCCTCGCCACCGCGATGGACAAGATCGTCAAGGCCAACCCGACGATCACGTGGAGTGAGAACGCACGCAAGGCGCGGAGTGACGCCCAGGTGATCTACAAGGAAGCCCAAGCCATCCACAAGACCGGCGACACCGAAGGTGCCTACCTCAAGCTGCAGACCGCGTGGACCGTGCACAAGCCGGCGACCACCGAGGTGCTCGACAAGGGCCCGGAAGACCAGCTCGGCCAGGTCGCTGTGAAGTTCCTCGCCATGCTGGACCTGCGCATGGGCCAGGTGGACGCGATGGTCGCCAAGGGGCCACCGGCGGCCAAGCCCCTCATCGACAAGGCGAAGACCAAGAAGACCGAGGCGCACGCGCTCGAGGCGAAGGGCCAGCACCGCGACGCGATCCTCAAGGCGCAGGACGCCCTGACCGCGTGGGACCAGGCGATGCAGCTCTGCTGGGCGAAGGCCAAGCAGTAGGGCCCGATCGGCAGCAGCCTCCTCGCGGGAGTGGCCGCTCGTCGAACGCTGCCCGGCAGGGCACCGCGCCCGACGACGGCCTGCCGGACGAACATTCCGGAGTTGGTAGCGGGGTGTGGAAGGATCTACCGCAGTGTGCGCTGAGGGGGCAGAGGAGCGCGGAGGGACCAGCCACCAGCGGCGGCAGCGCGGGTCGGCACGCCGATCAGACCCCCTTCCGACTCAGCGCGATCCGCTTGCGCCGCAGGTCCACCTCCACCACACGCACGCTCACCCGGTCGCCGGGCTTCACCTCGGCGTGCACGTCGCGCACGTAGTGGTCGGCGAGCTGGCTCACGTGCACCAGGCCGTCGCAGTGCACCCCGATGTCGACGAACGCCCCGAAGTTCGTGACGTTCGTGACCACGCCCTCCAAGGTCATGCCCACCTCGAGGTCGCCGATCTCGCGCACATCATCCCGGAAGGTTGGAGCCTCGAACTGCTCTCTCGGGTCGAGGCCCGGCTTGTGGAGCTCGGTGACGATGTCGCGCAGGGTGGCCTCGCCCACGTCGCCGCCCACGTATTTCTTCAGGTCCAACCTGTGCTGGCCGCCGATCAGACCGGCCGGCGTGGTGCCCTGGTCCCGCGCGATGCGGGCGACGAGCGCGTACCGCTCGGGGTGCACGGCGGTCCCGTCCAGCGGCTCCCGACCCCCACGGATTCGGAGGAAGCCCGCGCACTGCTCGAACGTCTTCTTCCCGAGACCGGGCACCTTCAGCAGCGCCTGGCGCGTGGGGAAGGGTCCGGCCGCCGTGCGGTGGTCGACCACGCTCCGGGCCAGCTTCGGGCCGATTCCGGCAACATGGGCCAGCAGCATCGGGCTGGCGGTGTTCAGCGCCACGCCCACCCGGTTCACGCAGCTCTCCACCACGTCGTCGAGCCGGCGGCCGAGCTTGCCCTGGTCCACGTCGTGCTGGTATTGCCCCACGCCGAGGCTCTTCGCGTCCACCTTCACCAGCTCGGCCAGCGGGTCCTGCAGCCGGCGGGCGATGCTCACTGCGCCGCGCACCGTGAGGTCCACGTCGGGCAGCTCCTCGCGGGCCACGTCGCTCGCGCTGTAGATGCTCGCGCCGGACTCGTTCACGCTCACCACCAGACAGTCGAGCCCGGCGTCGCGCACGACCTCCCGCACCACCGCCTCGGCCTCCCGTCCCCCAGTGCCGTTGCCCACCGCCACAGCTGCGGGACTGTGCCGTCGGAGCAGGCGGAGCAGCTCGGTATCTTGCGGACGACTCCGCCCCACCAGGTACAGCGTCTCGTGGGCGACCAGGGCGCCGGTTGCGTCGACAACCGCACACTTGCACCCGGTCCGGATACCGGGATCCACGCCGATCACCGGCCGGGCACCGAACGGGGCCGACAGGAGCACCGCCTCCAGGTTGCGCTGAAACACGTCGATGGCCTCGTCGTCGGCCAGCGTCTTCAGCTCGGCCCGGACCGCCCGCTCTGCGACGGGCACGA
>JBLFXJ010000352.1:0-8355 GCA_047609825.1 Myxococcota bacterium
CGGGTCCCGGGAGGGCCCCGCTGCGGGGTGTGCGGACGGCTCGGCGAGAGGGTAGGATGTCCGTGATGCAACGACGAGCGGCCTTAAGCTACCTGTCCTCTCGCCCCTCTCCTGGAGCGCATGCAGGCGGCCGACGGGACGCAGGGCTGGCGCCCCTGGCGGATCTGCGCCGCCACCTGGACCGCCCCGTCCGAATCTCGGGAGCGATCCTCCTCGGCGATCGACTGCTCGCGCCGGTGGTGCACGACGTGCTCCACGGCGTCATGCGCGCCGTCCTTCGCCGTTCTGACCGAGTGCTGCCGTCGTCTGGAAACGTGGCAATAGCGTGGACTGAAGTTGTCTTTCACAGCAGCGCGGCGACCCCCATGGCTCACGGTGCCCCACTACGGCTACTCTGGGTCCCAGTTATTCGTTGGGGGGCACAGTGGCAGGTGCTCGGTGGATCGGATGTTTGTTCGGTGGACTGCTGCTCGTGGCAGGCTGTGAAGACGGCGGCAAGGAGGAGGACACCGCAGACCCCGAGGCGGGGCGTCCGCCCAGCGGGGAACTCCCCGCCGGTGAAGTCGAAGAGGGTGCGCTGGATCTCTCGAGCTGTGAGCCCGACATGCTCCCCACCCGCCGACGCTTCGCCCAGACCGCGTATTTCCACGTCGAAACTCCGTTCGTTCCACCCGGCGGGACGCACGCGCTCACGTCGGGAGTGCTGCTGGTGGGCGGGCGAAGCCTGGGCGGAGCCGCACTCGATGACATGTGGCTCCTCGATCTCACCAACGCCACACGCCGACCGAGCGACAAACAACCCTTCTGCCCTTGGATCCCGATCCATCCGGGCGGCACGCCCGGGCTCGACGGTGGCGTCTACGGAGGCACCATCGTCCACGTGCAGGATGGCGACCCGCTCGGCGCCTTCGCCCTCATCGGTGGTTGGGTGGAGCGGCCTTCCGGGCTCCACTACGCCAGCGATTCGATCGTCGACGTGAGCCTGGCCGATCTCGACCTCGGCTTCGCCGAAACCTATCAGCGCCTTCCCGCGCAGGAATGGTCTTTCGTCGAGATCGGCGACCCGACGTGCACCGAGCCCACCTACGACTACATGTGCGTGCTGTGCGACTCCGACGACGACGGCATCCCATTCGACTGCGAATGCGATGCGCCCTGGTTCCTCCCGTTCGATCCTTGCACCGGGGCACCGTCCGACGGGGTGTCCTGGTGCGAGGGCGAACACGACGCCGACTACTTCGTCGGGTGCGCCGCCGACCCCTGGTGCAGCGGTGATCAGATCGCGCACGACTTCCGGCCGGACGGATCCCGCCGCGGATGGAATGTCCGCACCGTCGGGGCGCCGGGCCTCGCGTTCTTCGGGGCGGCACACGATCCGGTAGGGCAGGTCGTCCGCCTCGTCGGCGGCAGCACGGGCTGCGCGGGAGGCGTCTGCGCGGACTGGGACGATCTCCACACGGCCGACCACAGCGGTCTCCCGGGCAATGACCGGATGGCAGCCGCGCGGGGCGTCATCGAGGTCACCCTCGACCCCAATCACCCCGACGGGCTCTACGCCGCTCGGCTCCTCACCCCGGAGGTGGGGAATCGCGCGTTTGCCGACGACGCTGGCTGGCACAGCGACGCCTCCATCGGCTTGGACCGCGTGGCTGCAGCCAAGGCCGGGATTCGCTGGACCCCCGGCGTCGGCCTTAGTGGCGAGTCGAACGCCTCGGCCGTCCTAGGCGGCACCCATTGGCAGCGCATCGTCGATAGCGCTCGGTACGCAGCCTTCGGCGACGAGGTACCCGGTCGGTGCGGGCCGATCCCGGTTCCGCTCTTCCCGGGGGGCTGGACCCCACTCGCCCACCCCCCCCTCCTCGCGACCGCCGACAGCGCCCGGGTCTTCCCGGCCCGGTTCCTCCGCACCATCGACGGCGGCGCCTCGCTCGCCTCTGAGGGCATCGTCTTCGACGACGGCGCATTTGCCGTCGCCGCGACTGCCATCGACCCGGCGCACGTGTTCGTGTCGGGGGGGCTCGGGTGGGAGGACGCTACGCACGCGCAGTACCTCATCCGGTACCCCCTGGACGCCCCTCCCAAGGACGACGACGACCCCGTCTTGGCGCCCCCACCGATCGTCGAGGCCTGGCGCCCCCCCGACACGGACCTTCCCACCTTCGGCGGCAGCGGCGCCTACGACTACGTGGCCCAACAGGGCGTGCTCATCGGTGGGGAGAACAGTGACACCGTGCGCCTGGTGAGCCACGACCTCCGCCCCTGGTACGAGGACTGGACACCGATGGGGGCTGAGTACGAGCTCGCATGGGAGGACTGCGATCCCGACGACGGCTCGGCGGCGCTCGATGCCGGGCGATGGCACCTCAGCTACGCGATGGAGGTCGTCGTCCCAGGGGAGGGCGCGGACGGCGTGCCCGACACACCCGACGATCTTCTCACCAGCGGAGTCGCGCGCTCCATCGAACTCACAATGCCGACCCCGCTCTTCGAGCAGTGGACCGGCGTCCGGGCTGCTACGCCCTGTGGCGACCTGGAGCCCGCGCCGCAGCTCACCATGGACCTCGGCGCCGGTCCGGTCCCGATCACCCGATTGCTCGACGCACACACCGCCGTGGAGGAGGGGGGCGTCCCTATGCTCACTGCCTTCACCGTCCGGCTCCCGCAGCCCGTGGCCGTCGGGCAGACCCTCACCCTCCGCCTGGACGGGGTGCTCGAGGCGACCACCGAGGACAACCGAAACCTGCTGCCCCGCGATCGACCCGGCACCGCGATGTTCGTGCAACTCGACCCTGGGGAGTGCAACGCAGACCCGGACGCGCACACGGCGTTCGCGACCCACAGGCTGCCTCTCTCCTACGCGGAGGGCCCGCCCTCTCTGCAGCGCGTTCGGGTCGTGCACCCGGTCGGGGGGTCGATGGTCCTCGCGCCGAGGCTCACGGCGTGTGCGCCCTGGTCGCTGGTGGTGGACGCCGTCGCGGTGCAGGCGGGCGTCACCACGGAGACCTGCTGGCAACCTCCAGCCCTCGTCGACCCGAACGAGGTCGCCGTCGTAGTGCATCCGAGCGCCGAGAAGGTGGCGGACATCCAGTCCGAGCCGCCATCACTGTCGAAGTACATCGCCGTCTATACCGACACCTGCCTGTTCAACGCCCTCGGGCCATCCGACCTCGACTTCCTCACGCAAGATCTGCAGGAGCTCCGGAACCACCTCGGCCCGGTGCCGCTGGACGACATCGCCCTGGTCTTCACCCGGAGTCCCCCCGGGGGGGCGCTGGGCGTGACGGCTGGCGGGGTGTCCGTCGTCCAGGAAGTGGAGGACCTACTGGGCAACCCCGTGGACTGGCGCGCCACCGCCTACCACGAGCTGGCACACACCTGGGTCGGCACCTGGCTCCGCTTTCCAGCGGGCGAACCCGGCGACTGGCTCCAGGAGGCCATACCGACGCTGCTCGCCGCGATGCGCTACGCGGAGGTCGACGTGAATCCGAACCGGCTGTTCATGGGGCTCAACCATGTCGTCCAAGCCGAGCTGGCGGGCGACGGTGAGCTGGCGGAACTTGAGGACCTACGGCGAAACCGAGACCACGCCGGATACCTCGTCGGACCGTACACGCTGGCCCAGGCGATCCATGCCAGTCCGGTCGCCCGCGGTGATGCCTCTGCATTCATCCTGGCCCTGGTCGAGTTCCACTACTACGAGGCTGGCCCCTATCCAGTGTTTGACAACGACGAGTTCGTACGCTGGCTTGTTGACGGCCAGCTCATGCCGACCTTTCACAGCGAGTGGGTGCAAGAAGGACGTGTAGGAACTCCCCTCCTCGCTGTCTCCGGAGTCACCAGGACTGCGGACGGCGTCGAGATCACGGTCGAACAGCGGCAGGACAGGCTGGAAACGGAACGTGCGCAGCCGACGTTCACAACGGTGCCGTTCCACCTGGTCTGTGAGCCCACCGCGATCGGTGATCTACCTCCCGGATGTTCCGCAGCGATCGACAGCGCATCCGCTCCTACCGTTGATGACCCGCTGATCCACTACGGCTCCGCGTTGCCCATCACCATCGAGACATCACAGGACGTCCGATTCGCCGTGCTCGGTCCACACTTCCTGCTGCCGGGTCTCGAGCGGCCAAGCGCTGACTACAACGGGATTCCATACTACGGAATTCAAGGGGCCGAGGCGATTCCCGTGACCGTCGAGGGGGTCGACATCGCGCCGATGGCGTCACCGTGGCTCGTGTCCTGCGGCTCACCGCGCGGCCCCCTGTGCGACCTCGCCGTCGATAGCGACGGCGACGGCTGGGAGGTGTTGCTCGGCAGATACGGCGGCGACTGCGACGACACGGAGGAGGAGGTCCACCCGACACGTGCCACGCCTGGGCCCTGGCATGATGCATCAGACCCTGACTGCGACGGATGGCCCTATGGAGGGTGGTACCCATGACACTCGACACACATGCAATGGCGCTCATCCTCCTGACCGCGGGCTGCCGCCTGGGTATGTCGCCCGCCCCAGAACCTGCGCTGGCGGCCGTGCCAGATGACCTCGTCATGTTCTTTGAACAGGTGGCGCAGGCAGATGCATTCTCGATCTCAGGCACGCTGATTCGCGGTCGGAGCGGGGGGCAGATGGAGGACTACCTCCTGCGTGCCCAACGTGACGGAGCCGCCGTTCTCGACATTGGGGGCGACCGCTACCGCTGGGACGGTACCTCCGCGACCTGGGCGGACGGGCACAAGCTGCGACCGTCTGCCCTCCCGCTCGACCTCCTCGCGGAGGCGCTTGTGACGGAGCTGTTCGCTGGTTTCGCGAGCACAGACTTCGCGGAAGGCGCATGCCTGGGGGTCGACGCGAATGCGGCCCAGGTTCACTATCAGATGGAACTTCCAGGATCAGCAGACGATCCGTGGTCCATCTGCATGGTGGCCAGCAAGAGCATCGGGCCCATCTACATCACTGGCGTGGACGACCAGGGCGTCCATTTGTTCACGGCACGCTTCAACGGCCGCGACAACCCCCTGCACACCGACCTGCCCCTCGGAGACATGGACACGCCGATTCGCAAGATTCGCAACTGGGACATGCGCGAGACCCTGCCGGCCTACGAATCGGCGCTTCCGTGGCGCCAGGCTCAGTTCATGCGTTGGGTCACCGACGAGAGCGCCAGCCTCAACATGACGCCGTCACCACACGACGACTTCATGACCTTCAACCGCCTCGAGTGCGGCGACAGCCCTGCTCCGTTGGAGCTGCCTGTCCGCCAGGTGGTCGTGCCGAACCTCACCGACCCCGAGCGCGCCGCGCGCGTGCAGACCGCCCGGTCTACCTGCGACGAGGTCATCCTCCAGGTCGCCGCCCAGGTGTCCACCGTGGTGCGCGGAGATGGGCGGTCCTGCTTCGACGGCGGTGTCGCACGTCTGCAGAAGCGCAGCCCCGACGGCAGCGTCCTGGTTCTGCACGAGCAGCCCATGCAGGGCTGCACGAATGCCCAGTCCCCGAAGGCCCACCAGTTCCGGAGCTGGGAGTACCAGGTGCCCCTGCAGCCTGGCTGGGACCTCGACACCCTGGAGTGGGTGATGGAGGGCACCGTGGAGCTGCGCTGCGACGGCCCAGAGGGCCGCGCCGACCTCCTTGCCACCGGCCAGACCAAACCCTTCACCCACCTCCACTGGCCGGACTGCTACGTGCCGTGAGCTCTCCCTGCCACGGCGCATTCTGGATCCGCGCGTGCTGGGAGGTTCCCGGATCAGGGTGGAGCTCGGCGGGGTGGTGGTGCCGCTGATGTTGAGGAGTCGCGGACGGTCGTGGGAGTACAGATTCCCGGTTGGTCGTCTGTCGCGGAGGACGAATGGGAGTTGTGGATGGAGCGCACATGACGACGTTCGCGGTGCCCTGCTCGCGGTGCTCGGCGACAGCCGGCACACGCCAGAAGCGCAGGCCCTGCTCCAGGCAGCGCTGACGCGGAAGGCGTGGCTGCTGGAGAAGGGGGTGCGGGAGCAGCATCACGAACCCCTCGAGTGGCTCGGCGATCGGGTTCTGAACCTGCTCATCGCCCACGAGCTGTGGCGCCGGTTCCCGTTCGCCGACGAGGGCCGGCTCGACGTGGCGCGTTCCCGCCTGTGTGGCGAAGCGCTCCTCGCCGAAGTGGGACGTTCTATTCGGATCGTGGATGCCTTGCGGACCGGCAAAGGCGAACACGACGAGGGCCAGGCAGCGAAGGACGGTCCGGTGGCCGACCATGTCGAGGCCGTGGTCGGCGCGGCGTACCTGGTGGCTGGACTGGACGGCGCCGGAGCGCTCGTGGCGCGTCTGCTGGCGGTGCACTGGCCCGAGGTGCTACCGGCGGCGACCGCGTCCGGAGGTGGCCTGGACGACCCGATGTCCGAGCTGAATCGGTGGGTGCAGGCACGGTGGGGACGCAGCCTGCACAGGACTGACGACTGGAGGGTCGAGCGGGCCGGGCCGGACCATGCACCGACACATGTCGCCACGGTGACTCTGCCCGATCAACGCCAGTTCACTGGCCCACCTGTGCAGGGAAAGGCGCAGAAGGCAAAGGCGGCCGCCGCCGCCGTCGCACTGCGCGCCTTGGCCGCGGACGAGGCGTAGGGTCGCCGGTCAGCGCCAACGACACGCGAGAGGACGGACAGTGCAGGCAAACCAGGAATTCGCAGACTGGGCCGTCGGGTGGTCCGGCGTCAACGGAGGCAACCCAGCGGGCCCGCTCTGGGTGTGCGGGCTCGAGTTCGGAACCGGCGAAGACAAGCCGACCCTCGACCGGGACCGCGAGAACTACACCGTCGAGGGCGTGCCCGCGTGGACCGACGCCTTCGTGCGAGCCTACCGCACCCCGATCACGCGGTCCCCGTTCATCCGCAAGCTCGCCAAGGTCGTGTTGGCGTTCGAAGGCCGGCCCATCAACGACTACGCCGACTTCCGCGTGGGCGGGCTGCTCCGCCCAGCCGGAACAGCATTCCACATCAACCTGTACCCGTTGTCGTTCCGCAACATGCACGGTGGGCACTGGAGCCGGGACCACTACGAGCTCACCGGCTTTCCGAACAAGCTGCTGTACAGGGCCTGGTGCATGCAGCACCGCTTCCCGTGGCTCGCCTCCCATGCCCGGCGAGCCGCCCCGAGAGTGTTGGTCTGTACCGGCGCCAGCTACGCCGAGGACTTCCGGTACGCCTTCTGCGCCGATCCGTTCGCATCGGGCACGAGCTGGTCGCTGCCGAGCGGAAAGCGGGTCGAGGAGCACGCTATCGGCGACGGTACGCGTCTGCTGATCACGCCGTTCTTCGGTCAGGGGGGCTTGATGCGCAACGATGACCTTGCGGCCCTCGGCAGGCACGCCCGGCAGGGGTCCCAGGGGCCAGTCCGCGAGTAGAGATCTCGCATTGCGGGCAGTTTCAGCACAGGTCGCGTTTGTCGTCCCGGGCATGGCCCCGGCGGGGCGTGTCCGCTTGGGGAGCCCCGTCTGCGCCCCCTTCCGCGGTGGCAGGACCCAACGCATGGTTGCGCAACAGGACCTGGGCTTCGCCCCAGTGCAGGCGGTAGCCGTCGACGCAACTCTCACCGTCGAGGCCGTTGCCGCAACGTTCGCTGGCAATTTGGCAGGAGAGCAGACAAGGCGATCGGCCAGTCGCTCGATGACTTGCCAGTGGTCATCTACAAGGCGCCTGGCGGACGCCAGGAGCGAAACCCTGTACGAACCAACCCAACGCCTCACCTGCCAAGCGATTCCCGATGCATCCTACCGTCGCCATGTCCGCCCCGTTGCCGCGCTGAACGGCGCCAGACCACGCTTCATCTGGCCAACGGAGCGCGTGAGCGATCGGTCCGGCGGCGGTCGCCAAGGCGAACTGGACCGCAGCGCGCGGACTCGCCGGTGCATTGGCGCCGCAAGGCAGCCAGTCCTGCTCTTCGTCGTCCGTCGGTTCGACCTTCCAGCTCTCGGGCCAAAACACGCCGCCACCCCACAGCCCGTAGTGCGGAAAGATGTAGATACAGTCGAACTTCATACCTAGCGCCGACCCCACAACCGCATGGGCGGCATCGTGAGTGGCAGCGCGCGTTCGACAACGGAGGCCCGCTGGTGCCATGTTCACCTCACTGATTCTGAAGGAGCCTGCGGGGGCTGTCCTCGGCAATCGGACGCCGCATGGCCGTGGGCTGCCAGGAACGGCAGCGCTGGTAGTGGCGCGAACGAGGCCGGCTGGAGTGCCACCCCGACGCCGACACGCGGCAGGCAGCAGCCCTGGCGCTCCGGGCGAACCGGGGTGCGGCTGCGGCCCGAGGTGTTCGTGCTCCGGCTGGCGAGCCTGCTCCTGCCGCCCGGGGTGAACCGGGTGCGGTAC
>JBLFXJ010000353.1:0-8351 GCA_047609825.1 Myxococcota bacterium
TTGGCGCCGAGGGAGAGCCATCGAGCCACCCCGTGTTCGGCTGCCCAGCGCTCGAGCTCGGTCTCCGTGCGTCCGACCGGAGGCTGGGGGAGGGCGACGGACTCGGCTGGCTGCTCGGCGAGGCTGCGACGCTGGTCCAGCTCCCGACCCACGAGTCGGACCACCTCCGCGGCGGCGTGCCGTCCCTGACGCCAGTCGAGCAGGCGCGATTCGGCGTCGCCGTCCGCGAGGAGCTCGTTCAGCGTCACCAGCCCCTCCTTGCGGGCGAAGGCGTCGACCACTGCCCAGGACTGGACCGACATGCCGGAAGACTGCATCCAGCGCGACAGGCGCACGTCAAGGAGGTCGCTGGAGTCGAGCGCCTGGGCGCGTGCGTGCAAGGCAGCGAACTGTGATGGCGATTCGCCGGTCGAGCCGCTCACCGCCCGAGGTTGAGGACTGTGCGCACCGGCCCGGAGACCACGTAGTACCAGCCGATGCTGTGCATCCGGTTGTACATCACCAGCTCCTCACCATCCGCACCGTCGCTCACCGCATACCCACCAGGCCGCTTCTCGAGTACGGCCGTGACGATGCCTTCGTGGTCGAACGTCGGCATGCGGAGCGTGCGGTTCTTGATGCCCGACCGCACTTCCTTGCCCTTCTTGGAGGATCGGACGACGACCTTGCCTTCAGGATCGAGGAGGAAGGCCTCGACTCCGTCTGCGCCCTTGAACTCGGGCGCCTCGAGCAACTCCTCGATGATGTAGTCGAAGGTCACGTCGATCCCGGCGACGCCCAGGTATTCGTCGCGGTCGAACAGCGACTGGGTGCACGAGAGCACCAGCCCGAGGCCGGACACATCTGCGGTGGGGGCGCCCCAGGTCGGACCGACGGCATCTCGGGCCATCGCGTACCACGGGGATTCCCGGTGATCGAAGCCGTCCGGGTAGCCGCCATGCCCGGGGTAGGTGGTGAACACGCCGTTCTCGAGCCCCACGTAGGCCCAGGTGATGGGAACCCCCACGTCGGCCAACGCACGCTCAGCGCGTTTGGGCGTGTAGTTCACGGCGCCTTCGTCCAGGCTGCGCAGCAGCACACGGTTGAAGTGCTCGGCCATCGTCGACAGCTGGCGCACATCCTCTTCGGTGGACGCCAGGTCGAGGTCGGGTGGAAGGACAAATGCCCCGTGCGCCAGGCTGATCGGCATCTGGTAGCGCTTCGAGTCGAGCGTGTCGGGGGGGCCCGCGCCGTTGTCGAATGCGCTGGCGGTGAAGTAGGGCTCTTCGGGAACGTCGCCCCGAACCACGCGATCGATGGCGGCGGTGGCGATGACCGAGAGCAGACCCTCGTACTTCAGGAACTGACCGTCGATGAGCGAGCCCTGGCGCGCCACGGTGGTCTGGACGTTCGACAGGCGTTGTTTCTGCGCTTCGGCGGCCGACAACGCGAGCTGTGAGTACACGAACACGCTCATGATGATCACGAACGAGCCCGTGACGAGCAGCATCACCATGCCGAGGGTGGCCTCACGGTGCTTGCCCATCCAGCGCAGAAGCGCCTGCACCGGCGGATCGGGGCGGGCGAGCACGGCGTCGCCCCTGAGGTAGCGGCGGATGTCGTCCGACAGCGCGTCGACGGTCGAGTACCGCTCCTTCGGGTTCTTCCGGGTGGCCTTGTTGATGATGGCCACGAGCTCCGGCGGCAGCTTCTTCCCGGTGATGTGGCGGAGGGGGTCCTTCTCGCCGTCCTGGTGCCGCATCACGATCTTCAGGGGCGCCTTGCCCGTGACCGCGGGGTTGAGGGAGACGAGTTCGAACAGGATCAACCCGAGGCTGTACTGGTCGCTCGCGGCGAGCAGGCTGTCGTTGTCGCCCTCCGCCTGCTCCGGCGACATGTAGCCGGGGGTGCCGATGATCAGGTCGCCTTCGTCTTCCGGCGGGCGAGACAGCTCGATGGGCTCCGACACGTCCGTGGTGAACACCCGGGCGATGCCCCAGTCCATCACGTACAGCTCGTTGAACGCGCCGACCATGATGTTCTCGGGCTTCAGATCCCGATGGATCACACCCCTGGCGTGGGCATAGTCCAGCGCGTCGCAGGCCTTCACGAACAGCTCGAGCCGGTTCTCGAGGGTGTGCTCCTCATCCACCCGACCCGCGCGCTCCTGGGTCGTTGAGACCTCGATCAGCGTCTCGAGTGTGTGGCCCTTCACCAGCTTCATCGTGTACGCGGTCGTTGCCTCCAGGGCGTACACCGGCACGATGTTCGGATGCTCCAGCTGAGCTGTGATCTCCGCTTCGTTGATGAACTTGGTCGCGAGGGCCGGCTGGGTGGCGATGTCTTCGCTCATCTCCTTGAAGGCCACGTTCCGGCAGAGGAGGGTGTCGCGGGCGAGGTGCACCCGACCCATCGCACCCTCACCGACGGTGCCGACGAAGGCGTATTGCCCATCGGTGCGCGACGGAGGGGGAGCGGCGCGGGTGCGTCGGCGCGAGGTGCGAGTGCCTTCGCGCCGACGGCGGCGAGGAGGGGCGTCTCCGCCCTCGGCGCCGGTCGCAGCCCGAAGGTTGCCTCCGATGGTCCGGCGGAACTTCTGCGGCCGTCGCTTCTCCTCGACCACTTCATACTCGCCGGACTCCGCCGTCACCTCGCCGGACTGCACCGGCTGCGCCAGGTGGGAATCCAGGGGCACGGCGGTCTGGGGACCGGCGGCGTCGGTGGGGGGATCGCCTGCCGGCTCTTCCGTAGCCGCGTCGGGCGGTGCCGGGGACACCGGAGGGGCAGTGACCCGTCCGGTCGGTGCGGTGGTCGGATCTTCGTCGGGCTCGGCCTCCGCCGGCGGGGCCGTCACACCGGCGCTCGGAGTGGCGTCGCCTGCCAGCGCGGCGGAGTTCGCCGCAAAGGTGGCACCGTCGATCAATCCAAAGTCGTGCAGATGGGCCAGGAACCGGGCGGGGTCACCCGAGCCTGTCTCCTGCACGAACTCTTCGTAGAGCGCCTCGACGTCCTGCTCCAAGTTGGGCTGGACGGCGGCCTTGAGGTCCTCGATCCGCATGGGGCGTGAGGGTAGCACGCTGTCGCGCTGGCGGGGCTCAGTCCGGCTCGAGCGCAATGTTCTTTGCTTTGGGGAGCACCTCGCGGATCCGCGATTCGAGCCGATCCACCTCATCACCGACCCGCTCGATAACGGTCTCGCCATACTCGATGAGGAACGCCTCGAGCGCCTCGGGGCTGTTCAGGCGCGCGTGCAGCGCCGTGATGTCCTGCCCGTCGAGCCACTTCTGGGCCAGATAATCTCCGTTGAACTTGATCTCTGCGTTGATCCGATAGGCGGAGGCGCCGATCACCATGGCGCGCTGCACGACCACGTCGTCGACGGCCTCGTCAGCCTCCAGCAACGCCTCCAACCGATCGCGGTCCTCGACGCGGATGGCGCGGCCGATGAGGAGCGCACGGTTCTTCGCGATCAGGAACACAGCGACGAGGCCCAGAAGCACTCCGATGGCGATGGAGCCGAAGGCGTCCCAGTAGGCGTGGCCGGTGACGTTGGCGAGCCAGACCGCCGCCAACGCGATCAGCACACCGAGCACGGCGGCGCTGTCTTCGAGGATCACGGCGACGCCGAACGGATCATCAGTGGTTCGGAGGTAGGTCAGCAGGCTCTGGCCCTGGGATCGGGCCTCCACGTGCAGGCCGCGCGTCGCCACCAGGAGTGCTGCGCCCTCGACGACGAGTGCGAACACGAGGATGGCGATGTTGAGCTCCGCGCCTTCCTGCGCATGGGCGTGGGGGGAGAGCAAAGACTGCACACCATGCGTGATGCTCACGCCGCAGCCCATGAAGAACATTCCGACGGCGGAGATCAGGCTCCAGACGAAGGCTTCGCGCCCATACCCCAAGGGGTGATCGGCGTCGGCCGGCACCTGCGCACGCCGCATCCCAAGCGCGAGGAGCGCCTGGTTGCCAACGTCGGCCAGCGAGTGCACGCCCTCGGAGAGCATCGAGCCGCTGCCGGTCACCGCGAATCCTGCGAACTTCGCCACCGTGACGACAGCGTTCGCTGTGATGGCGGTGTAGACCGCGAGCTTGCTTCCGCCTGCCATCCGGAACCTCCGGCCTCCGAGCTAGGTCGACCGGCGGGGTGGCGCAACTTGTCGGCGTGGACGGGGTCCGCTCGGGTGCACCCGAGGGCGGTCAGACGTGGGACTTGACGAGCGTGCGCAGCGCGTGGAGTCCGCCGGATGCGTCGTTCTTCCGGCCGACCACCTCTCCGTTCTTGATCACCATGAGCACGGGAATCGAGGTGACCTTGAACTTCATGGCGATCTTCATGTTCGACTGCACGTCGAGCTTGACCACCTTGAGCCGACCTTCCGTCTCGTCGGCGAGGGTCTGGACGTGAGGGGCGATGGCCTTGCACGGGGCGCACCAGGTGGCCCAGAAGTCGACGAGGACGGGTACGTCACTCTGCATCACCTCGGCGTCGAAGGTCGCGTCGGTGACGTCGGGAACGGTGGACATGCGGTTGTCTCCTGCGAGACCGCGGAACGCGCGGCTGGGGTGTGTGGGACGTCGAGGAGTGTAGCCCGGCACGGCCGGCCGCTGTCGGCCCATCGACGACCTCGGAGGGAGTGTGCGCACGCTCGCCCCCGTGGCAAGCTCTCAGGAGAGCTGCTCGCGGATCGGGGCAGGCGTTCAGGGTGCTCGTGAGCCTGTCCTGGCCTCGCCCCGTGGTGGGAACAGCTCGGTGATCAACTCACGCTGAGACGGCGGGGGAACCTGTTAGGCCACGGGTGTGGAGCGCATCCCCTACATCTTCGTGCTCGCGTGCTACGCGATCGCCACGATCGGCCACTTGCTCCCCGGTGTTCTCGGCGCTCGGGTCGAGGCGCGCGTTCGCACCGTGGTCGCGGTCGGCGCAGTGGCGCACTTGCTGACGCTTGTCGGTGGCGCGGCGCTGTCAATACTCCCGCCTGGGTTCCCCGAGGCGCTGTCTGCCACGTCCCTGGGGATCGTCCTGGCCTACGTCTGGGTGGGGGAGGGGCGCCTCCGCGCCGTGGGCATGCTCATGGTACCGCTCGCGCTCGTGCTCCTCGGCACGTCCCAGGTCGTGCCGCATCATCAGGTCGCCGCACTGGCCGATACCGGCCGGTCGGCCTGGCTTCCCCTCCACCTTGGCCTGGTGTTCGCGGGCATCGGGGGCTTCGGGCTGTCCTCGGCGGTCGGAGTGGTCTACCTGTGGACGCGGCGGCGCCTGAAGGCAAAGCGCTTCGACGGCCTCGGCCGCATGCCCTCCCTCGAGGTGCTCGACCGCATCCAGTTCCGCGCCATGCTGTTCGGCTTCACCTTCCTCACGCTGGGCATCGGCGCCGGCGGAGCGTGGGCCGCGGCTTCGCTGCACGAGGCCTGGAGCGTGGACCCGAAGGTCCTGTTCACACTCCTGATCTGGCTCTGGTATGGAGCCGCGCTGCAGGTGCGGTTGGTGCTCGGCCGTCGCGGACGGTGGACCGCTCTGTTCTCGATCGCCGGATTCGGGGGGCTCGTGTTCTCGCTGCTGGGTGTCAACTTCCTCGTTGCCGGGTGGCACGGCTATGGGTGATGACGCCGATCGCATCCTCGCTGTCGGGCTGTCCCACCACACGGCTCCGGTAGAGGTGCGCGAGCGGATCGCCATGGACGAAGCCATGGTGCGCCGGGAGCTGGCCCGTCTGCGGTCGGAGCACGTGTGCGAAGAGGCGTTGCTGCTGTCCACCTGCAACCGCGTGGAGCTGTACGCGGTGCCATCGGATGCCGAGCGGCTGCGCGACTACTTCGACGGGTTCCGCACGACCGACGGCACCTCGGTCTCCCAGTACCTGTACTGGAAGCGCGGTGGCGAGGCCGTGCAGCACCTGTTCACGGTGGCAGCATCGCTGGACTCCCTCGTGGTCGGTGAGCCGCAGATCCTCGGCCAGGTCAAGGAGGCCGTGCGGGTCGCGTCCGAGGAGAACGCGCTCGGCCGGATCCTCCAGCCGCTCAGCGCACGCACGCTCAGCGTCGCGAAGCGGGTCCGGACCCAAACCGACATCGGCCGCAGTCGGGTGGGGATCGGCAACGCAGGCGTCGATCTGGCGCTGCAGATCTTCGGCGGACTCGAGGGACGGCGAGCGCTGCTGCTGGGGGTCGGAGAGATGGGGCGGCAGGTAGCGCGAGCCCTGCTCACCGCCGGTCTCGATGAGCTGATCGTCGCCAATCGCACCTACGAGCACGCGGCGACGCTCGCCAGCGAGCAGGGATTCACCGCGATTCGTTGGGAACGGCTCGCCGAGTACCTCCCCCTGGCCGACGTGGTGATCACCGCTACCAGCGCGCCCAAGCCCATCGTGTCGGTGGACATGATCCGCCGCGCGATCCGCGCCCGGCGCTACCGTCCGATGTTCCTGGTCGACCTGTCGGTCCCGCGCAACGTCGAGGCGGCCGTCGCCGATCTGGAAGAGGCGTACCTGTTCAACGTCGACGACCTGCAGCGCGTGGTGAAGCGCGGTCGGCAAGAGCGGGCCGAGGCGGCGCAGGAAGCGCAGGCCATGGTGGCGGCCGAGGTCGCCCGGTTCATCGCGAGCCTGAACGCCATCGACGTGGCGCCGACCCTCCGGCAGATGATGTCGCAGGCCGAGGCTATCCGGCAGGCCGAGATCTCTCGGTCCCGCCGTCTGGTCGGCGGCCTGGATGCGGATCAGACGAAGCAACTCGACGCGCTCACCCGCGCACTGGTGAAGAAGCTCCTCCACGGGCATGTGGGGGCGCTTCGCGAGGCGGCGAAGCGCGGAGACGCGCAGGCCGTGGAGGTCTTGACGGAGCTATGGAAGGAGTGACACTGCGCCTCGGCACCCGAGGCAGCTTGCTGGCGCGTACGCAGAGTGGCTGGGTGGCCGATGCGATCACAGCCGCGACGGGCGTGGCTGTCGAGCTCGTCGTGATCAGCACCCGCGGCGACCGGGTGACCGATCGACCGCTCGCTCAGGTGGGCGGGAAGGGGCTGTTCACGAAGGAGATCGAAGACGCGATGCTCGCGGGGGAGGTCGACCTCGCCGTACACAGCATGAAGGACATGCCCACGGAGGGCCCAGCCGGCCTGGTGATCGCGTCGATCCCGGTCCGGGCAGACCCACGAGATGCGCTGGTCGGTGCCACACTCGCCGAGCTCGCGCCCGGCGCCGTTGTGGGCACGGGCTCTGCCCGGCGCGCGGCCCAGCTGGCGGTGATGCGGCCGGACCTGGAGATCCGCGGGATTCGCGGCAACGTGGACACGCGCGTCCGAAAGCAGCGGGACGGCGAGTACGACGCCATCGTGCTCGCCAAAGCGGGCCTCGATCGCCTGGGCCGCAGCAGCGATGTCACCGAGGTGATCCCCGCCGATGCCATGGTCCCGGCGGTGGGGCAGGGGGCCTTGGCCGTCCAATGTCGCAGACGCGATGCGGACGTGCTCGCGGTGCTCGAGCGCATCCACCACCCTGACACCGCGGTCTGCGTGTCGGCCGAGCGCTCGTTCATGGTCACCCTCGAGGGTGGGTGCTCGGTCCCCGCCGCGTGCTTCGCCCGACTCGATGGTGAGTACCTGATGGCGGAGGGCTTCTTCGCCGACGATGCAGGCTCACGTCGTCTGTCGCTCCGTTCCGATCCGATGCACGGCATCGCTCTGGGCCGGGAGCTGGCCAGCCGGCTGCGGGGGGGTGGGGGGCGCCCGGCGAGCGCCGGCGGCTGACCGGCGGCGCGATCCGTGCTCTCAGCCCGGGGGCGGGACCACGGCCGCGAGCGCATCGAGGAGCCCGCCGACGGTGTGGGTGCTCGCGACGGCATGTACCGGGAGCCCCACGGTTCGACAGACAGCAGCGGTGGACGGCCCGATGGCGACCACCGCGCCCAGCTGGCCCACGTCACCGGGCAGCGCCCGAACCAGGCGCCGCGCAGCGGATCCGGAGAGCAGGGCCGTGGCGTGGACGGGCAGGGCCGCTGCCACTTCCGCGGCGTGGCCGGGCGGAGCGACGTTGGTGTACGCCGTCACCTCGTACACCACGGCTCCGCGGCTGCGCAGGGCGTCGACCAGCGCGGCCGGCGCGATCTCGGAGCGCGGGTACACCACCTTCAGACCGCTGACGTCGCCCAGCGCGGCCACGAGCTCCATGCCCAACGCACGCCTCGGCGTCACGTGGACCGGGAAGCCGTGCTGGCGAAGGCGTGCGGCTGTTGCCGGACCGACTGCGGCGAACCGTGCCTTGGACCATGCCGTCGGTGCCGCCGCAGCGAGCACGTCCGCGGCCACCGCGCTGGTCACGAGCACGACATCGACGTCGGGGTGAGACTGGGCGGCGAGCGCGATCTCGTCCACACAC
>JBLFXJ010000354.1:0-8328 GCA_047609825.1 Myxococcota bacterium
CTTGTGGGTGTGCCAGCTGGCGGAGAGGAACATGCCCTCGGGAAGCCAGATGTGCTGGGTGGGGTGGTTGAGGTTGATGTCGGTGCCCGGTGCGCCAGCGGGCGTGCTGTCGAGCAGGTCGGCGTCGCCATCACCCAGGAAGTCGGTGCCCATGATGGTGCGGTAGCCCGCCGTCGCATCGGGCAGGATCTCCCGCAGCTTGTGGTTGTTCCAGTCGGCCAGCACCGGCGGATGATCCGGATGGAAGGTGAGGCCCATCGGAAAGCTGAACCACGCGTCCAGGCGGTGCACATCGTCGCCGTTGTAGCCGTTGTACCCGGCACCGGCCCAGGGGCAGATCATGCCGGGGGTAGCCGGACAATCGCGCATCACGGACTGCAGCTCGGGCTGGTGGTCATCCGTCGTGGCGGTGTCGGAGGTGTCGGCGTCTTTGTCGCCACCGCATGCGGTGAGGGCCAGCAGCCCCAGCGTCAGCATCGTTCGCATCCGTGTCTCCTCGAGTCCGTGCAGGCGCTCTACAGCGCGATGTCGCTGACCGTGTCGTTGTTGGTGACCACGACCCCGGCGGTCAGGGCCGACAAGTCCCCACCGACGGCCCACACGGCTCCGTCAGGATCGATCCAGCAGCCATGGAAGTCACGCAGGGTCAGCGGCTCACCGCTGCCCACCCACTCAGTGTCCGTGCGGGTCCAGATGGATCCCTGCCCACCGCACGAAATCACCACCCCATCGCGGACGAACACGCCGTTGAAGAACGGCGCGATGGCAGTGGGCGGAGGAGAATCGTCCGCCCAAGCCCCGGATCCCACCTTGCGAGCCACGGCGGCGTTGCCGTACCCGCCGACCGCGTACACGCTGTCCGCGTCGCCCGCGACCGTGGTGATCGGGGTGGAGATGTACAGCGGCGAGGGGTCCACCATGGTGAACCCAGCGCTCGCGCTGCCCTCCATCACCAGGGCATTCGTGCCCACCACATACACCTCGTCGGCCGACCGACCCCACACCTTGAACGCCATGCGGGTCTGGGTGCCATCGACCGTCGGAGCGGTGCCCACCTCGGACCAGGCCACACCATCGAAGTGCTGGATGGTGCCATCGCTGTCGCCGTTGATGTCGCCGCCCACGGTGTACACATCGCTCGCCGAGGTGCCCCACAGGCCGAACAGCGTGACCGATGGATCGGCCACCATCATCTCGTCGAACGTGCCGGCGGCCACGTCGTGCACCACCACCCGCCCGTTCGCGCCGGCGAAGAACAGCGTACCGGCGCCATCGCCCCACACCCACCACAGATCGCCTGTGGTGCCAGTGCTCACCCTGGACCATGCGGCGCCGTCCCAGTGAAGCACGACCGGCCCCGCACCATCATCCGAGCCCACGATCCACACGTCGGAGCTCGAGCTGCCCCAGATCGAGAGCAGGCCAGCGGCCGGCAGGCTCTCCTCGGCGCCCACCATGCGCAGATCGCCGACGACCGCAGGCGTGCTGCCGGTCGCCGTGCCGGTGGCGGTGCCCGTGGCGGTTCCGGTGCCGGTGCCGGTAGCAGAGGTGGCGGAATCCGAGCCGCCATCCTTGTCTCCGCCGCACGCGACGAGCGCCATGCCGAGAATCACGCAGCTGATCCAGTGGTTCATGCTCACTCCAGGGGGGCGCCGGCGGCGATCCAGGTCGCCACCGGCTGCACGAGATTGTCATCCAGCCGGCCAGATGGCGGCATCATTGCGTTCAGGGAGGTTCCACCGACCGATTGCCACAGCAGCGAGGCGTCCGGATCGCCCGGCACCACGTAGGCGCCAGCGCCGGAGGCCAGGTCGGCCTCGATGACCGATCGCAGATCGACCCCGGTGGTGGCGGGGTGGCAGCTGTCGCAGTGGTCGGCGAACAGCCGGTCCATCCCGGACCAGCTGGCGGTGTAGGTCGACGACGACACGCCGGAGTCCTCCGACCCCGGCTCCGCCTTCGACCCACAGGCCGCAAGAGCCAAGGTGCCCACCATCAGCGGCCGCGCGCGCATCGCACTCCCGTGTGCCACGGCTGGTGCACCGGACCGCCCGAAAGGATCCATCGCCGGTGGGACCCACGTGAGCACTACAGCCAATCCGCGGGCGCTGGCCGGCTCGGAGGAGCCGACGATGACCGGCGGCGGCTGTACATCGTGCACTCGTGTGGTCTGGAGCGCGCGCGCCGCCATGGGTCTCCCGCATCCAGCGCGCGATTAACCCGGGGCGCAGGCGGCGCACGGTGGCTCACCAGGTGGTGGTGAGCACCCCGTCCTGACCCGCATCGTGGCAGCCCGTGCACAGGCCGGGCTCGCCGGAGGTGCGCAGCTCACCCACGTCGGTCCATGACGCCCAGAACCAGCCGTCCGCTTCCTTGCTCATCGCGGTGGTCCCCGTGAGGGAGGCTCCGCCCGCGTCGGAGTAGGACTCCTTGAAGATCACCGAACCGACTGGCATGTCGCCCATGCCACCCCCAGTGACGTGATCGAACGCGGTGTCATTCCACCACACCTGGGTGAACGCATCGTGGGCCGTGTCGCTCGGCTGCACTCCGGACCAGTCATCCACCTGCTGCCAATCCGACGCGGCCTGGATGGTGTCCCACAGCGCGGACGCCGCGGCGTCATCCGGCGCCGATCCCGCCGCCGAATCGGTTCCCTTCTCACCGCCACCACAGCCCAACAGGGCCAGCGCACCCATCGCGATCCGCATCGAGGTCTCCTCTTGCAGCGGGCAGTGCCCGTCCATGTGCAGAGGACCATGGTCGGTACGCGTCGTTACAGCCGATCCGTCTTCGTGGGCACCCGCGCGAGGCGCCCGCCGTCGAGGCCCAGCCCATAGCGCTCCGCAGCGTCGGAGAGCACCTGGGCAGGTGGCCTGTACAGCTCGGCCACATCCCAGATTCGCATTGTGTGATCCCAGCTACCCGTTGCCAGGCGTCGGCTGTCGGGGGACCACGCGACCGCGCTCACCCGATCCCCATGCCCCCACAGGATCGCGAGCAGTGCGCCATCCTCGGCGGCCCAGATCCGCACCGCCCGATCCCAGCCCACCGACGCGAGCAGCTGACGATCGGGAGACAGCTCGAGCCCGTGCACGGTCGCCGCATGGGCGTGTGTCCGCCCGATCTCGGCCAGCGCGCCGTCCAGGGTCACGAGGGTGCCATCGGCGAGGCCAGCCCAGATCCGCCCGCGGGCGCCGTCAGCCGCCACCGACCGCACGTCGCCGAGGAGCCGGCTGCGCACCACGCCCCCCGGCTCCAGCACATTCACGCGCCCGCCGTGATCGGTCGCCACGATGGCCGAGCCGAAGAACGCCAGCCGGTGCACGCCGTCCCGCGTGACCCACTGGTCAGCGACCTCGCCGTCGGCCGTTCCGCGCGACACGTTGCCCTGGTAGTCGCCCCACACCAGACCGCCCGACGGATCCACCAGCAGGCGCGGCACGGTGAACCCACCACCCGGCAGCTCCACCGTGGCTCCGGTTGTGGGATCGAGCACCACGGGGTTCGAGGCCGGCAGGCTGTAGGCCACACGGCCGTCCGGAAGCACCGCGACCGACTTCACCACGACGCGGGCCACCCGCCGCTCGTCAAGGCGCTCACCGGTGGCGCCGTCCCAGGTCACCAGTCGCCCATCGCCAGTGCCAGCCACCACGCGGGCGCGGTCGGCCGACCAGGCAACGGCTCCGATGCCCTCGCCCGCCGCGAGACGATCCGTGCCGTGGGGCGCCCCCATCTGCCACAGCTGCACGGTGGCGCCCGACGCGACCGCGAGGCGATCTCCCACGAAGGCCAGGCCCTCCAGCCGGGGCTGCTCTGGCAGCTCGAGCCGCGTGCGCCCCTCGGCCACGTCCCACAGGAGCACGCTGCCCTGTTCCGTGCCCAACACCAACGTGGCGCTGTTTTGCGCCCAGGCGAGGTGGAGCACGATGCCGGCGTCGATGGCGTAGCGGCGGGGTTCGGAACCTGGAGTCCACAGCACCAGGGTGCGGGAGGACCCCACGGCGACGGTGCCGTCGGGCGCGACGGCGAGGGCGAACACCCCAGGGATCTGGAGGTCTGCCGCCAGGTACACCTCACCATCCCGCACCGCGTGCACCGACCCGGTGTGGTCGCCGACCCACAGCGTGTCGCCAGACCACTGCACCACCCGCGTGTCGCCGTGGGTGGGATGGCCCCACAGCACCTCGCCGGTGAGCGCATCCACCACCTCGGCCCGACCCGCACGCGCCACTGCGATGCGATCCCCACCGTCGTTGACATCGACGGTGTGCCCGCGGATGCCACGTTCCACCGGAACGCGGGCCGTGACCCCGTTGCGCAGCACCTCGAGCGGCCCGCCGTCGTCCGCGCGGAGGGTGACGATCGCGCCATCGGGGGCGGCCGTCACATAGGTCCCCGGGCGCTTGTCGAGGGTGGTCGGCGCATTGCGCCCGTCCCACCGGGCCAGGCCGCCCGGACCGATGCAGCCCAGCCCTCGATCGATCGCGGCGATGGAGGCACAGCGCCCGGCGAAGGTGATCTCCTGCTCGAGGATCGGGTGCCACTGGCTCCGGGCCCACAGCACCATGCCGCGCGCCTCGGGGTCTTCTCGGAGCTGCAGGGCGCCCGCCGCGTACACCTCCGCCGTGGTGCGCCGCCCGACCTCCTGGGCTGCCCGTGCGCGGCCGATGAGCGCCTCCGCCAGCTGGTTGCGGGCGTCGCCCTCTTCCCGCACCGCGCGCTCGAGCTGGGACAACGCCCGATCGCGCTCGACGACGATCCGGCGACCCGACCACGCAGACAGGCCGATGAACAGGAGGAGCGCGACCACGCTCATCAGCACGCCCACGCGATACCGCCGCACGAACCTCCGGATGATGTCGCCGGCGGCGTAGGCATAGGCGCTGACGAGCCGGCCCTGGCGCCACGCCTCGACCTCGGCCGCCAGCGCGCCCGCGTCGGGGTAGCGGTCATCGGGCCGCAGCGACAGCGTCTTCTCGCACACGGCGGCGAGATCGGGTGGCGCGTCGGGGCAGAGCTCGAGCACCGCCGCACGCTTCCCGCTCCGGAGCCGAGCGAGGGTCTCCTCGCCGGTGCTGCCCTTGAACGGCGACACCTCTGTGAGCAGCTCGTACAGCACCACGCCCAACGCGAACACATCGGACCGGGCATCCACCGGCTGCTGACCGGCCTGCTCTGCGGCCATATAGGCCGGAGTGCCCAGCACCACGCCGTCGCGGGTGACCTCCGCCGAGGGATCCGCGTCGCCGAAGAACGAGCTCTCGGAGAGGTCGGTCTCTCCGACCACCTTCGCCAGCCCCCAGTCGAGCAGCTGAGTCTCGCCGAACTCGCCGACGATCACGTTCGCCGGCTTCAGATCCCGGTGCACCACGCCGCGGGCATGGGCGTGGGCGGCCGCGTTGCACATCGCCACGTAGTGGCCGCGCAGCAGCATCCGACCGGGGAGGCCCTGAGCGTCCCGCAGGGCCTCCTTGAGAGTGTGGCCGCGCACCCAGCGCATGGCGTAGAAAGCTCGCCCACCCGGCGTTCTCCCCGTATCATGTACCGGAACGATGCCGGGATGGTCGAGCAGGGCGGTGATCCGGGCCTCCCGCGAGAACCGCAGCGCGGCGTAGGCGCTCCGGTCTTCACGGAGCACCTTGAGCGCCACGTCCCGGCCCAGCGTGGAATCGGTGGCTCTCCACACCTCGCCCAGCCCACCGATGCCGATGCGCTCCACCAGCGTGTACCGGAACCCCTCGGCGGTCTCCTCTCGCCGCAGCGGCCCATAGGGCTCGGCTCTTCGCGCCAGGTGTCGCTGTCGCGGGGAGCCATGCCCCGTCAGTCGTCGATGGAGAGGAGCGCGTCCAGGTCGTCGAACGGATCGATCGGGGCGGCCTCGACGGCGGGCCCACCCGGCTTCTTCTTGCGGCGACGCCGACGTTTCTTGGCCGACGCCGACCCGGGGCCTGCTCCGTCGCCGCCGGTGCTCGGCGGTGGCTGGACGGCCTTGGGAACATAGGGCTCGGAACGCCGACTGCGCTCATCCGGGCGGTCACCCCGCCGCCGGTCGCCCGACCTCCCATCCCCCTGGCCGCCACTCTGGGCAGGCTTGGCGTCGCCGCGGCCGCGCTTGGCCTCACCGCGCCCATCGCCAGGACGCAGGGGTCGGGGAGCCGGCGCACCCACGTTCACCGGGCGGCGCGCAGGCCGCGGCGGTGGCAGCCCGAGCGACTCGCGGCGCTTGCGTTCTTCGGCCTCGATCGACTCGATCTCGGCGAGCAGGCTGCTGGTGTCGGCCAGCCGCTGGCTGCGCCTGAACTTGCCGGTGAGCTCCGTTTGCGGCGTGAGGGTGTTCGCCTCGTACAGCGCCCACATCTCCTCAGCGTACCGGGTGCGCTTGAGGGAGGGGTCGTGCCGCGCGAGGAAGCTGGTGAGGTTGTCCACGTCGCGGAGCAGCAGCTTGCGCGCGTTGAGGTTGCCCGCCGGATCCACCCACTGGGGAAAGTCGATGATCACCGGCCCATCGTGCCCGATGAGCACGTTGAAGTCGGACAGGTCGCCATGCACCACCCCGGCGCACAGCATCTTCGCCACCTCGTGCACCAGGTGCAGGAACAGGTCGTTTGCCTCTTCCGGGCTGAACTGCACATCGGCCAGGCGGGGCGCAGGACCCCAGTCGCCATCGTGCACCAGCTCCATCAGGAGCACGCCATCGACGAAGTCGAACTGCTCCGGCACCCGCACGCCGGCCGCCCACAGCGTGCGCATCGCGTCGACCTCGGCGTTGCGCCAGGCCGTCTCGATCTCCGCCTTGCCGTACTTGGACTTCTTGGCCATCGCGCGCTGCTGGCGCGTGTTCCTGACCTTGCGACCTTCGGTATAGGCCGCACGGTGCTTGAAGCTGCGGTGCTCGACCTCTTTGTACACCTTGGCCACGCGGAGCGTGCCGTCGGCGACGACCAGGTAGACCTGCGCCTCCTTGCCCGCCATCAGCGGTCGAATGACCTCGTCGATGATCCCCTGGTCCACCAATGGTACCAGGGCCTCGGGAACCCGAATCCCCACGCGTTACCCTCACTGACCGTGCGACCGTAACGTACCGGAGGCCCGACGGACCAGCGTCGGGGTTCACACACGCACACGCAGGCATGTTCGGGGGCCGTCGGATGGCCCCGCTCAGTTAGACCCCGTCCGTGCGGCTCCGCCCCACCATCGCCGCCATTCGCGTGGATGGCCAGCGGCGGATGAGCACTGAGTGAGGGAGGCCGCGTGCGGGTGAGCGTGATCGGCTCGGGCTACGTCGGCCTGGTCGCCGGGGCCTGCCTGGCCCACGTCGGCCATCAGGTGGCGGTGGTGGAGCGCAACCCCGCACGGGTGGCGCGACTGCACGCCGGCGAGGTCCCACTGCACGAGGCGGGGCTCGGCGAGCTGCTAGCCGAGGGCGCCCGCACCGGCCGACTGCGGGTGACCACCACCCTCACGCTGGCCCCGGTGGTGCTGGTGGCGGTGGGCACCCCGTCTGGCCCGGACGGCGCGCCGGACCTCACAGCACTCCACGCCGCCGTCGACCAGCTGGTGGCCGCCGCCGAGGGTCCGCTGGTGCTGGTGGTGAAGAGCACCGTGCCCGTCGGCACCCATGCCCGCCTCGCCGCCCGGCTCCCCGCCCCCATCGCGCTGGTGTCGAACCCCGAGTTCCTCCGCGAGGGGCGAGCCGTGCGCGACTTCCTCGACCCGGCGCGCATCGTGCTCGGCGGTCCGGCAGCAGCCGTGGCCCGGGTGCGGGAGCTGTACGCCCCCCTCGGGCTGCCCGACGACCGCATCCTCGCGATGGACGGCCCGAGTGCTGAGCTCACGAAGCTTGGGAGCAACGCCATGATCGCCCTCAGGGTGGCGCTGGTGAACGAGCTCGCCCGGCTGGCCGACGCCACTGGCGCGAACATGGATGCGGTCCGGTCCGGCATCGGCGCAGACCCGCGCATCGGCCACGAGGTGCTCCGACCCTCCCCGGGATTCGGGGGTTCCTGCCTGCCGAAGGACCTCCGTGGCCTGGTCCATGCCGGAGCTTCCGCCGGCGTTCCGCTGCCCCTGGCCGCGGCCGCCCTGCACAGCAACGCCGCCCAGCTCGACCACATCATGGCCCGGGTCGAGCACGCCCTCGGCGGCCTGGTCGGACGGCGGGTGGCGGTGTGGGGGCTGGCGTTCAAGGCGGGCACCGATGACGTGCGCGAGAGCGCCGCGGTCGCTCTGGTGGAGCGCCTGCTCACCGGCGGCGCGGTGGTGGCGGTGCACGACCCGGCCGCGATGTGCACGGCCCCGGACCGGCTCCGCGCACGGGTGCCTGTG
>JBLFXJ010000355.1:0-8309 GCA_047609825.1 Myxococcota bacterium
CGTGGGGTGGGGTGGGGACGCCGGTGGCCAGTCGGTAGGCGAGCGCGCGCCCCACCCACAGCAGGTACAGCGGGGCCAGCCGGGCGAACCGTTTCGTGGCGAACTGCCGGAGGCGCGCTCCCGCCGGCGCATCGGGCGCTGTTCGCTCCAGCGACCCGCGGATCAACACCCCGGAGACCACGAAGAACAGCGGCACGCCGACCCAGCCGATCCCGAGCCAGGCGTCGTGGAACAGCAGCACGCCCAGGAACGCGAGCCCGCGCAGTCCGTCGAGTCCGGGGTGGTGCGCCATGGCCCTGTGTACCCGAGGTAGGTGGTGGGCGGGCCGGGTTGTTTCCGTCACGTCCATACACCGGTTCAGACACGACTGCGCCGGTTGGCGACTCCACACGACACCAGAGCAGGGGGCGCAGGTGCGCGAGCAGACCATAGACGTTGTGATCATCGGGGCCGGAACCGCTGGCCTGAACGCGAGGCGAGAGGTGGAGAAGGCTGGAAAGTCGTGGGTGATCGTCGAGGGCGGCCCCTATGGCACCACCTGCGCTCGGGTC
This sequence comes from Myxococcota bacterium, assembly GCA_047609825.1. Lineage (GTDB taxonomy): Bacteria > Myxococcota_A > UBA796 > UBA796. The sequence continues at coordinate 552 of JBLFXJ010000355.1, forward strand.
GGGTGCATGCCGAGCAAGCTGCTCATCGCCGCGGCGGACGCAGCCTGGGAGGCCCAGCATGCGGGCACCTTCGGCGTGGATGTGCCCGAGGTGAGGATCGACGGTCGCGCCGTGCTCGCTCGGGTGACGTCGGAGCGTGACCGGTTCGCTGGGTTCGTCGTCGCTGCCACCGAGGCCATCCCCGAAGCGAACCGTGTGCGGGGCTACGCCCGCTTCGAGGACCCGCACACGCTGGTGGTGGACGACCACACCCGCCTGCACGCCGGCGCCGTGGTGGTGGCCACCGGCTCCTCGCCGTGGGTGCCCCCGCCCCTCGACACGCTCGGCGACCGCGTGTTGGTGAATGATGACGTGTTCGAGTGGGACGACCTGCCTCCCTCGGTCGCGGTGTTCGGCACCGGGATCATCGGCCTGGAGCTCGGCCAGGCGCTCCACCGCCTCGGCGTGCGGGTCACCTTCTTCAACCCCTTCGATGAGCTGGGTCCGTTCAGCGATCCGGCGGTGGCGGACGAAGCGCGCGCGGTGCTCGGCTCAGAGCTGGACCTGCAGCTCGGGGTGTCCGTGGACGGCGTCGAGCCCCATGGGCCGCATGGCGTGCGGGTTGCCTGGACCGATTCCGACGGGGTGGCGCGGGACGCAGTGTACGATCGGGTGCTCGCCGCGGCCGGCCGCCGGGCGAACCTGGCGCGGCTGGACCTGGAACACGCCGGCATCGAGCTGGACGACCGCGGCCGGCCCACGGTGGACCCGCACACCGGCCAGGCCGGCGACACCCACGTGTTCTTCGCGGGTGATGTGTCGGGGTTCCGCCCGCTCCTCCACGAGGCGTCGGATGAGGGCCGGATCGCCGGGTTCAACGCCGCTCGATTCCCCGACGTGGCCTCAGAGGAGCGCCGGGTGCCGCTGGCGGTTGCGTTCACCGACCCGCAGATGGCCATCGTCGGACCCCGGTTCGCCGACCTCGACCCGGCCACGACCGCGTTCGGCGAGGTCAGCTATGCCGACCAGGGACGCGCGCGGGTGATAGGTCGAAACCAGGGCCTCGTGCGGATCTACGCCGATACCGAGACCTGCAGGCTGGTCGGCGCCGAGATGTTCGGGCCGCGGGTGGAACACACGGCGCACCTGCTCGCGTGGGCGGTGGGGCTCGGCGTGACGGTCAACGCGGCGTTGAAGCTGCCATTTTACCATCCGGTGCTCGAGGAGGGGCTGCGCACGGCGCTGCGCGACCTCGCCGCCAAGCTCCGCACGACGAGGCGCTGCTCACCGTGCGAGATGGCCACGGCCCCGCCGGGCACCTGAGGGAGATGCGGCCGCTGGCACTGGCCTTGAACCTGGAAGGACCTGACCCGGACCGGTTAGATCGGCGCGTGACCGACGCTCCCGACGCTGTGCCCCCGTTCCTCCTCCGCGGCCTCGCGCGGGCGATCGATCTGGCGGTGCACATCGGCGTGCTGGAGGCGGCGTTCCGGTGCAGCGACTGGCTGCCGTCTGGCGGGCTGGAGGCGGCGTTCCGGTGCAGCGACTGGCTGCCGTCTGGCTTGCTGGTCACGGTGGACGCGTCCTACCTGCTCGCGGTCGACATGAGCATCGGGCTGAGCGCGTTGGTGCTGTACCCCGCGGTGGCGGAGTGGATCTCAGGGGCCACCGTCGGCAAGCTGCTCACCGGCCTGCGCACGGTCCAGGCCGAGCCCCGGGGAGCGCCGATCAGCCTGCAGGCGGCGGCGCTGCGGAACCTCGCGATCCTCGTGGACGGGTTCCTCTTCGGCCTGGTCGCGTACAGCGCGATGGCCCGCTCGGAGCTCCGCCAGCGGGTGGGCGATGAGTGGGGTGGCACGCTGGTGGTGTGGAAGAGAGCCGCCCAGCCGGCGCGGTCGGCCTTGGGGGTGCCCATCGGGGTTGGAGCGGCGCTGTTGCTCGTGCTGCTGTCGTACCTGGTGGTCCCGTGAGCCTCGCCCTTGCTCGGGTCGAACCGGGCCGCTAGCCGACCGTATGGGATGGCTCACTCACATCGACAGCGAGCGCCGGCACACGCTCCGTGTCCGTCAGATCGTAGGTCGCGCGCCAGAGAGCAGCCTGTGCCTGCCCGACCACAGCGTGTCCGGTCAGCATGCGGCGTTGACCTGGTCGGGCTCTGAGTGGGTGGTGCGCGATCTCGGCAGTCGCAACGGCACTCTGGTGGATGGGCAGCGCCTCGCTCCGGGAACGAACCGTGCACTCGCGGCGGGCGCCAGCCTCACCTTCGGCACGGCAGGGCAGGTGTGGAGGCTCGAGAACGCAGGTGCACCGGTCACCCTCGCGCGCCCGGTGCACGGCGGGGAGCCCGTGTTCGCCGAGGCGGGCGTGCTGCAGCTCGACGACCTCGGGCAGGCCTTCGTGGACGGCGACGGCCAGTGGGTGCTCGAGCACGCCGGCGCCTCCGCTCCACTTCAGCATGGCCAGGCGGTCACGCTGGGAGGCCGAACGTGGGTGTTCGACCTCGTGCACACCTTACCGGGCACGGCAGACGCGGCAAAGGGCGGTGAGAATACGCTGGCACTGCACTTCCGGGTGACGGCCGATCAGGAGTACATCGAGCTCCACGCCATCGCGCAGGACGTGGTGCACGACCTGGGCGCCCGAGCTTCGAATGAGCTGCTGTGGGTGCTCGCGCAGCGCCGGGCAGACGATTGCGCGAACCCAGAGCTGCCTGACAGCGCGCAGGGCTGGGTGCACGGCGTCGAGCTGGAGCGGATGCTGGGCGGCGACGCCAACCGGATCAACGTCGACGTGTTCCGGGCCCGCAAGCTGCTCGCCCAGGTGAGCGCTGTGGCGGCGTCCACGGTGGTGGAGCGGCGGTCGCCGAATCGGTTGATCCGGCTGGGCATCGGGCGGGTGTCGTTCGAGACGATCTGAAGCCCGCGCTACGGCGTCGTGGGGTCGGCTGCCCAGTCCGCGGCCCACCGGCCCCAGTCCGTCGGCAGCTTGTGGGCGCCATCGTGCCAGCACAGCGACGTGTCGCATGCGGCCCAATTGGTGCAGGTCAGACCGTCTGCAGTCGGCACCGAGACGGGCGGCTCAGTACAGCCCCAGACATCGCGCAGGTGGGTCACTGAGGGCTCCGGACCAACCTGATGGACCGTTCGGATCGGGCGGCCGTCCGGCGGCCAGATGTCGTCCTCCGTGCCGTGCAGGGCCCTGTGCGGGCGGGCGGGCCCGGTGCAGTTCCCCGGGAGCGGGTCCCAGAATCCGCCAGAGATGGCCTGATAGGCGTCGAATGTGCCGTCCCCCGCGCAGGCCACGTCGTACACCATCGAGGCACCGTTGCTGTGGCCGGAAAGCACCACCGAGGACAGATCGAACTGCTCCCGCAGATCATCCGCAACGGACGCCAGGAACTTCCGGTCGTTGCGCGCGATCTCGTCTACGTGCAGGCCGATCTTCCAGTCGTTCTGCTCCCCGGCGGGGAAGGCCGCGATCACGCCTCCGTCGGCCAGGTCGCGGAGGAGTTCCTTGTCGTTCAAGTACTTCTCGGGATTCCCGCCGTGCCCGTGCAGGTGCACCATCGCCGGTGCGGTGTCTGCCGCGCGCCAGCTGTCGGGCACCACCAGCAGGTAGTAGCCGTCGTCGAGGTCGACCCGCTCGGGGGGCACGTCGGCGCAGGCGAGCAGCAGCACCAGCAGCGTCGGCATCTCTCTCCCACGGTGGGCGGGGCGCAGCTGGCCTCGACCCGGCGAAGTGTATCGTCGCGCGCCCCGGCCCGAGCGCTCACCTCGCGGCGGACCGCACCGGCGGACTGCGCTATTCGGGCGCATGACCACCGCCTCTGCCCGCACAGGGCTCGTCCTGTCGTCCACCACCAACAGCGTCACCACGCTCACCATGAACATGCCCGCCCGGCTGAACGGGTGGACCATGGAGATGATGGAGGCGCTGAAGGGGGCGATGGACCGGGCGGCGGATGACCCGGCCACGAAGGTGGTGATCCTCACCGGGACCGACCCCTACTACAGCGCCGGCGTGAACCTCGGGTCGGCGCTGCAGCTGGCTCATCCCCGCACGCTGCACGCCCAGATCGTGGCGCACAACGAGGCGTTGTTCGAGGGGTTCATCGCGTTCCCCAAGCCGATACTCGCGGCGGTGAACGGGCCCGCCATCGGCGCCACGGTCACCACGGCCGCGTTGTGCGACGGCATCATCGCGTCCGAGCGGGCCACCTTCTCCACGCCGTTCGCCCGGCTGGGCCTCCCCCCCGAGGGGTGCTCCAGCGTGCACTTCCCCCGGCTCCTCGGCGAAGCGAACGCGGCCCGGATGCTCGGGGAGGAGGGGTACAAGCCCACCGGGGAAGAGGCCCACGCCATCGGCCTCGCCGGATGGGTGGTGCCCCATGAGCAGCTGCTCGCCGAGGCCCAGCGCATCGGTGAGACCTGGGTGGCGGAAGGTCGCGCGCGCACCTTTCCAGCGGGGGCCAGCATCGACGAGCTGCGCGCCGTGAACGCCACCGAATCGGTGGCGGTGGCCGACGCCTTCCTCGGCGCTCGATTCCTCCGGGCGCAGCACAGGTTCCTCCGCAGCCGGAAGAAGTGGGGGCCAGCGGCCACCTTCCTCGGGCTGTGGCTCACGCGGCCGGTGTGGTCGCGCCTGCTGTAGTCCCGTCTGGTCCCGTTTCGTGTGGGTCTTCGCAGCGGCGCCTTGGGCAGGAGAGTCCGGTGATAGCCGCCGGATCTGCCCTGAGGAGCACAGCATGTCTGACTACACACCGCCAGAGGTCTGGACGTGGACCAAGGCCAGCGGCGGCCAGTTCGCGAACATCAACCGACCCATCGCCGGCCCCACCCACGACGCCGAGCTGCCGGTGGGTGCCCACCCGTTCCAGCTGTACTCGCTGGCCACGCCCAACGGCGTGAAGGCCACGGTGATGCTCGAGGAGCTGCTCGCGGCGGGCCACGCGGGCGCTGAGTACGATGCGTGGCTGATCAACATCGAACAGGGAGACCAGTTCGGCAGCGGCTACGTCGAGGCGAACCCGAACTCGAAGATCCCCGTTCTGATGGACCACACTACCGATCCCCCGACCCGGGTGTTCGAGTCGGGCGCCATCCTGCTGTACCTGGCGGAGCGGTTCGGGGCGTTCCTGCCCACCGAGCCGCGTGCCCGCACCGAGGCGCTGAGCTGGCTGTTCTGGCAGATGGGCGCGGGCCCCTACCTTGGCGGCGGGTTCGGGCACTTCTACGCCTACGCGCCAAAGAAGTTCGAGTACGCCATCGACCGGTTCACGATGGAGACCAAGCGCCAGCTCGATGTGCTCGACCGGCACCTGGCCGACAACGAGTACATGGCGGGGAGCACCTACTCCATCGCCGATATGGCGATCTGGCCGTGGTACGGCGCGCTGGTCAAGGGGAAGCTGTACGACGCTGGAGCCTTCCTCTCGGTGCACGAGTACGCCCAGGTGATCCGGTGGGCCGACGCCATCGCCGGCCGGCCGGCGGTCCAGCGCGGTCGCAAGGTGAACCGGGCCTGGGGCGATCCGGCCAGCCAGCTGCACGAGCGGCACGACGCGTCGGACTTCGACACGAAGACCCAGGACAAGCTGCCGCAGGCCGACGCTGGCGAGTGAGCGGTCGGTGAGGCGCCGTGGCTCGATCACCCGGCGGTGTGGACCGCGGCAGGTGGTTGTGGTGGTCGGGGTGGCAAGATTCGAACTTGCGACCTCCTGCTCCCAAAGCAGGAGCGCTACCAGACTGCGCTACACCCCGAACGCGCGCAACGTATCCAGCCTGCGTCGGGCAGACAACGCGCACCCGTTCGCTGCGGTTGCCGCCAGCCGGATTGTGGCAGGCTAGAGTCGCGTTGCGGGTCCGTCGCGTGGACGACCCCTGTCGACCCACCGAGAGGCTCAGATGTCGACCCGAGGCGCTGCCGTGCTGTTGTTGCTCGTCGGATGCGACGACCATGTGTTCCCCACGGGCGAGGGCGGCGGGCCCAGCGAGGGCTACACCGAGGACTGGGAGGGCGTGCAGCTGTTCCTGGGCGACACCTGCCTGGCCGGCTGCCATGAGCAGCTCGAGCCCGTGATGCCCGCCGCCATCGAGGACGACCTGCTCGGCGGTCTCGGCGAGCTGGTCGTGCCCGGCGATTCGGCCGCGTCTCTGCTCTGGCAGGCCATCGACCAGAGCGGCAACGCCACGCCCATGCCCATCGGCCAGCCCCGCCTGTCCGACGACACCATCCTCCATGTCAAGGCGTGGATCGACGCCGGTGCGGAGCTGTGATGCCGCACGTTTCCGCACACCTTCCGGGGATTCCCATGCGCCTGCTCGCCGTCACCGCCGCGCTGTTGCTCTCGTCCGCCGCCTCAGCGCAGATAGCACCCGAGTGCAAGGGCGTGAACGTTCCCAACGACTACAGCGACATCGTTCAGCAGGACTTCCTGATGAACTACTACGCGCTGGCCACCACGTTCTCGGCGATCCACGGCCCGATCCCGCACGAGCCGGGTGGCGGTGCCCTGGGGCTCGACATGGTGGTGATGCCCCCGCTCGGCTGCGAGAAGCGGCTCGCCGTGGGTGGCACGAAGACCGAAGACACCAACAAGACCCCGATCATCCCGCGGCCCCGGGTCACGTTCGCGCTGCCTGCGCTCGGCCCCGTGCTGCCGTGGGGCGGCGTGGCCTATGTGCCACCGGTGAAGGTGTTCGGCACCACCAACGTGATCGTCAGCGCCGAGGTGGGCCTGTCGGGCCGAGTGGGCGACACTGTGCAGCTCGGCGGCCGATTCCACGCCACGAGCCAGAAGTCGGTGGGCGAGTTCGCTACGCCCTTCATCAAGGGCGACGATGCCGTGGACGACATGTTCGTCGCGTCCACCTTCGGCTTCGACCTGATGCTCGGGCTCGACTTCGACGTCATCACGCCGTTCGCGGCGTTCGGCCTCACAGACGCGTCGACGTTCTTCTACATCGGTGACGACGGCGTGATCACGAACAACTACCACCCGTACTTCGGGCCGGTGTTCAGCCTGGGCGCCGAGGGCCTCGTGGCCGACCACTTCCGCTGGGGTGGCGAGTTCTACGGCGCGCCCGGTGGCTACTCCCTGCCCGACCTCGAGATCGCCACCGAGAAGGGCGCTGCCCGCTACGGCCGGATGTACACCGCCCGATTCCGCTTCGCTTACGAGTTCTGATGCGCCTGTTCAACCGCATCTGGCCGCCGCTGCTGATCCTCGGTGCTGCCGCATGGCTGTACGACTTCAACAGCAAGACCGACGGCGACATGTTCGTGCTGATGGGCGTCGAGCACATGGTGGGCTGGGATGCCCAGGCGCAGAACCTCGCCACCGTGAGCATCTTCGTGTTCGTCGGCGTGACCGCGTTGTTCATCGGCGTCGGCCGGGTGCTGTTGGAAGACGAGGACGACGAGGACTACGACGACGAGGAGTAGGCGCTGACCCGGGTCATGCGGCGGCGACGCAAGCCTCGATCAGGGCCGCGAGCGCATCGGTCACCCGAAGCGGCGGGTCGGCGCGACCGCCCCGAGCATCTTGCTGGGCCCGGGCATGGGCACGCACATCGTCGAGGGCGGGGGCCGGCAGGCGCCCCGATGCGTTCCACACTGGCGTGAGCAGGGGTTCGCCGACGGGTGGCTCGTCGATCAGGCCGACGACATCACCTGCGGGCGTGCGCCAGCACTGCAGGCGGCCAGGCAGGGTGGCCTTGCCCGACCCGCGCGACAGCTTCATCGAGGGCCGGTTGCCCACCATGCTGATCTTGGCCACGG
>JBLFXJ010000356.1:0-8298 GCA_047609825.1 Myxococcota bacterium
CACCGTCCACCACATGCCAGGCCTGCCACCGACCCGCTCGCGGCGGGCAGTCGTCGCCCACCCGGCAGAACCGCGGTGGAGCGAAGGTGCCGGCGGGTCGGGCGTCCTCGTCGGCCAGCTCGATTCCGACCACGGGCAGCTCCACCTGGAGAACGGAGCGATCGGTCTGGGCCGCCTCCAGCCACTCGGGCAGGCCCCCACCAGCGAGCGTCACGGGCAGGACGATCTCGACGGTGATCGGTGATGTGTCGTCCACCACGTCGCCCGCCACGAGCCGGCCCGGCGACACATGGACCGCGGCGATCACGGGCAGGGTGGCGCTGTCGGTCGGGGTGGGGGGTGCGGAGTCCAGCCCATGCGTGGGCGGTGTGCGCTCCTTGACTCCAGGCTCGTCGCCGACACACCCGAGGGCCAGGGCCAGGGCCCAACAGGCTGCGCGCACGTCTAGCTTCGCGACAGCAGCGAGTACCCGGCGAGCTTGTACAGGAGCCGTGCGCCGACGTTGGCATCCCAGGGATGGTCGCCCACCTCGCACACGTCGAACCCGATGATCTCGTGCTTCTGGGAGAGCACTTGGAGCAGGAGGAGCAGCTCGCCCCAGGTCAAGCCTCCCGGGACCGGCGTGCCGGTGTGGGGGCAGTTCTGCGGCTCGAGGCCGTCGACATCGACGCTTACCCAGATCTTCTTCGGCAGCGGGTACACGATGCGGGCCGCGATGCGCAGCCACGGCTCGCCGGCCGCCTTCTCGTACCGGAGCTCGGAGTCGCTGTAGGCCGTGAGGTCGTCCCAGATCTTGATCAGTCGATCCTCTTCGCGCCCCACATCCCGCAGCCCCACCGACACCACGTGGCCCAAGGCCCGCAGTCGGGTGCGGAGGTTCCAGATGATGCTGGCGTGGGACCACTTGAAGCCCTCGAACGCCTCGCGGGCGTCGGCGTGGGCGTCGATGTGCAGCAGGCCCATGCCGGGGTGGTGCTCCACGGCGGCCTGGATCGCGCCGAACGGGACCGAGTGATCGCCGCCGACCACTGCGGGGATGGCGCCACGGGCGAGGATCGCGGCGGCGTGGTCATGCACCCAGGTGTTGACCTGGTCGCCGATGGCATCCACCCGATCCCGGGCGGCGCGGTGGGCGTCGGTGTGCACGCCGCCGGCCTCGATGATCGGCAGCGCGATGGCACACGCCTCTTCGTTCCAGGCGTCGACCTGCGGCTCGAAGTCGAGCATCGCGACGCCCTTCCGCCACGGCTCGCCGGTGTCCACGTCGTTCAGGTCGACCTGGTGGGACGCGGTGAGCACCCGGCGCGGCGCTGCGGCCGTGCCGCGTCCGAACGAGGTGGTGGCCTCGAACGGCACCGGGATCACGACGACGGCGGCCTCGGTGGGCGCCAGCGGCAACCCGAACAGGCCATCGCTGTCGGCAGCGGGGGCGTCGGGATCGAAGTCGGGCGGGAGTGGCATGGTCAGTCCGTTCTGTGCGGCAGATCTACCATTAGGTCGATGCTCGGTCGGCTCGGTCGGCTCGGTCGGCCGAGAGGAGAGCCAGGGGCCTGGGCTTGGACTCGGCCTCCGTCGCCTCCCGTCGGTCGATCTATCGGGCGGGGGCCGCGCTGGCGTGCAGGAACAGGTCGCGGGTCGCTGGAGCGGCGCGGCGGAGCAGTCCCGTGACCATGGCGTTGTCACGGAACGCGGTCCATTCGGCCAAGTGAGGGCCGAGGTCGTCGAGCTCGGGGCCGCCTGCGCGCCGCGCGATCGCCACGCCCAGGAGGAACACGCCGAGGCCCTCGGGAACGCCGCCCCAGGCCTGGAACTCCTTGGCGAGCAGGAAGCTCCGGAGGAGGAGGCCGGTGTAGACGACGGCGTCGGGGGAGAGCGGGGGAGGGGTGTCCAGGTTGGCGCGTGCGGCGCGGACGCGCGCGTGGGACTCCGCCGCGAACCGGCGCTGATGGGCTTGTCCGCCCCCTCCGGCCGTCACCTGGCTCAGCACCGAATCGAGAGCCTGGAGCAGCGCTCCCAGCGCGCGGCGGTGGATCGCGGGCTGGGCCTGCACCGGGGTGGCGCCGGTGACGGCGACCAGGGTCTCGCGCACGAAGGCCACGCCCGCGTCCGGCTGTCGCGGGGAGGCGGCGAGATGGTCGAGCAGGCGGGGCTCGATGCTGAGCCAGGCGTCCGCGCCGATGGCGGTGCCCGGGAGCACCACGACAGCGTCCGGCGCCCACCGCCGAATCGGCATGACGCGCGGCAGGGAGGCGATCCGCTCGAGCTCGGGCCCCACGACCGCCGCGTCCGAGAACGTCTTGTGGAATCCGCCGCAGGTGGGGCGCACCACCGCCACCGTGCCCGCGGCGTCCTCGACGAAGTGGTACGGGAACTCGCGGCAGAAGCCCGGCTTGGCGTCGGGTCCGAGCAATGCGTGGATCGCGCAGAGGTCGTCGTCGCGGAGGAAGATGCACCGGCCGTCCCGCTGGCGCAGCACATGTCGCGGTCCCTCGGGCGTGTGCCGGGTGTCCATCCACCCATCTCGTGCGGGGGCCCACTGTGCGCCGATGTCGGCGGCTCGCAGCCCCTCGATGGTGCCCTCGTCGACCGGCCCCAGCTCGTACCCCGAGCTGCAGCAGCGCGCGCATCCGTGGCACGCCCACCGAAGCCCTTCAGGACGACGGAATCGCATTGACCCCTCCCGTCGGGCCATCATAGGTCGGTGTGGGGGCACAGATGGCAGACGTGAGCGATGAGCGGGGGAGGGTGCTCGCCCTCCTCCGTCACAACCACGAGTTTCCGTGTGCCTACAACCTCAAGGCGATCGTGCGGGCCGGTGAGTCGGCCACCGTGGTGTCCACCGTCGCCGCGACGGGCGTGCGGATCTTGTCGGTTGATGAGCGCGAGTCGCGCACAGGCGCCTACCTCTCGGTACGATTCCGGGTGCACATGCCGTCCGCCGAGTCTGTCCTCGAGGTGTACGACACGCTGTCGCGCCTCGACAGCGTGGTCACCACCCTGTGAGGTCAACGACGTGAGCACCGGCATCCCGCTCGGGGCGTTCACCCTCCGGCAGCCTATCGGCAAGGGCGGCATGGGCGTGATCTGGCTCGGCGAGCATCGGGCGGGCGGGCTGCCGGTCGCGGTGAAGGTGCTCACGGTCAAGCGGGCGAAGGACGACCTCTTCCAGGCGCGATTCCGCAGGGAGGTCGAGGCGGTCTCCACGCTGAGTCACCCGAACATCGTGCACGTGTTCGACCTGGGCGAGGTGAGTGCGGAGGCCGAGGCGCGCTCTTCGGGGCGGCTGGTCTCGGGCTCTCCCTACCTGGTGATGGAGTACGTGCCGGGCGGCTCACTGGCCGAGCGCCGTGGGCGCCTGCCGTGGCCCGAGCAGCACCGGATCACGCTGGCGCTCCTCGGTGCCCTCGCCCACGCCCATGCGCACGGGGTGATCCACCGCGACATCAAGCCGGGCAACGTGCTGATCGCCGACGATGGCTCGGTCAAGCTCACCGACTTCGGCCTGGCCCATGTGACCGAGACCGGCGAGTCCACCACCGACCGTGGCGGCACGCCAGCCTACATGGCGCCGGAGCAGCTCCAGGGTCGGTGGCGCGACTACGGTCCGTGGACCGATCTGTACGCTCTCGGGTGCATGGCGTGGGCGATCTCGTCGGGTCAACCGCCGTTCAACGAGCCCAACTGGCGGGACGTGATGCGGTCTCACCTCACGCGAGATCCGCCTCCGCTCCGCCCGCGTCACTCGGTGCCGCGGGGGTATGAGCCCTGGCTCCGGCATCTGTTGGAGAAGGACCCAGCACACCGGTTCCGGCGCGCGGCGGACGCTGCGTGGGCGCTGCTGCCCATGGTGGCGCCGCCCGATCAGGGCGTGGTCGTCGATGCCACCGCACCGGGCACCGACTCCGAGCCTACCGGCGATCCGCCGAGCACATCGAGCAAGGCGGCGCGCACCACGCTGTTCTGGGAACCCGAGGAGATCCCCGAGGTCTCCTCACCGGCGGCCCCGGCCGCGGTGCCGGCGGCACGATTCTCCCGCGCGCCCCTGCCTGCGCGCTGGCGCGGGCCCGACACCGGGGCCCTGCCGCTGGAGGGGGCTGGGCTGGGCCTGTATGGCATCCGATCGGTGGGCATGGTGGGGCGGGAGGAGGAGCGCGACGCGCTGTGGGCCGGGCTGCATGCGGTGATCGAGCAGGGGCGCGCTCGTGGACTGCTGCTGCGGGGGCCGGCGGGCGCGGGAAAGTCCCGGTTGGCGAAGTGGCTGTGCCGGCGCGCCCATGAGGTCGGCGCGGTGAACGTGCTGCGGGCGGGCGCAACCGAGGGTGAGAGCGGCGCGTCGCTGCGCAGGCTGGTGATGCGCCACCTGCGGTGTGGGGCGCTCGAACCCCACGCGACCCAGCACCCCGGGCGTGGGCTGCTCACCACCCAGGGCGTGGTGGACGAGTTCGAGTGGATGGCGCTCACCCGGCTGATGCACGCCGACGCGGATCTCGACGTGCCGGTCGCGGCCCCGCACGAGCGGCATGCGCTGGTGGCACGGCTTGTGGCGCGGCTGTGTCGGGAGCGACCGGTGGTGCTGTTGGTGGATGACGGGCAGGAGTGTCCCGACGCTGTGCTCATGGCGCTCCATGTGCTGGAGGCCAACGCGGAGCTGCAGGTGCTGGTGCTGGTCACCGCCGGGGAGGCGGCCGCCGATGAGACGGGGCCCGTGGCCGAGCTCGCCGTGCACCCGGCGGTGTCTCTGCTCGACGTGGAGCACCTGGCCCCGGTGTACGTGAGCGCGCTCGTGCGGGACCTGCTCGGGCTGGAGGGGGAGCTCGCCGAGCGGGTCGAGGCCAGGTGCGCGGGCAACCCGATGTTCGCGGTGCGCTTGGTGGGCGACTGGGTCGATCGGGGTCTGCTGGTTCCCAGCGTGGACGGCTTCCGCCTCAAGCCAGGTGTGCGGGTCGAGCTGCCCGACGAGCTGCACGCGCTGTGGCAGGACGCGCTGGCGGAGGTGCTCGCAGGCCGGTCGGAAGACGATCAGCGCTGCGTCGAGGTGGCCGCCGCGCTCGGCCGGCGGGTGGACGCCCGGGAGTGGCGGGCGGCGGTGTCCACGGGTGGCTGGGGCGACCCCGATCCGGTCGCCGAGGCGCTCGAGCAGGCACGCATGTTCCGACGCGTGGAGCATGGATGGCGCTTCGTGCACTCGATGCTCCACGAGAGCATCGAGCGGGCGTCGAGAGATGCCGGCAGGTGGGCCTCCCACCACGCGCTGTGTGCGGCGATCCTCGAAGATCGGTACCCCGAGGGCACCGGTGGCGTCGCCGGGCGGCTTGGGCGGCACCGGCTCGAGGCGGGGGACACGGCGGCCGCGGCCGACCTCCTCCTCCGCGGCGCGCGGGCTTCGTATGATGTGAGTCGGTACCAGGAGGCCCTGGAGCTGCTCGAGCGGCGCGACCGCGCACTGAAGGCGCTGGGGATCGGTGCCTCGGATCTGCGCAGGTTCGACGGGTTCATCCTGCGGGCCGAGGTGAACCTCGCGCAGGGCCGATTCGGGCTCGCCGTGGCTCCGGCGGAGCGGGCTACGGCCATCGCCCGCGCTAGCGGCGACCGGCGACTGCGGGCGTTGGCCACCACCCGGCTCGGCGAGGTGCGGCTCGAGAACGGGCGTCCCACCGACGCCGAGGCGCTGTACGAGGAGGCGCAGGAGGCGTGGCGCGACCTGCGCGACTGGGGCGGGCTGGCCGACTGCCTGCACGGGCGGGGTCGGGTGGCGTTCCACACCGGTCAGTTCGCTGCGGCGCAGGATTTGCTCGAGCAGGCGAGGGCGGCATATGCGGGGGCAAACGTTCCGCTTCGGCTGGCGTCCTGCGTGCTCGGCCTCGGCTACGTCCACATCCGCCTGGGGCAGCTCGAGCGGGCCACGAAGCACATCACCGAGGGCCTCGCGCGGTTCGAGGGGCTCGGCAACGGCGGGGGCGAGGCGCGCGCGCGGCTGCTGCTGGCCTCGGTCCACCGCATCCGGGGCGACGCCATGACCGCCGCCACGCTGATCGATCAGGCGCTGGCCTTGTTCGAGGCCACGGGAGATCCATCAGGTCAGCTCGGGTGCCTCAACGAGCGCGGCGAGCTCGCACGCTGGCGCGGCGATCTGGAGGAGGCGGAAGAGGCGTACTCGCGGGCCCTAGCGGTTGGCGAGACCATGGGCGCCGCCGAGACCGTGGTGCCCGCGACGAACCTCGCGTTGATCCTGTTGGCCCGCGGGGCGACGGAGATCGCGGCCAGCCGGTTCGCGGACCTCGTGCAGCGGGGGGAGCAGCTCGGGCGTCGTGACGTGTCGATGATCGCCGACGCCGGGATGCTGGTGTGCGCGGTGCGGAACCACGATCTGGAGGGTGCGGAACGTCTGGCGCAGAAGCTGGAGGTGGGGTCCGCCTCGGACGTGGTCGATCCGGACGTGGCGTCGCTGGTGGCCATGGCGGCCGACGGGCTCGACGGGCCTCTCGCCCAGCGGTTGCGTACCTTCGCCGCACGTCATGTGGCCCGCTCCGAGCCGTGATCGTGCGGGCGTCACGTCCCGTTGTCGTCCCCGCGAAGGGCCTCGAGGGCATCGGGGGGCTTGCGGTGGAACGACCACTCCCGGCCATCCGCGCTCTGCTGCCGCTCATGGTGGTCGCGGGCGGCGTCGAGGGCAGTGACCAACCACTCCAGCGTCGGCTCACGGAGGCCCTCGCCGAACCGGATCCGCTCCTCTCCGTGCTCGATCAGCAGGTACGGGCGGCTGTAGTCGTCCGACCGGCGGGCCAGACGCACGACCGTGAGGCTCGGCAGGGGCAGCACACGACGGGAGCGACCGCGATGCCCCCACTCGCTGACGATCAAGTTGCGGCCACTGACCTCGATGCTCAGGGTCCGTGGCCGGCCTGCGAAGAGTGCGGCGGATCCGCCGACGCCGGCGATCGCGAGGCCGATGACGCCTGGCAGCGGGCTGATCGCAGCGAGGCCGACGCCGAAGGCCGCGGCGACCCACGCGAGGACGTGGAGGGGGCGCGGATCTCCGGTCGCCGCGTCGCAGATGAATCCATCGTGGTCGACGCGGATCCGCAGGTCCGGAGGTGCGGGGAGCCCGGTCATCGGGTGGGGATCCACGAGATGCCGCGGCGGGCGAAGCGCCGCCGGATATCGCCCCGGGTCGTGGTGTGGAACACGTCGCGGTACACCGCGAGGTCGATCAGCCCTGCGGACCGCTCGGCGGCCGACAGCGGTGGCGCCACCCTGCCATCGGCGTAGGCGGCCTCGAAGTCGCCGAGCCAGGTGGGCAGGAGCGCCTCCACCCGCGCCCGCGTGCCGGGGCCATCGAGGTCGAGCAGCGCGTCCAGGGCCTGCCAGCCGAATGCGCGGTGGACCGCCTCGTCCCGCAGCACACGGGTGAGGGCCAGCCGGGCCGACGGCGCCGTGGTGTGCTCCCACATGGCCCGGAACAGCGGCACCGCGAGGGTCTCACCGAGGCAGAAGTCATGGCCGACCACGTCGACGATGCTCGCGAGCAGGCCGTCTTGGGACGGCGACAACGACAGCGCGCCGACCTCCATGGCGGCAGGCTCGGCCTCGCCGCCCATCGCGACCACGCAGTCGAACGACAGGTCGGCGTGATCCAGCTCGTCTTGCACGATGCGGCCGGCCGTGGTGAGCAGCTCGCGTGGGAACCCGGCGAGCACCATCCAGTGCAGCAGCTGCGCGGTGCGGGCGGCCGAGCGGTACTCGGCCCGCACTCGATTCCGCCACTCGGTGAGCACGCGCGGGCTCGCGGGAGACCCTCCGCTCACTTCGGGCCGTTGTCCCGCTCAGCGAGGATGGTGGCCGCTTTGTCGGGGCACTGGATCGGGGTGCCGCAGCTGTCGTCGGGCCCGCACTCCGCCACGCGGTTGCCGTTCTGGCCGGGTCGGAACGCCATCCCCGACACCCAATGCTTGAAGCAACGACCGTCCGGCGTGACGATGAGCTCGGGGATCGGTGGGTTGGTCGCCCCCTTCGGATGTCCGGATGCCACCGCATCCCAGGTGGGCTTAGCCGGATCGCGATCGAAGGTGACCTCGTCGGCCTCCGGCTCTTCCGCGACCTCGGGGATCGACGGTGCAGGTGGGTTCGACGTGCGCTCCGGCTCCGGCTCAACGTCGGGCGTGGTGGTTGCCGTGGCCTTTGGCTTGCACGCCGACAGCCCTACGGTGAGGGCCGCGCCGGCGGCGAGGGTGACTACGCTTCGTCGCATTCGGTCCATCCTACCAGTCCTCGCCCTGTACCCGGTTCTCCCCGGCGGTG
>JBLFXJ010000357.1:0-8232 GCA_047609825.1 Myxococcota bacterium
TGATGCCTTCGACGAGCCCGATCTCGCCTACATCGACGACAACTGCGACGGCATGGACGGCGATGTGCTCGACAGCATCTTCGTCGACCCAGCGCTGGGCAGTAATGCCAACGACGGGATCGATCCGAGCGGGCCCGTGCGCACGCTGGACCAGGCCTACATCCAGGCGCGCTCCTACGGCCGAAGCTGGGTGTTGATCGGCAACGGTGGCCCCGATGTGTCGCTCGCAGGGAACTTCCAGGAAGGCATCAACCTCGCCGGTGGCTACCAGACCGATCCCGTCGGCATGTGGCCCCGCGCCGGGATCGATCTGCCCAACATCCCTGTACCCGCTACCGGCAAGACCCTGCTCGGGTGGTTCCTTCCCACCACCTTCCAGCAGATCGGGATCACCGCGGCGGACAACGGGTCGCCTGGGGGCTCGTCCGTCGCGCTCACCGTTTCCGGCAGCAGTGGCTTGAGCCTCGAAGAGTGTGTGCTCCGGGCTGGGAACGCCGGGCCCGGAACGGTGCTGGCGAGCGCCGGTCCCGGTAGCGCGGGGAGCGGCGGTGCCCGTGGTGGCGATGGCTACAACCGCGGCGGCGGGTTTGGCCTGTTCGGGATCTGCCTGGACTTCGTGTGTGGCTGCCCTGAGCGCGGAGCGCCGTCCGTCGGTGGCGGCGGCGGCGGATGCGGCACGGGCACCCCAGGCGGTGCCGGCGGCGGGCCCGGCGTCGAGAGCAGCGGGGGCTCACGCGGCAGCAACGGCGTAGGCCTGCTGGGCGGCGGCGGCGGTGCCGGCGGCGGGCGGGGCCTGCCCGGCGCGGTCGGGTCCGTGGGCTCCACCGGCACGGAGGGGTCCAATGGCTCTCCCGGCGCGCCCCAGGGCGGCTGGACCCTGGGCGGCTACCTCCCCGGCAACGGCGGAGTCGGTGGCGTAGGCGGCGGCGGCGGCGGCGGCGGCGGTGGCGGCGGCGGCGGCGGCGGTGGCTGGACCGGTGGCAACTGCGACACCTACGGCGGCTCGGGTGGCGGCGGCGGTGGCGGTGGCTGTGGCGGCACCGGCTCGGTTGGAGGCACCGGCGGCGGTGCCAGTGCGGGTCTGGTGTTGCTCGGGTCTCAGGTACGCATGCTCGGCGGCGAGGTGCGCACCGGCAACGGTGGCCCTGGCGGCGCGGGCGCCGTGGGCGGCGAGGGCGGTGCTGGCGGCTCGGGTGCCTCGGGCGGCCTCGGCGAAGCGAGCATCATCGACGAGCGCTCCGGCGACGGCGGCACGGGCGGGCCGGGTGGTCGCGGCGGGCGTGGGGGGCACGGCGGCGGCGGCGGCGGTGGGCCGAGCATCGGAGCCGTGTGTCGCGACGTGAGCACCTTGACCGCATCGGGCGTCACGTTCGCCACCGGCGCTGGCGGCGGCGGCGGCGGTGGCCTGGGCTCTCCGGGCAACACCGGCCTCGAAGCGGCGACGGACGGATGCTGATCCGGGCGTCTACCCTGGTGCTGCTGCTCGCATGCGGGGGTGAGGGGGCAGGTTCGGCGGGGTCCGATGATCGGGTCGCGCATGTGCCAGAGGTCGACGGCGACCCGTTGGTACCGGAGTTCCCGCTCTATCCTTGGCCGTCCGACACCTGGCGCGTGGCCGACTCGAGCACCGCGAGCGGCTACCGGTTGGCGGTGCCGTCCGAGCTGTTCCCGCTCGACGTTCCGCCGGAGGCTTTGGCCAAGCACGACGGGTTCACCCGGGTGCCAGCGCTCGTCACCTTCTTCCCGGGCGGGGTCGACCCCGCTGGGTTGCCCACCATCGAGGCCAGCCGTGGCGACGACAGCGCGGTGTGGCTGGTGGGGCCGGGCGGTGAGCGGGTCGAGGTGCTGGCCGAGATCGACGCGAACGTCACCGATCCCAATCGGCAGGCGCTGTTGATCCGGCCCCAGCGCACGCTGGAGCCCTCCACGACCTACGTGGCCATCATCAGCCACCGGTTGAAGGCGCCTGGGGGCGGTGAGCTGCCAGAGTCGCCGGCGTTCGCGGCCTTGCGCGACGGTGTCGTCACGGACAACTCAGCGGTCGAGTCGCTGCGGGATGGGTTCGGTGTGGTGCTGGAGGCGATCGGCGCCGTGCCCGTGCCTCTGAAGGATGTGGCGCTCGCGTGGTCCTTCAGCACCCGATCCGAGGCGCAAGTGGTGGGCCCGACGCTCGCGATGCACGATATCGCGCTCGCCCTGGGAACACCGGAGTGGGTGATCACGGACCAGCGCCAGGACGGCGACAACGCAGTGGTCGAGGGCACCTTCCAGGCTCCGGATTTCCTCGGACCCGAAGGTGTGATCGAGCTCGATGCGGCCGGGATGCCCACCACTCATGGCGAGCGCACGGTGGAATTCGTCATCGCCGTGCCCGACTCAGTCCAGCGGACCCGCCCGGTGATTGTGTTCGGCCACGGATTCTTCTCGGCGAAGGAGGAGATCCTGTGGGGCTCTCTCCAGCAGTCGCTCCACCCGTGGGAGATGTCGGCGGCCAGCGTCGACTTCATCGGATTCAACGAAGACGACCTGCTCGAGACCGTCGGCGCTCTCGGAGGCGATCTCGCCGCGCTGGAGCGCACTGTTTCCCAGCAGCTGCAGTCCCATGTGCACTTCTCGTTGCTCGCCTCGCTGCTGCGCGGGCCGTTGGCGGAGGCGATCTCGGTCGAACGCGATGCGGGCGCCATGGCGCCTTTGGATCCCGACGCCGTGCACTACATGGGGATCAGCAACGGTGGCACCCAGGGGGCCACCATCCTCGCTGCATCGCCGGTGCTCAACCGCGGCGCGCTCGTGGTGCCGGGCGGAGGGTGGTCGCACATGCTGCAGCGGGCGGTGCAGTGGCGCAGCATGGGCGCGATCATCCAGAACAAGTACACCGACCCCCTCGAGCTGCAGCTGGTGCTGTCGATGTCCCAGCAGGTGCTCGATCCGGTGGACGGCCTGAACTACGCCCGCGGCTTGGTGGAGCGGCCCTTCGAGGGGCGGGGACCCAACGAGGTCACGCTGCACATGGCCGTCGAGGACAGTCAGGTGGCGAACCTGGTCACGGAGTGGGTCGCACGCTCCGCCTCGATTCCGCTGCTGGTGCCAGCGACGGTCGCACCGGTGGGTCTCGATGAGGTGGAGGCGCCTCCGCCCGGCCGCACCGACCTGTCGTCGGCCTTGTACGTGTATGACGAGGGCTATCCGTCACAACCGACCGGAAACGTGCCGCCCTATGAAGACAACGGCGCGCACGAGACGATCCGCGACCTCGAATCGTATCAGGTGCAGGTCGGGGAATTCCTCGAGACGGGCACCATCGTGCAGGTGTGCGACGGTCCATGCGACCCGAACTGAGCGATGAGGCCGCTCGACCGCCTGATCCGGGAGCTGTGCGCGCCGCTCGACCCGGTGGGGCACGACGCCGCCATCCGGCGCCTGCGCCGGGCGCGCCGGCCCGCTGACCTGGACGCCTTGGCGGGGGCCTGGCTCACCGACGGTCCAGGCAAGCGGCTGAAGCTGGTGAAGCACGGATCGGGAACGTTCATGGTGGTGGAGTACGACGACGGATGGACCACCCGGCTGTCGATGTCCGCGCTCAAGTGTTGATCGGCGCGGACAGTGGACGTCCGGCCTTGACCGTGGACTCTCCACGAACGGGGCCTCGGCCAGCCCGTCGGACAGCGTGTGTCCTGCAGGCAATGGCGGGCCGGCTGGGAGGTTCATCGCGCACGTGCTGCGCGGACCTCGCTGCCCCTACGACAACGACCCACGACGGGATTGACGGTCCACCGTCACGAAGGTGCTCTCGAGAAGTTGGCCTCGTCGGAAGATAAGGCGCTCACGACCCCGCTCATCAACCGCGCGAACTTGGCTGAAGGTGCTCTGGCTCATCTGCTTGGCAGCCGTGATTGCGGCTGAGCGCGGGAGCTGGGTCTCTCGGATGTTCTCACCTACGACGATGGAATACATCGGTCTCCTTGGGTCGGGTTGGGCGAAGGTCGTGTCGACGGCCGTGCCTGTGGCCGCTGGACCCGCCGCCGGTGACGAGGCACTCGCGAATCACTTGTAGTGTAACCGATGTCGCAGGTGTTCGCCAGTCGGCTGTCGCCGAAGCGCGTGTTGTCATGCGAATGTTCGTCGGACCAAGGGTGTTTTTTCGGATGACAGCAATTCGATGGCGTTGGCAGTGGCCCAGCCAGCAGCGTGGTCGTGCTGCCGGTCTTCGGTGGTGATCAGCCCTCGAGTGGGCGCCGGGCGGCATCGAGTCGGCTCTTGCTTGGAGGCCAGATCAGCAAGTGAGAACTGTGCATACATCGCCTTGACGATGCCGACCGCGACACCCGTTCCTGTGCAGAGGCGCTGTGCTTGACGGGTTCGGTGGCCAGGCGGGCGGCGACCTTTGCGCCTTGGATGGGCCCACACGTTGCGCCCAGCCCGCGGTTCGACCTCCCGGATCAGGATAGGTGCAAGTGGTCGGGACGCTCGACTTCCCGCCGGGGGCACCGGGGGGTGTCACCCGCACCTTGAGTATGGAGCGAACGGTGGATGTTCCTCCGCAGTTACGGGCCTGGATCGCGGAGAACCTCCTGCGGGGCGCCAGGTCGGCCCTCATCGCTGAGGCACTCGCTGAGCACGGCATACCGGATCCCGACGCGGCCGTAGCAGCCATCAGCACCGACCCGATCCTCGCCGCGGCACGCACGCTGCTCCATCGCTCGGCGGGAGTGGAGCAAGCAGCGCGGCTCCGGCGCGGGCTGGACGCTCAGGCTCCGTTCGAGGTCTCCGAGCTCACCGTCGAGGCGTTCCACGGCACGTTCTGGTGCGGCCATAAACCCGTGCTGTTCAGGGGCGCGGCGTCGGACTGGCCGGCCCTCAGGTGGACGCTGTCTGAACTGCGCGAGCGGTTCGGCCACGTAGGTATCGAGGCGCTCAGCGGCCGTGACACCGACCCAGCCTGGTACTCACGGCGAGACCAGTTCCGCACCCCGATGACCCTGGGCGCGCTGCTGACGGCCATGGAGACCACCACCGGCGACGCGGTGTATGCCGTGGGTCGGAACGACCTCCTGCAGCAGCCCGAGCTCGCGCCCCTCCTCGAGGACCTGGGCCTGCTGCATGGAATCGCCGCCGACGCGCCCGCGGCCCGCGCCTGGATCGGGCCTGCTGGGACCCGCACGCCTCTGCACCATGACCAGTCCAGCGCGTGGCTCGTGCAGGTGCTGGGGCGCAAACGCGTGTGGTTGGCGAACCCCCTCGAGCCCACGCTGCTGTCGACGGCGCGCGGCGTGTTCAACACCTGCGACCCGTCGCGGCCTCCGGTCGGCGACCAGAGCGAGGTGCGCTGGCTCACAGCCGACATCCACCCGGGAGACGCGGTGTTCTTCCCCGTGGGGTGGTGGCACCAGGTGGTCGCCCTCGATGCGTCGATCTCGGTGAGCTTGGGTGGGTTCCGGTGGGATCATGTGCGCACCTGGTACACGCCGGGGCGGGCCGGCGAGCCGGTGGGGGCGGGGTAGGGAGGCGCGGAGCCGCGGCAGTGGTTGATCGATCAGAACTGGAAGTAAAAGAACGCCTCGGCCCCCGTCTCGCCCAACACGAGCACCGCGAACAGCAGCGCCAGGTCGCCGACCATCCGAACGCCGAACGGCAGTTCGTTCCAGCGCAGCAAGGCGCGTTGGTCACGCCGAGCGTACTGGAGCAGTTCGGTGACGGGAAGCGCGAGCAGGAGCACCAGCAGCCACATCGGGCCCGGGCTCGCGCTGCTGGCCACCTCGGCCCACTCGGTCAGGCCGAGGCTGGACCATCCCTGGGGCAGCCTCTCGACCAGGCGGAGCCAATGAGTGGGGCCCTCGCTGCGAAACAGGCTGTACGTGATCAGGATCAGGACCCAAGTGACCGGCACCTGGACGGCCTGCCGGATCCGGGCTGGCACCCGCATCGCGGTCGCGATGCCGTCGCGGAAGGACTGCGTATAGGTCTCGGCGATGATGAACACGGCGTGGGCCAGGCCCCACAGGATGAAGTTCCATCCTGCGCCATGCCACAGTCCGCAGATGAAGAACACCACGATGATGTTGAGCACGTGGCGCGACACACCGACGCGATTCCCGCCGAGGGGAAAGTACAGATAGGTGCGGATCCAGGCGGTGAGCGACAGATGCCAGCGGCGCCAATAGTCGCGGATGGACGCAGACAGGTGGGGCTGATCGAAGTTCTCCATCAGCTCGATGCCCAGCACCTGCGCGGCACCGAGGGCCACGTCGGTGTAGCCCGAGAAGTCGCACCAGATCTGATAGGCGAAGAGCACCGTGCCGAGCACGATGGCCCAGCCTCCGTAGGCCTGTGGCTCGGCGTAGATCGCGTCGACGATCGGCGCGCACCGGTCGGCGATGACCATCTTCTTGAACAGTCCCCACAGCATTCGCCGCAGGCCTGTCGCCACCCGATCCGAGTCCCACCCCGCCCAACTCGCGAGCTGGGGCAGCAGGTGGCCCGCCCGCTCGATGGGCCCCGCCACGAGCTGTGGCCAGAACGAGACGTACAGCGCGAAGCGTCCGAGGTGGCGCTCCGGGGCCTGGCGGCCGTTGTACACGTCGATGGTGTAGCCTAGCGTCTGGAACGTGTAGAAGCTGATGCCGACGGGGAGCAGCCAGGTCGATTCGGGCAGCGGCCAGCCCAATCCGATCAGGCCGGCGAGCTCGCCGAACTGGGCATTGACGAAATTGTAGTATTTGAAGCTGAACAAGAGCCCGAGATTCACCGCCAGGCTCACCGCCAGCAGCGTGCGCTTGGCGGTCGGCGCGGCCGTCGGCATGCGGAGGGCGACGGCCCAGTCCACCCCGGTAGACGCCAGGATCAGGAGCGCGTACGCCGGCTCCCACCACATGTAGAACGCGTACGACGCGATGAGCTGGTGCAGCCAGCGGACCCGTGCGGGCAGCAGGAAGTGCACCGCCACGACCGCGGGGAAGAACAGGAGGAATGCGAAGCTGTTGAACAGCATGGGAGCCGTGGCTAACCGGGGGCGGGTCCCTCAGCGCACAGGACATCGACCACGTCTGGAACGGGCAGGCTCAGGTGGGCTGCCAGATCCTCCCGGATCGCGCGGAACCGCACACAGGCGCGAACGCGCGACGCGCCAGCGGTGGGCACGGTCCACCGGCGCGACTCTCCGGGTGCCAGCGAGCGCTGTTCCAGCGCGTCGGCGCGCACCGGGGATGGCGTTGGCCGACCCTTGCGCGACATGGCAGCAGAGAGCCACCCTCGCGTGCGGTCGAGCACGACCCCGTGGTCGTCGAGGGCTTCGAGGTCGAGCACCACCTCCCGGAGGAAGGATGCGCCGTCGGGCACGGAGTGGCCGAGCGCACGACTGGTCAGTGTCGCCTCCGCGCCGCGCAGATCGAGATCGAGCACGCCTGCGAGCAGGGCGGCGGCGTCGCGTGGATCCCGGCTGAGGCCCACCACGCGGTGGTCGTGCACCGGACGGGCAGCGCCAGTGGGGACGATGGGGGCGCGGTCGGCCGGGGCGGCCTCTCCGGGGATCGGCGACATGTGACAGTCCTGGCATCCGATGCCGGCTGCAGCGGCCGGACTTCGGCTCCAGTGCTCGAACGGCGATTCGACGAAGCCGGGGGGGCCGGTGCTGTCGTGGCAGGTACCGCACAGCTCGGCGGCGCCGAGGAAGGAGCCCTGCAGGGTGTCATGCGGCGCGCCGTCCGCCCGACCGGTCGGTCCGCGCACGGGCCCGCGCAGGTCGAGCACCAGGCGCCCGTCATGGGTGCCCTGGTTGCCCGCCGCCGCATGACACGTCACACACCCGATCCCGTCGCCCGAGGGGCCGGGCGAATGGCACGCATCACACTGCCCGGCGAGTGGCTCACCGCCCGCTTCCAGTGCCTCGGCACGCAGTGCACCGAACAGCGCACTGCCAGCCGCATCGCCGTGGGCAGACGCATTGAACGCGGCGCCGTGGTCCACGTGGCAACTGGCGCAGTCTTCGGCCAGCGCGCCAACGCTCCGGGGCTCCATGCATGCCATGACCGCAAGAATCAACATCGGCCGACCTCCACCGAAGTGGACACCGGCCGACGGGTCGTGCGTCACCCCGGAGGGCGACGGGCGGGGGTCAGATCAGCTCACGACCTTGATACTGTTCACGCGGATCGGGGTCACCGGCCGGTCGCCAGCGGCGGTGCGAGTGGAGCCGATGGTGGCCACCACGTCGAGCCCGTCGGTGATCTTTCCGAA
>JBLFXJ010000358.1:0-8129 GCA_047609825.1 Myxococcota bacterium
CTCGTCGCCCAGGCCTTCGATGGAGTCGGAGCGGCCATCGCCGTCCGTGTCGAAGTCGTAGGTCGGCGGGATGCCGTCCTCGTTCTCCGGGATGCACTCGACGGCCTGGGGGCCCTCGTCGCGCAGCTCCTGGATCAGGTTCAGGCCATCGCCGTCATCGTCGTCGTCGAGGGCGTTGATGATGCCGTCTGAGTCGCGGTCCCACGGGTCGTCGAAGCTCGTGCCGGACTCGCCGCCGTCGAGGTCGCTGCAGTGGTCGTCGAGGTCGAGATCGGCGATGGACAGGCCACACACGATGCCAGGCTTGTCGACCGAGCCGGGCACGCCGCGCATGTAGTTCAGCCACTCCTCGAGGTCTTCCTTGAGGTCGCCGTCGGAGTCGATGTTCAGGTGGTTGGTCCCGTGCGTCACCTCGAAGAAGGTGGGCACGAAGTCGTTGTCGTCGTCGTCGTCGCGCACGTTGGGCTCGTCGGCGCCGTCGGTGTTGCCGAGGATGCCGCCGGCCTGGAGGATCTCCACCGCGGTGGGCACCAGGTCGCCGTCGTCATCTTCGTCCATGGCGTCGAAGGTGCCGTCACCGTCGGTGTCCTGGATGTCTTCCACCGGGGGCGGGGGCGGATCCGGGTACATGCCGGCGATGTCGCACAGGCTGTCGTGCTCGTAGCTGCACTCCACATCTTCCAGCTCCGGCAGGTACTCGCAGCCGTCGCTGATGCTGTCGCCGTCCATGTCGTCGCGGGACGGGTCGAAGCTGATGCACCACTCGTAGCCGTCCTGCAGGCCGTCTCCGTCGGAGTCGATGTCGCAGTCGTCGGTGTCGAGATCGAGCTCCATGTCGTAGGTCAGTCCGTCGCCGTCGTCGTCGGTGTCGGCCGACAGGTCGGGGTTGAAGAACGTATCGCCGCCGGTGCCGTCGCAGTCGTTGTCGATGCCGTCGCCGATGTCGGCGAAGCAGCCGTCGGCGGCGCCGGGGAACCGGCTGTCGTCCAGCGGCCAGCAGTCGTTGCCGCCGAGGATCGGCCCGCCGTCCCAGTCGTCGAGCAGGTCCCACTCGCGGGGGTCGTCGAACTCGGGCAGGTCGAGGTCGACCGAGCCACAGGCCACGAAGCCGTCGTCGTCGAGGTCCTGCTCGATGTCGAGCTGCTCGCCGTCGCAGTCGTTGTCCTGGCCATCGCACCGCTCCGGCGCACCCGGCTGCACGGTGTCATCCAGCGGGTTGCAGTCGCCGGGCTGGATGCGGGGGTCGCCGACCCAGTCCTCCGCCGCGAAGTCGCACTCGACGAAGTTGTCGCCGTCGAGGTCATCCTCGGAGGGGTCGAGCGCGAGGTCGCAGTCATTGTCCTGACCGTCGCACAGCTCGGTGGCGCCGGGGAACACAGTGGGGTCGGCGTCGTTGCAGTCGTCGCCGTCCTTGTCCACCGGGCCGTCCCAGCCGCCCACGTCGACCGTGCAGGAGACGAATCCGTCACCGTCGTCGTCGATCTCGTCCGGGGCGGACGCCGACAGGCCGGCCAAGGGGTCGTCGGGCACGCTGCAGTCGTTGTCCTGCCCGTCGCACAGCTCAGGCGCGCTCGGGTGGATGGTGGCGTCGTCGTCGTCGCAGTCTTCGTACCCGGTGGGCGTCGGGAAGAAGTCGGGGATCCAGGCCGGACGAGCGAGGGCGCACTCGATGTAGCCGTCGCCGTCGTGGTCGTACTCGGTGGGGTCCATGTCTGGGGTGACGCCGCAGTCGTTGTCGCGGCCGTCGCAGATCTCGATGGCGCCGGGGTTCACCAGCGGGTCCTCGTCATCGCAGTCGTCGTAGCCGGTGGGCGTGGGGAAGAAGTCCTCCGTCCAGCCCCCCGGGTCGCGGCCGCACTCGACGTAGCCGTCGCCGTCATCGTCCAGCTCACGCTCGTCAGGGCCGGGGGTCTCGCCGCAGTCGTTGTCGCGGCCGTCACACAGCTCGACGGCGCCGGGGAACACCGTCTCGTCGAACGGCTCGCAGTCGTTGCCTCCGACCACGGGGGCGTCGCCATCCCAGCCGCCGGCATCGATCTCGCACTCGACGAAGAAGTCGCGATCGTGGTCGGTCTCCAGTTCACCGGGCAGGGCCTCGGCGCAGTCGTTGCGCTGGCCATCGCACAGCTGGTCCGCACCCGGGTACACGGTGTTGTCGAGGTCGTCGCAGTCGTCGCTGCCGTCGGGGGAGCCGGGGCCATCCCAGCCGCCGTCGTCGATGGTGCAGGCGACGTAGCCATCGCGGTCCAGGTCGCTCTCCCGCTCGGGGATGCCGAGGGCCGCGTCGTTGCAGTCATTGCGCTGCCCGTCGCACAGCTCGGGCGCGAACGGCCACACGCTGGCGTCGGTGTCGTTGCAGTCGCGGTCGAACCGCACGCCCGGGTCACCATCCCACCCGAGCGGGTCGAAGATGCACTCGACATGGGCGTCGCCATCATTGTCGATCTCGTTGAGCGGCAGCGCTGGGGTGTCGCAGTTGTTGACGATGCCGTCGCACCGCTCGGCGGCGCCCGGGTACACGGTGGTGTCGGTGTCATCGCAGTCTGCGCCTCCGCCGATGGGCGCGCCATCCCAGCCGCCCGCGTCGATCTCGCAGTCGACGAACCGGTCGCCGTCGTCGTCGACCTCGTCGAACCCGTCCACGCCGAGCTCGGCGAACATCCCGTCGCAGTCGTTGTCCTGACCATCGCAGCGCTCGACGGCGCCGGGGCTCACCGTGGGGTCGGTGTCGTCGCAGTCGCCGCCGAGGGTGCCCGGGCCGGCGCCGTCCCACCCGCCTGCGTCGATCTCGCACTCGACGTGGCCGTCGAAGTCGTTGTCGCCCTCGTCCAGGGGAACGACGAGGTCGCAGTCGTTGTCGAGGCCGTCACACCGCTCCGGTGCGCCCGGGAAGATGGTGGCGTCGCTGTCGACGCAGTCGTCGCCCGCGTCTACGCCGGCGTCGCCGTCCCAGCCCGACGGGTCGATGGAGCACTCCACGTGGCCGTCACCGTCGTTGTCGATCTCGTTCAGCGGCACAGCGCCGAGCAGGCGGCAGTCGTTCGCCAGGCCGTCACACAGCTCGGGTGCCGAGGGGTAGATGCTGGACTCGAACGGCTCGCAGTCGCCGCCGCCGCGGACGGACAGGATTCCATCCCAGCCGCCGATGTCGAAGGTGCACTCGACGTAGCGGTCGCCATCGTGGTCGACCTCGCGGGCGTCGAGGGCAGGGCCGCAGTCGTTGATGATGCCGTCGCACAGGAACGGTGCGGTCGGGTACACCGAGGCGTCGTCGTCTTCGCAGTCATTGCCGCCGAACACGCTGGGGTCGCCGAGCCAGCTGTCCCGCGCGGGGTCGACGCCGAAGGCGCACTCGACGTAGCCGTCGCCGTCGTCGTCGGACTCGTCCGTGGCGAGGTCGTCAACGCTGCAGTCCTGGTTCGCGATGCCGTCGCACAGCTCGGGCGCGGTCGGGTAGAACTGGTCAGAGCGCGGGTCCGCGAGGAGCGGCTCATCGCGGCAGTCGCCGCCGCCGACGACGGCGGGGTCGCCATCCCATCCCTCACGGTGGAACGTGCACTCGACGTAGCCGTCGCCGTCGTCGTCGATCTCGAAGTCGGACAAAGCGCCCGCATCGCAGTCGTTGATCAGGCCATCGCACAGTGCTGGCGCGGTGGGGAACACCGTGTCGTCGCCATCGTCGCAGTCGTCGCCGCCGGAGATCACCACGCCGAGCCAGCCCTCGGCCACGATGGTGCAGTCCACGTAGCCGTCGCCGTCGTTGTCGACCTCGTCATCCGGCAGGCTGACCAGCAAGCAGTCGTTCACCAGGCCGTCGCACAGGGGCGGCGCCTCCGGGTAGAACTCTTCGGCGCGAGCGCCTTCGTCGCGGCAGTCGCCTCCGCCGACCACGATCGTGGGGCTGTCGTCTCCGTCCCAACCCTCGGCATCGAACACGCACTCGACGAACCCATCACCGTCGTTGTCCAGCTCCTCGGGGCCGAGGAAGTCGATGTCGCAGTCGTTGATCAGGCCATCGCACAGCGGCGGGGCGCCCGGGTAGACGGTGCCGTCGGTGGGGTTGCAGTCGTCGCCGTCGATCGGCACGAACACGCCGTCCCAGCCGTCAGCGTCGATGGTGCAAGCGACGAAGCTGTCGCCGTCTACGTCGGTCTCGTCGATGGGCAGGGCGCCGCCGCAGGTGTTGATGATGCCGTCACACAGCTCGGGGGCGCCGGGGAAGACCGACGCGGCATCGGGGCCCACGTCGTTGCAGTCGCCGCCGCCGAGGGGCTCGTCTGCGTCTCCCAGCCAGGTGTCCACGCCGGGCGTGAACGCGCACTCGATGTACCCGTCGCCGTCGTTGTCGACCTCGTCGGCCGGCACCGGGCCGCCGCCGCAGGAGTTCGCCTGGCCGTCACAGGCCTCGAGGCCATCGGGGCGCTCGGAGGGGTCGCTGTCGTCGCAGTCGCCGCCGCCGATCACCGCGGGGTCACCGTTCCAGCCGTCGGGGTCGATCACGCACTCGACGTAGCCATCGCCATCATCGTCGATCTCCACGTCCCGCAACACCGCGTCGTTGCAGTCATTGATCAGGCCGTCGCACAGGTCGACGCCGCCCGGGTAGACGGTGACGTCGGTGTCGTCGCAGTCGGCGCCGCCGATCGGCCGGGTGGCGGGAACGTCCCAGCCACCAGGATCGATGACACAGTCCACGTAGCCGTCGCCGTCGTTGTCGATTTCGTCGACCGGCAACACCTCGTCGCAGCTGTTGTCCTGACCATCGCACAGCTCGGGTGCGAACGGCCGGATGGTGTCATCGGCGTCGTTGCAGTCCAGGCCGCCGAACACGAATACGCCGACCCAGGTGTAGATGTCGTATGGGCACTCGACGTAGCCATCGCCGTCGTTGTCCACTTCGTCGAGCGGCAGTACGCCAGCGAGGTTGCAGTCGGTGTTGCGGCCATCGCACGTCTCGGGCGCGGTCGGGTACACCGTGTCGTCGGTGTCATCGCAGTCGAGGTAGCCGACGGGCACTGCGCCGAGGCCGTCCCAGCCGCCGATGTCGCGCGCGGGGCACTCGACGTAGCCGTCACCGTCGTTGTCCACCTCGTCGGCCGGCACACCAGGGCCAGCGTCGCAGTCGTTGCGCTGGCCGTCGCATCGCTCGAGCGCTGACGGGAACACGGTGTCGTCGGTGTCGTCGCAGTCGATGCCAACTTCGGGAACCGACAGGCCGCGCCACTCACCGAATCCGAAGGCGCACTCCACGTAGTTGTCGAAATCTCCGTCGATCTCGTCGGACGGCAGTGCCAGGTCGCAGTTGTTGTCGATGCCGTCGCACAGCTCGGGTGCCGTGGGGAACACGGTGGGGTCGTCGTCGTCGCAGTCCTCGAAGCCCGACGGGCGTACATCCCGCCAGCCGCCGCGATCCTCGGTGCACTCGATCCAGCCGTCGCCGTCGCGATCCGCCTCGGTGGCCGGGAGCTCGCCGTCCAGGTCGCAGTCGGTGACGATCCCGTCGCACAGCTCGTCGGCGCCGGGGAACACGGTCGGGTCGGCGTCGTTGCAGTCGACACCGGAGATCGGGACGGTGAGCAGGTTGTCCCAGCCGCCGGCGTCCACCACGCACTCCACGTGGCCGTCACCGTCGTCGTCGATCTCGTTCGCGGGCAGCGCGCCGCCACAGGCGTTCACGATGCCGTCGCACAGCTCGACAGCCCCAGGGAACACCGTGGGGTCCACGTCGTCGCAGTCGTCGCCGCCGGAGAAGAACGGACCCGCACCGTCCCAGCCGCCAGCATCGATGGTGCAGTCGACGAACCCGTCGCCGTCGTCGTCGATCTCCTCAGGGATCAGGGACCCGCCGCAGGTGTTCACGATGCCGTCGCACAGGTCGACGCCGACCGGGGAGACCGTGGGGTCGATGTCGTTGCAGTCGTCGCCGCCGACCACGGCGGGATCGCCGAACCATCCGCCAGGATCGATGGTGCACTCGACATACCCGTCGACGTCGTTGTCGACTTCGTCGTCGGCGAGCTCATCGAGGGCGCAGCCGTTGATCACGCCGTCGCACAGCTCGATCACGCCGGGACCGACATCGAAGCCCGGGCCCGGGGTGTCGTCGCAGTCGCCGCCGCCGATCACCGACGGGTCGCCATCCCAGCCACCGGGATCGAAGGTGCACTCGACGTAGCCGTCGCCGTCATCGTCGATCTCGTCGACCGGCAGGGCGAGCGTGTCGCAGTTGTTGATCAGGCCGTCGCACAGCTCCGGCGCGCTCGGGAACAGCGTGGCGTCGCCGTCGTTGCAGTCGAGGCCCTCGATCACGCCGATGTCGCCGTCCCAGCCGCCCGCGTCGATCGCGCACTCGACATAGCCGTCGCCGTCGTTGTCGATCTCGTCAGGCGTGACAGCGCCGCCGTCGCAGTCGTTGGCCAGGCCGTCGCACAGGTCGGGGGCTCCGGGGAACCGGGTGCCGTCGGTGTCGTCGCAGTCGAGGCCGCCCGTCGGGAGGTCGGGGCCGAGCCAGTCACCCGGGGCGAAGGAGCACTCGACGTAGCCGTCGCCGTCGTCATCGACCTCGATGGCGGGCACGGCGCCTGGGCGATCGTCGCAGTCGTCGATCAGGCCGTCACAGACCTCGATTGCACCTGGGTGCACGTCGGGGTTGGTGTCGTCGCAGTCGCCGTCGTTCGTGGCAAAGCCGGCCCCGGGGGCGCACCGGTCGGACGGAAAGGCGGGATCGCCGAAGCCATCGCCGTCGGCATCGGCCCAGTAGGTGGCGAGGCAGAACAGCCCGCCGTCGCGGAACGTGCCCGGCGATTGCCGGCGGAAGTCGAGGGCCAGCTCATCGTGGTCGCCGTATTGGGAGGTGGGGTCGAGCTCGGTGATGCGCACCATGCTGGTGTTGTTGTCGCCGTCGGGCCGGCCGTCAGACGCGTCGTCGTTGTCGTAGTCGAGGGTGTAGACCACCACGCCTTCGGGGTTGAGCAGCCGAACCTCGTCGCCGCCGCCGCCGTCGAGGTTGAACCCGCCGCTGCTCGCGGTCTCGAAGTGCACCTGTGGGGGCAGCGCCACCGTGCACCACGGCTCGGGGTTGCCGGAGGTGCCGTCGAAGGTGGGGGTGCCTCCGCCGAACACGACCACGGCCTCGCCGGCCTGCAGGATGAGCGCGCCGAACACGTGGTCGGCGCCGGCGCCGTCCGAGTCCTTCAGGCCCCAGCCGGTGAGGTCGAAGGGCGCGCCGGAGATGTTGACGATCTCGATGAACTCGTCATCGGTCGCGTCGCGAACGCCGTCGCAGTTCGCGTCGCCCTCCACGCCGTCGCCATCCGGATCGGCGAGGACCTCGTTGATGATGATGCCGAGGCCACCAGGTGGCGGTGGAATCGCAGGCAGACCGGTGTCACCGGTGTGTGGGAGGGCGCTGGTGTCGCTGGTGTCGGCCGCGGTGGCGGCCCCCGGGAACACGAGCACCCCGGCCAGCAGCAACCCGGCGAGGTACCGGTACGCGTGGCGCGTGGCGGGAGACGGGCGGAATGGACGCATCGATCACCCTTGAGAGATCCGTTGAGAGCCCACCGGATCTGCAGGGCAAAGCTGCGGATCTGGTGCGCCATCGGCCGGTTCGGAGGCCGTTAGTGGACCATCCTATCACCCCCCTCGGCGCGCCGCGCGTGCGGATCGGCCGTGCCGCCGCGGGTGGGTTCACGTGACACCTGAGGGGTGCCGACTGATCGTCGTCGGCGACGTACATGATCAATGGACCGCCGAGGACGTGGCGTGGATTGACGCCGAGCGGGCGGACGCGGTGCTCTTCGTCGGCGACCTGCCCACGATGTGGCATCGGCAGCTGCTCGACGTGGCGGCCCGGGTGTCGGCGCTCCGCACTCCGGCTCTGCTGGTGCCGGGCAATCACGACGGTCCGGCACCGACAACGCTGGTTGTGGATGCGCTGACCGCCGGTCGTCGGTCGCTCGGCGATGCCCGGCGGCATGCACAGCGGATGGACCAACTGCGCGCCGCACTCCAGCCGGTCCAGCTCGTCGGGTACTCGACGCACGCTGTGGGGAGCCACGCCATCGTGGCGTGTCGGCCGCATGGGATGGATGGCCGGCGGGCCAGCTTTGGTCCGTTCTTGCGTCAAC
>JBLFXJ010000359.1:0-8109 GCA_047609825.1 Myxococcota bacterium
ATCACCTACTACGCTGGCACGTTCGAGAAGATCGGTGCGAAGGGCGATTTTGAGCACGTCGGCGACTATAAGAGCGCCATTGAGCCCTACCAACGCGCCGAGCCGAGCGAGGCTGCCTCCGAGGCCACCGACACCCTGCTCGACTCGCTCTGGGCGGGGTGGCTCAGTGCTGTGTCCGATGGGCGCGGGATGCCGCCTGCGCGACTCCAGGCTCTGGTGGACCGTCCCGCGATGTCCCCGACAGACGCGCTGGACCGCGGCCTGGTGGATGCTCTGGCGTACGGGGATGCAGTCCGGGTAGCGCTCGACACGCACGGGACCGACGAGTGGAGCGCTGCGCTGGACGCGCCGCCAGATCTCGAGGCGTACGAGGCGGCGGACGAGAACCTCACCAGCCTCGACGAGTACATCAAGGGCGTGCGAGCGACCGCCAGCAAGGGTGACAAAGCGATCGCGGTGGTGCATGCCGAGGGTGCCATTGTGTCCGGCGACCCGCGTGATGCGCTGTTTGGCGAGGGCATGCTCGGGGATCGGGCGTTCGCCGACTGGATGGAATCGGTCCGCGACGACGATCGGATCGTGGCGGTGGTTCTCCGGGTCAACAGCCCGGGCGGCTCTGGCCTCGCGTCCGATATGATGTGGCGTGAAATTCGTCGTACACAGGCCACCGGAAAGCCGGTTGTGGTCTCGATGGCCGACTATGCGGCGAGTGGTGGCTACTACATCGCCGCGCCAGCCGACTGGATCGTGGCCCAGCCGATGACACTGACCGGCTCCATCGGAGTGTTCGGCGGGAAGATCGATCTCGGTGGCACCTGGGAGAAGCTCGGGATGACCGAGCACACCTGGAAGCGGGGCGAGCAGGCGGACCTGTTGTCCAGTTCGTCGAGCTTCAGCGACGAGGGGCGGCTGGTGTACCGGAGGTTCCTCGAGGACTTCTATGAGCTCTTCCTCACGCGGGTGAGTGAGGGGCGGTCGCTCGACCGCGAGCAGGCCCACGCCGTGGCGCAGGGCCGCGTGTGGACCGGAGAGCAGGCCCTGTCACGTGGCCTGGTCGACGAGCTCGGTGGCCTAGACGTAGCCCTCGCCAAGGCGGCGGAGCTGGCGGAGATCGAGGGCGACTGGGCGATCGAGCGACTGCCGAAGCGGATGACCTTCTTCGAGGTGATGCTCGAAGACCTGAAGTCGGCGCGTGCCCCGACGGTGTCCGTCGCGCTGCCAGCCGGCCTGCCCACGCGTACCGTGGAGCGCTTGGTGCGCCTTGATTGGGTGCTCAAGGACGGTGTCGCAGCTCTTCTTCCAGGCGATCTCGTCGTGGAGTAGGGCGCCTCGCGGCCGCCGTTCTTCAGGCATTGGCGTCTCGAGGCGTCACGCTGCAGAGGTGGATGGCATCCGTTGGATACGGTGATCGGGAAGCGCATGAAAGATCCGGGTGTCGTCACCCGTAAGACCACCGTGCGAGGTGACCGTGAGCCGACTTGCCACACTCTCCCTGCTCGGACTGACCATCGCTACGGTGTTCGCGTTCGGGCCGGATGATGCTCATCGGGAGCTGCCGGTTCCGCCGGCGGTCGAGGCTGGATCCTCCGGCGGCACGCTGGTCGTCGACCTGGTCGATGGCGCGTCCGAGGCGGATCTCGCGATCATCGAGGGACTCGTGGGTGCCGACCTCGACTGGGTCCACCCACTGGCGGTAGACGAGGCGCTGGCAGCGGGCCGAGTGCCCTCCATGCGACACGCCCTCGCCTCCCTGTCAGGCCATCCGCTGGTCGAGGCTGCGGAGCCTGAGATCGAGATGTCGGCGTACGGCTTCCCCGACGATCCGATGTACGACAAGCAGTGGAACCTCCGCGCGATCAACGCGCCGACGGCCTGGGCGAATACGGCGCGCGGCGCGGGCGTGGTGGTCGCCGTGGTCGACACCGGCGTCACGCGGGTCGAGGACCTCGAGGGCACGGAGATGCTCACGGGCGCATCGTTCGTCCCGGGCGCCGCCACCGCCGCCGATGACCAGGGGCACGGCACCCACGTCGCCGGAACGATCGCACAGACCACGAACAACGGGATTGGTGTCGCAGGGGTAGCACCCGCCGCGATCATCCTCCCCGTGAAGGTGCTCTCGGCGCAGGGCTTCGGCAGCTCGGCATGGATCGCCGCCGGCATCGACTACGCGGTGGACGAAGACGCCGACGTAATCAACC
Source organism: Myxococcota bacterium (assembly GCA_047609825.1). Taxonomy (GTDB): domain Bacteria; phylum Myxococcota_A; class UBA796; order UBA796. The sequence goes on from JBLFXJ010000359.1 coordinate 2,202, forward strand.
TGTCCCTCGGTGGGGGCTACTCCGCAGTCATCCACAACGCGATCAAGAAGGCGCGGGCACAGGGCGTGATCGTCGTGGCTGCAGCAGGGAACTCCGGGAGGCGAGGCGTTGGCTGGCCGGGGGCGCTGGAGGAGACCATCGGTGTGTCTGCGGTGGGTCCGGATGGCAGTCTGGCGCCCTACAGTTCGTACGGCAAGGGCGTCGATATCGCCGCGCCGGGCGGCGACAAGCGCGTTGCCGGGGGCGGAATCCTGCAAGACACGGTGGATGGTCGGGGAGGCCACCACTACGTCGAGTACCAGGGGACGTCGATGGCCACCCCGCACGTGGCTGGGGCAGCCGCTGTGCTCCTTTCGGAGGGGCTTCCGCCGGCCGCCGTCGAGCGCCTCCTGCTGGACACGGCGCGAGGCGCCACGTGGAATGAGCGGTATGGCTACGGCACGCTGGATCTCGGGGCGGCATTGGGCCGTACCGAGGTCAACCACAGCATGTATCGATTCCTGCTCGGTGGGCTGGTCGCGTTGCTGGTGACGCAGCTGGCCGGCACCCGCGCTGGGTTCGGGCTCGCATCGGGCGGGGTGGCCGCACTCGCTGCGGGCGGCCTGTTCTTCCTCACCGTGTTCCCCCTCCCGGAGGCGCTCCTGCTCCAGATCGCGATCCGTCCGGTGCTGGAGTGGCCGGGCGTCCTCCTCGGGCCTGGGTGGATGCACTTCCCGCTGTGGCTCTCCGCGGCGCTGCCGTTGGCGGTTGGGTTCACGCTGGGAGCGTTCCGTCCCACCAGGGCGGTGGCGACCGGCCTGGCCTGCGGTATCGCCGCGCACCTGTTCCACGGCGCCGCCACGGGAACGCTGGAGCCCTGGTGGCTGCCGGCGACAGCGGCCACAGTGTGGCTCGGTGCGAACGCATCGCTGGCGATGGTCGTCGGCATGGGTCTGGCGGGTGCGCAACGGATTGAAGAGCGAGGCGCATGATGAAATGGACCGGAATGCTGGAGCGGATCGACGTGGGTACCGGAGCGTGGCGCCTCGTCACCGCAGATGGTCGACGTCTGGGCCTGTACGGCGAGATTCCCGCGGACCTCGTGGGCCGTCAGGTCCTGGTCCGCGGTGACGTGCTGGATGGGGCCGGGATCGGGATGGTCGGTGACCTCCTCGTTCAGGTTCGCTCGGTGGAGGAGTGCTGACCAGGACCGGCGGCGTTGCCGCCTGAGACTGATTCGCGCCCCCGGCGTCCGTGCCACCCGGGTCCGAGGCGTTACCAGGCCGTGACCGTGTGGGTGTCAGCGGCGTGGAGGAGGCAGGGTGGGTGTCCGGGTTCGAAAGCTGGCGAAGGAACTGCGCCGCACGCCGTCAGAAGTCCTCGAGGTCCTGCACGCGCTCGGGTTCGAACGGTACCGCAATCCGCAGGATATGATCGCGGACCCCATCGTGGCGCGAGTCCGGCTGCAGCTGAAGCCTGGCACCGCCGTGCAGGCGCGGTCGACCCGCGAACCGACCTCCCGCACGCAGGGTGTGACGCGACGGCCGGACGACCTCATGGCGAAGCTGGTCCCCGGGGTGGTGCAGGTCAACAGCCGGAGTCCTCAGGTGGGCGCGGCGTCGCCCCGGCCCGACGTGCAAGCCACGCCGTCGGCGGCGCCTTCCGAGCCCGTAGCCACGCCGTCAGCGGCTACGAACGACGCTCTACGGACCATCGAGCAGGCCAAGGAGCGCCTCGAGCGAACGCGCAAGCACCTGCGTGCGGATCGGGAGGCCCTCGATGGAGCGCGGGCGCGCCTCGCAGCCGACGAGCTCGAGCTGCGCGAGCGCATCGCACTGCAGCACGCTGCGCTGGATGCTGAGCGCGAGGCGTTGGATGCGGAGCGTGAGAGCCTGGCCGTGCGCTGGGAGGAGCTCTCCTCACGTGAGGTCCGCCTGGGTGAGCGCCGAAATCGGGTCGAGGAGAGCCTTGCCGATGCGCAGCTCAGGCAGGCGGAGACGAAGGCGGTGGCCCTCGATGTCGAGCGCGCCCGCGAGGCGCTCGGCTCGAGCCTCGCCAAGCTGCTCGAAGAGCGGGGGCTGCGCGGGCACGACGAGGCTGAGCGGGCGGTCATGGCGCTGGCGCGGGTGCATGTGTTCCGTGATCTGCTGCCACTGATCCGGGTGACCGACGCCGCTTCTGTGCGCAACTTGCTGGCACGACACCTCGTGTTGGTCGATGCGGACGCGCCTGACGGGTTCGACGGCGCGTCGGTGGTCGTTGCCCCCGACAGGGCCGAGGTGCCGAGTAAGCCAGAGCTCAACGCGCTCATGCGACGCGTTGGCGAGCGGCTCATGCTCAACGGTCTTCGGCGGGTTCTGTTCGTGAATGTCCAGCCCCGTTGGCACCGAATGCTGGTTGCTGCGATGGACCCTAGGATCGAGCTCAGATTCCGGCCCGGAGTCGGCCCACGCAGCCGCACGGAGTCGGAAGGGGACGTGGTCCGCACTGACGCAGTGGTGCTCGCGGCGGTGACCTGCACGCCAGAAGCGGACGCCGTGTACGCCACGGGTCGGGCGCTGGTGATCCGCACCTCGACAGGCTCGATGCGGGGCCTTCTGACCGAGATGCGGGATGCTCTCGTCGCGCTATGACCAGGGCTTGACCAGATTGACGAACAAACTTAGGTTTTTCGGTGTCTGGGGCGCGGCGGCGCCCATGGGGGTTTGCACATGACCACGGCCGCACACAAGGCATCTCCCGACCGTCGGCAGCGGCGGAAGAAGGTTGACCCGGAGATCCGTCGCCGTGCGGACGAGCTCCATGAGTCAGGTCTGCCCTACCAGATGGCTATGGCGATCGCCTATGGCAACCTCGACTTGAACGATGCTTTGGAGCGCCTGGCACGGCGCGACCAGGTCACCCGCCTCATGGAGAAGCACGACCTCTCGCGTGCTCTCGCCACCCAAATCGCCATCGGCCATGCCGAGCTCGATCAGGTGTTGGCCCGCAGGCGCCTGGACGCTCATCGCACCGAGAACCGCGATCGTTCGATCCTGGTCGCCGAAGCAGCGCTGGAGCTGGCGCTGACTGACCGTCGACGACTTCGCGGCGTGGTGCGCGCCGTGGACGCCTACTCGTTCACCCTCGACGTGGACGGCGTGGAGACCGAGATTCACAAGCTCGAGGTGAAGTACGGCTACGAACCCACCTTATGGAAGAAGGTGCGGAAGGCCGTGCGGAGTGACAAGGCGCTCTCCAAGGATCCCAAGGCGCCCGCCACTCGGCCCCAAGACCGGTACTCCTGCAGTGATCGTCGGATGTACGGCTACCTCGACTCGTCGCGTGAGGTCGCGGTCACGCTGTTGGAGGGCGAGACGCTGCGCGGGCGCGTGCTGTGGTTCAGCCGTTACGAGTTCGGGCTCGAGGTCAAGGGGGGCGTGGAAGTAACGATCTTCCGGCATGCCCTCGCAAACCTCACGGAGGCCTGAGACCGAACCATGGGCATCATGAGCGGTGCGATGACCGTCGCACGATTTCGCGTGGTGGGGGATCTCCCCGGTGAATGGCGGGAGCAGTTCCGCGATGGCCTGAACTCGTACGCGTTCAGGGAACCTGCCACAGCGCAAGGCAAGGAGGAGGTCGAGGGCTGGGTGCAGGTCCACAACCTGCTCGACACCACCTTCGACGACTTCAACCAGTGGTTGTACGACGACTACGCGGTGTTCGCGCTGCGCGTCGACAAAAAGCGTCTGCCCGCGAAGCTATTTCGCGCCACGTTGCAGAAGAAGATCCAGGAGTGGTGCAAGGAGCGGGAGCTCGAGCGCTGTCCGGCGTCTGTTCGGAGCGACCTGAAGGACGAGCTGGAGCACACCTGGCTCGCCCGCACCTTGCCCTCGGTGGCGGTCACGGAGGCGGCTTGGTGCCTCTCCCAGCGGTACCTGCTGCTCCACAGCCTGTCCGAGAGCAAGGCGGACCGATTCCGGAAGCGCTTCCTCCGCACCTTCGGGTTGCGGCTCATCCCATGGAGCCCGCTGGACTTCCTCGCCGATCGGGAGCAGGTGGAGCAGCTGTCCGCGCACGCTCCCCAGGTCACCCTCGGGGCCTCGGCCGTCCGGCTCACCGACGTGGAGGCGTGATGGCCGATGAAGACGATCGCGGGCTGCCAGTCCTGCCTCATGTGGCCAGTGAGTTCTACTCCTGGGTGTGGTGGGCGAGCGAGCAGAACGCCGGAGTGTTCAAGCTCGACGACCCTGTTGGTCGCGTCGATGTCTGGGTAGACGAGCGGCTGGCGTTCAGGAACCCCGAAGACACGCGCGTGTCGGCGGTGATGACGGGTGAGAACCCGTCGGCGACCATCGAGGCACGCGCAGCGCTCGCAGGCGGCAAGGTTCTGCAGGACCTGCGGTTGGGCGTGCGGCGTGATGACCGCGAGTACTTCGTCACGCTGAAGGGTGCAGCTGTACACCTGCAGGGGCTCAAGCTCCCGCAGGTAGTCAAGGACGGGGATGCAGAGCTCGTGTTCGAACGGCTGCACCTGTACGACGAAGCAACCCTCGTCGTGGGTGGGTTGTTTAGAGCCTACGCTGCGGCGCGGAACGGCGGTTCGTGGGATTCCGAGGTGCTGCCATCGCTGCGCTCATGGATCCTCGGGCGAGCGTGAGCCCGCATGTTGACAGGGTCGGCGCATCGGATAGGGATGGCGTGCCGTGAGGCATCCGAGTCTCTGCGCGGTTAGCTCAGCTGGATAGAGCGTTGGCCTCCGGAGCCAAAGGTCACAGGTTCGAATCCTGTACCGCGCGCCACTCGGAAGCTGCGTCGGCGCCAGTCGCCATGCACGCTGGAGAGGCGATGGGGAGCGAATCAGGCCGTTCTCACGTCGACGAGCCTGGCGAGGCGGGCCCGTCTCCACTGTTCACGGGTCACCCGGTGGCACCACGGTGCAGCTGAACTTCTGGGGCGTACGCGGATCGATTCCGACACCGGGTGCTGCCACCTCCAGATGGGGTGGCAACTCGTCATGTGTCGAAGTGCGCTCCGATGGGCTTGCGCCGCTGGTGCTCGACTGCGGTACCGGCGCACGCTTGCTCGGCCACAAGTTGGTCGGCGAGCAGCACCGCGAGCTGGATCTGCTGTTCACGCACCTGCACATGGATCATGTGTTCGGCTTCCCGTTCTTCCTGCCGATCTACACGCCAGGGTACGAGGTGCGCATCGGCGTGCCTGCGTTCTCCGACGAAGAGGCTCGAGAGAAACTCAGCCGCTACCTGAACGGTGTGTACCATCCTACAAGGCTGCGGGATCTCCCGTCGGATGTGACTTTTCGGGCGGTGCGCTCCGGGAGGCAGTTCGCCGCTGGCGGGTTCGAGGTGGACGCGTTGTCGCTCAATCACCCGGGCGGATCCTTGGGCTACCGGGTGTCAGCAGGCGGGCGGTCCATCGCCTACATCACCGACACAGCCCCGTTCGTGCGGCCCGGTGAAGGCTTGCTCGCGGGGCGTGAGCCGCCGCGCACCGAGCGTCGTGTGGTGGAGTTCCTCAGCGGTTGCGACTGCGTCGTGTACGACACCATGTACGACCGTGCCGAGTACCTGGAGAAGATGACCTGGGGGCACAGCTACCCCGAGTACGCAGTGGGCCTGTGCAAGGCGGCCGGTGTGGAGCACCTGGTGCTGTTCCACCACCTCCCGGATGCCTCAGACGACGATCTGGACCGCTTGGCAGAGACGTGGGCGGGGCATGAGCGGCCTCGGGTGACCCTCGCTCGTGAGGGCGAGACGGTGCAGATGGGGTCGCGGTGAACGCCGAAGGCGTGGCCGTGATCATCACGCCGGAGTGGCTCCAGACTGTGGTGACTGCCGGCCCGCTGTTCGTGCTCGCCGTCTGGTGCGCATGGTGGCCATTGGTCGCGTGGCGTGCAGCGATCTGGCGCGAGGCCGGCGCGGAGATG
>JBLFXJ010000360.1:0-8100 GCA_047609825.1 Myxococcota bacterium
GCTCGACACCGAGACCACCGGCTTCCCGAACAACGGCGGCGGCTTCCGCGGACGCATCATCGAGGTCGGCGCCGTGGTGGTCACGGCGGACGCCCGCGTGGTGTCGCAGATCGCGTTTTTCGTGCGCCAGCCCGAGGCCCACCTGCACAGCTGGCAGGCGAAGCGGGCGATGGGGGTCCATGGAATCCGGCCGCGGCAGGTGCTCCGCGAGGGACTGCCCAGCGACCAGGCGGCGGCGCGGTTCGAGCGGTGGATCGGTCGCGTGGTGGAGCGGTTCGGCGTCGAGGAGATCCGCGCCTACAACCAGGCGTTCGACTTCTGGTTCCTCGAGCGCGACCCGTGGCGCCTGTTCCGTCGCACCGGCCTTCGGCGCGGCGAGGACATCCAGCTCACCGCGCGACGTGCGATGAACCGGTCCACCGGCCCGAAGCTCAAGGCGGCGGTGGCGTTCGCCAACGCGAACGGGGCCGCCTGTCCCTGGGAAGGAGGCGCCCACCGGGCTGGCGAAGACGCGCGGATGGCGGCGTGGATGGCCGTGCACCTGGCGGGGGAGTAGGGCAGGACGTCTGAGCCAAATCGCCTGGGTCCGTGAACCACCTGGTGCCCGGCCGGTGGACGGCTACGGCCGACCCGACGCGATGCCGTTCACGTGCTCCGGCAGGTCGATGCCCGTGGCCGTGGCCGTCAGCGTGGCCAGGTCCACCCGGTACAGGTGCGGCGCGAAGTCGGCATTCATGTACAGCTCCCCGTCGTGCAGCGTGCAGCCGTTGGTCTTGGCCCCGCCGTCGGCGAAACCGTCGATGGCCCCGACGTAGGTGGACACCAGTCCGACCGTGTCCACCTCGTACACAGCGCCACCGTTCACGTCGTACAGCGTGCCATCCGCCCCGGTGAAGATGCAGTTGGCCGCCGTGCCCAGCCCTACGTCCAATGGGGTGTCGGTGCCGGCGTCGAGGTCGAACGCGACGAGGTGGTCGCCGCCCTCGCTCCAGCCCCACAGCGCACCGTCGGCCCAGGCGATTCCGGAGCCGTGGCCGAACGGGAAGGTGGTGGTGAGCAGGGGCGTGAAGGCGCCAGTGTCCGGGTCGATGGCGACCAGGCGCGGCGGGTCTTCCGCGGTGAGGCCGACGAGGCGGCCCTCGGGCGTGTACGTGATGCGGGTGACGCCAACCTCGATCTCAGCGACCGGGACCACGACGCCGGCGTCCACGTCCACCCGATGCAGCGTCCACGGGCCACCAAATGCACGGGCACGCGAATCCACGGCGGTGAACCCGCCGCCGACGCCAGCGCCGATCACCGCGGGTGCCGAGACGATGCACGTCTCGAGGTCGACGGCGACCACCGATGCCCCGCAGGCACCCCCGCCCACGGTGGGGGACAGTGACACGGTGCCATCGGGCGTACGCACGCTGGTGAGCAACCTCAGTGGGTCGGCCAGGCCGCTCCGCACGTCGGCGCACGGCCCACCTGGGAACACTGCGGCCCCCGGCCCGCGCGCCGCGACCAGCGCCACGTCGGTGCCCGGGAGCGCTCCGGTGACCTCGAGGTCGATCAGCCCCGGGCAGGCGCCGTCGATGGTCAGCACCTGGGCCAGAGCGGGGGTTGGAAGCAGGAGGGCGAGGACGAATGTGCGCATGGTGTCTCCGGTGTGACGACATAACGGGCCGGTTCGATGAGGGGTCGGATGCCCCGGCAGCTCGCCCCGCGCCAGGTCTCTCGTCCCGAAAACGTGGTATCGAACTCGTCCATCTGGTCCTTGCCCCGACGGATGGCGCATGCGACCCTCCCGTGGGAGGTGGAGATGTCGCGATTCGCATTCTTGGCCCTGCTCGGTTGTGCGGGGGCCCCGGTGGATGGGGACGAGCTTCCGGCGGAGTGGTCTGGAGCGGTGGAGCTGTCGCCGCCCGCAGGTGACCTCGGCCTCCGCATCCTCAACGCCGGCGTCGGTGGTGTGTTCACGGTCGAGGTGAGCGGGCTGGACGACGGCGAGCTCGTGTACCTGATGCGAGGCCACCTCGGTGGGAGCTGCCCCGCCATCATGGGCGGGGTCTGCTTGGATCTGGCCACTCCCAAGTTCGTCATGAGCGGGCGGGCCGGCCGCGACGGGGTCGTGGTGCTCACCCGTGAGGTGCCCGATGACCCACTCCCGATGTGCGTCGAGGCGGCCGTCATCCGCGGACCGGACGGCGTCGACTCGGCCACCTCCGGCGTCACCTGTGGCGTGATGGGCACCTGCGACCCGGCCAGCGATGTCGAGATCGACGGCCGCTGCTACTACCTCGACGGGTCGGCCGGGGTGTGCGACCCCGGCTACGACGTGGCGCCCCAGTCCGTGCTCGGGGCCATCGCGCCGGCGTTCGAGGGCAAGGACTACAAGCACACCGTGTCCAACAACTGCTGCATCCAGCACAGGGACCAGGACGACGAGCTGCAGGACTGGGGCATGACCCCGGACGACTGCAATGTCGCGGGGCCGTTCCGGGCGGGGCCCGAGCTGGGCGCCATGGGCTGCACCGACATCCTGAACGCATACGATGCACAGCTCACGCTCTGCGGCTCGCTGTAGGGGGACGCCGGTGGCAAACCCGAGCGCGGCGTATCGCGGCGTCGGGTGAGGGTGTTCAGATGGCCCAGCGCACCGCTCGCGCGCATGCCATGGTGCCGCCATGTTGTGGCAGTGCGACCCCGCCATCGTCTTGACCTCGCTCTATCCGCCTGACGTGGTCGACAGCGGGTGGCCTGGATGATGTCTGTCGGCCGGCACTCGGCAAGCGCTCACCCCGTCGACGCCTCGGGCGTCCTGGGTCTCACCAGCGAAGAGGCCGCTGACCGGCATGTGGCGCTGGGCCCCAACGAACTGCCGAATCCCGGTCGCCGGACCATCCTGCGGATCGCATTCGAAGTCCTCAAAGAACCCATGTTCCTCTTGTTGGTGGCGTGCGGGTCCCTGTATGTCCTGCTCGGCGATCCAGGGGAAGCCGCGATGCTGCTCGGCTTCGTGGGTGTGATCATCGGGATCACCGTGGTCCAGGAACGCCGCACCGAACGGGCGTTGGATGCGCTGAAGGACCTCTCGCTCCCCAAGGCGGTCGTGGTCAGGGATGGTCGGCGGAGGTGCATCCGCACCTCGGAGGTCGTCGTCGGTGACATCGTGGTCGTGAGCGAAGGCAACCGCGTGGCTGCCGATGGGGTGCTCCGGGAGGGCAGCAGCGTCTCGATCGACGAGAGCGCGCTCACGGGAGAGTCGGTCGCGGTTCGGAAGCGGCCAGTTCGCGACGAGGATGTGGCCGCTGGGGCACCTGGCGGCGACGACACGCCGTTTCTGTTCGCGGGCGCGATGGTCGTGCGCGGTCAGGGGCTGATGGAGGTCACCTCCATCGGCAGCAACACGGAAATGGGCCGGATCGGCCAGGCGTTGGCATCGCTGAAGGGAGGGCGGAGCGCTCTGCAGGACGAGACGCGCAGGCTGGTTCGGGTCGTGGCTGTGGCCGCCGGCGTGCTGTCGCTGGGCGTCACCCTGGTCTACGGCCTGACGCGTGGCCTGTGGGTCGAGGGGTTGCTCAGCGGCCTGGCCACGGCGATGGCGCTGCTGCCGGAAGAGTTCCCGGTCGTGCTCACCGTGTTCTTGGCGCTGGGGGCCTTCCGCCTCTCACGAGCCGGCGTGTTGACCAGGAACATGGCGGCGATTGAAGCTCTCGGCACCACCACGCTGCTCTGCACCGACAAGACCGGCACCCTCACACAGAATCGGATGGTGGTCCGCGCGCTCTGGGCTCCAGACACCACACCCCGAGTGCTCGACGATGTGCCCCGCGCACTCGATGAGGAGCTGCACGCGGTCGTCGAGTTCGCGCTCCTGGCCAGCCCGGCCGAGCCGACAGAGCCGATGGAGCTCGCCATCCACGCGCTGGCCAACGCCACCCTGCAGCACACCGAGCACCTCCATCCAGGGTGGAGCCTCCGGCGGGAGTACCCCCTGTCCCCTGAGCTGCTCGCGATGACCCGTGCCTGGGAGCAAGGTGACGGCGCCCTGGTGCGTCAGGTGGCCGCCAAGGGATCACCAGAAGCCATCTTCGACCTCTGCCACCTGGACGCGGCCAGGCTGGCGCCCTTGGCAGCGGTGGTCGAGGGGTTGGCCGAGCAGGGGCTTCGAGTGCTGGGCGTGGCCCACGCGGATCACCACGGCGAGGACCTACCGGCCGAGCAGCACGACTTCGCCTTCCGGTTCGACGGGCTCGTGGCGTTCGAGGATCCACTGCGCCCGGAGGTTCCGGCCGCAATCGCGGACTGCCACGCGGCGGGTGTGCGGATCCTGATGATCACGGGGGACTACCCGACCACGGCGCTGAGCATCGCCCGCCGGGCGGGTCTGCCCACTGCACCACCGCTGACGGGGGCTGAGTGCGCGGATCTCACCGATGTGGAGCTCACCGCCAGGCTCGGCTCCACCTTCGTGGCCGCTCGGATCAAGCCCCAAGACAAGCTCCGGATCGTTCAGTGCCTGCAGGCGGCTGGACACACGGTGGCGATGACCGGTGACGGCGTGAACGACGCACCCGCGCTCACCGCGGCCGACATCGGGGTCGCCATGGGCCAGCGTGGGACCGAGGTGGCCCGCGAGTCCGCGGACCTGGTCCTGATCGACGACGACTTCGGGAGCCTCGTGACGGCGATGGCCCACGGCCGGCGGATATTCTCCAACCTGCGGAAGTCCATGGCCTACATCGTGGCCATTCACGTGCCGCTCGCTGGCCTGTCCATCCTCCCGGTGGTGTTTGGCTGGCCTGCCGCGGTCCTGCCCGTTCACATCGTCCTGCTCGAGTTGATCATCGATCCGGCCTGCTCGCTCGTGTTCGAAGCGGAGCCGGCGGAGGTGGACAACATGCGACGGCCGCCCCGCCCACGCGATCTGGCCATGCTCGACGGCAGGACATTGTTGGTGGCATCCCTCCAGGGGGTCGCCGTGCTCATCGTGACGATGGGGGTGTTCGCCTGGGCTCTGCGGAGCCAGACGGACGACGGCGCGAGGAGCATGGCCTTCCTCACCCTGATGGTGAGCAACGTCGGGCTCATCTTGGTCAACCGGTCGAGGTCTCACAGCGCGCTGGAGTTGCTGGGAACCTGGAACCCGGTGTTCCCATGGGTTGTCGGCGGTGCTCTGCTGATGGCGCTCGGGGTGACCTTCCTGCCGGGTCTGAACGGGCTGCTGCACTTCGTCGCGGTCCCAGCTCCCAGCGCGGCGCTGGCGCTGGTGTTGGGACTCGTCACGTGGGTGGCGGCGGACGGCGTCAAGCGAGCGCTTCCCTGACCCCGCCGACCGCATGGGTTGTGGGCGCCGATGCGGCGCCGACAACCACGACCGCTCACTCCGACCGGCGCCGGCCCGGCCGGCCGAGCGCCACGAAGGTGAGCACGCCTCCGAGTACCAGGAACGCGACGAGCCCGCGGCTGTTCGCGAAGGCCATCGGGCCCTCCGGCGCCGCGAACCAGCCCAGTTCGAAGAACGCCAGCGTGGCGCCCAGCACCCCGATCAGCGCGGCTCCGGCGATGAGACCCGAGCCGAACAGGATGCCCACCTCCCGACGGTGCTCCACCTCGTCAGCGGGCGCCAGCTTGTCCACGGCCAGCCGCACCAGTCCGCCGGCCATGATCGGCACGGCCAGATGGATCGGGAGGTACAGCCCCACCGCGAACGCCAGGGTCGGCAGGCCGAGGATCTCGACGCAGAACGCCATCGCCGCGCCGACGAACACCAGCGCCCACGGCAGGTTTCCGTCGAGTACGCCGTCGATCACCAGCCGGATCAGGTTGGCCTGCGGCGCTTTGAATGCTCCAGACACGATCTGGGGCTCGAACAACGTGAGCACCGTGCTCATCGCCAGCGCCGCCGCGATCACGCCGACAACCTCGCCGAGCTGCTGCCGGCGCGGCGTCGCACCCACCAAGAACCCGGTCTTCAGGTCCTGGGACGTGTCGCCGGCGATGGCGGCGGCGATGCACACGAGCGCGCCGATGGTGAGCACCGCCACCCGGGCCTCCTCGGCGGCGTACATCTCGCCGAACAGCAGCGCGCACACCAGCACCGTCGCGATGGTCATGCCCGAGATCGGGTTTGAGGACGAGCCGATCAGCCCAACGATGCGGGATGACACCGTCACGAAGAAGAAGCTGAACACCACCACGGCACCACCGGCCACGAACCCGATGGATCCGCCGGTGGCCATCAGCGGGAGGATCGACGCCAGCAGCCCGATGGTGGCGATGCCCCCGCCGACCCACCACAGCCCGAGCTCGTCATCGGTGCGTTTCGGCGGCGCGTCCGACGATTCCCGGAGCGCTGCGAGACCGAGCCGGAAGCTGTCGATCAGCGTCGGCGTGCTCTTCAGCAGCGTGAACAGCCCACCGAACGCGACGGCTCCTGCGCCGATGTACCGCAGGTAGGCATTCCAGACGTCGAAGCTGCCCATCGCCGATACGGGGGTCACCAGCTCGGGGGCGACCGGGTCGGCGCCCGCGAACACGTAGATCAACGGGATGATCACCAGCCAGCCCACCGTGCCGCCGGCGAGCATCACGGCCGCCACCCTGGGCCCGATGATGTACCCGACGCCCAACAGCTCGGCGGTCACATCGCCGCCCACCGACGTGCGGTATCCGACGTGGTCGATCACCCAGTCCGGCTCCTCCGGGAACAGGTGCCCGAACTTCTGCAGGGCCGTGTACAGCGCGCCTACGCCCATGCCCGCGAACAGCAGGCGGCCGGCCTCACCGCCCGCCTGCGAGGCCACCTGCACCTCGGCGCATGCGGTGCCTTCCGGGTAGGTCAGCCGCCCGTGCTCCTGCACGATCAGGTACCGCCGGAGCGGGATCATGAACAACACGCCGAGCAGGCCGCCGAGCAGCGACAGCGGGAAGATCACCCAGAAGCCCGGGTGCAGGTCCCACAGGAACAGGACCGGGAGCGTGAAGATCACGCCGGCTGCAAGTGACTCTCCGGCAGACCCGATGGTCTGCACGATGTTGGTCTCGAGCAGCGTGCCGCCGCGGAGCAGCTGGAAGATCGCCACCCCGATCACGGCAGCCGGGATGCTCGCAGAGACGGTGAGGCCCACCTTCAGCCCGAGATAGGCGTTGGCCGCCCCGAACAACACTCCGACCACCATGCCCACCAGCACAGCACGCGGCGTGAGCTCCGGCATGTCTACGTGGGCGGGAATCACCGGAGGGTACTCGACGCCCTCCGGCAGCACGTCGTAGGCCTCTGGGGGAAGCACCATCTTCGGGGGTCGCGGATCGCCGGCCATCGTCGCCTCGCAGGGGGGCCGAGCATACGCCACGCTGCGAACCCCGATGCGAGCGCGCGCGGTTCCGGAGCGCCCGGGCGAGAGGGTCCACGATGCCGTCCGCGGCGGGCTGAGCGCCCGGCTCCAGGCCTACTCCACGCACACGTGCAGCTGCGCATAGTCGCCGCACATCCGCCCTTCACGCAGCGTCTCGATCGACGGCTGACCGCACCAGCCGCCGTTCCACTTGCAGTTGCACCCGCCGACCGACGAGGCCACGTCCTGGTAGTAGCCAAACAGGTCGTAGTCGGCGTCCTCCAGGCACGGCTCCACCAGGTCCCACTCGCCCAGCGCCGGCATCCGCATGCCCACTGGGCAGGACCAGTCCGCACTGCCCGTCTTCCATCCCAGGTGCTCGCAGAACGGCCCGAGGCAGGCGTCGTCTGCTTCGTCGGGGCAGGGGTCCGACACGTCGGGCACGCCGTCGCCGTCCGTGTCGCGGCCGAGCAGCAGGCACACCGGCGGTGACACCTCGGTGTGCCCGCCGTCGCGGCCGCGGATCACCACCGCCTGAACGCACAGCTCCCGGCCCTCCAGGTCGGGCCGCGCAGGTAGCGGGACGTCGAGCGCGCCCCCGCCGTCCAGCTCGACCCACACGCTGCCAAGCCGGGTCACCGCACCGGCCAGATCGAGGCAGGCGCCGCCGAGGAACGCCGGACAGGGTCCATCTCCGAGCCCCGACACGCCCCGGAGGAGAACCACCTCCTCGTAGGCCTGGGCTCCGCTCACCTCGATGTGAAGCGAGGCGCCGAGC
>JBLFXJ010000361.1:0-8020 GCA_047609825.1 Myxococcota bacterium
GGACGACGAGGACGACGAGGACGACGAGGACGAGGACGAGGACGAGGACGAGGACGAGGACGAGGACGAGGACTGACGGTCACTGTCCGCCGGGATCACTTGGTAGGCGACAGCGGGTACGCATCGGGGACGAAGGTCTGCTCGTCGATGGGCGGGCGCACGTACCCGATGTCGTCCTGCCGCGGCGGCAGCTCGATGGGCCCTGGCACCATGTCCTGGTAGGCGAAGCGCGACAGCAGGTGTCGCATGCAGTTCAGGCGCGCGCGCTTCTTGTCATCCGACGGCACGACGAACCACGGCGAGTGCTTGGTGTCGGTGTACTCGAACATGGTGTCCTTCGCCCTGGAGAACTCGACCCAGCGCTTGCGGGATTCGAGGTCCATCGGGCTGATCTTCCACCGCTTGGTCGTGTTGTGGATCCGGGCCTGGAACCGTCGCTCCTGCTCGTCAGCGCTCACCGAGAACCAGTACTTGATCAGCACGATGCCCGATCGGATGAGCAGCATCTCGAACCGTGGGCAGGCGCGGAGGAACTGCTCGTGCTGCGCCGGGGTGCAGAACCCCATGACCTGCTCGACGCCGGCGCGGTTGTACCAGCTGCGGTCGAACAGCACGATCTCGCCGGCGGCCGGCAAGTGGGCGACGTAGCGCTGGAAATACCACTGGGTCTGCTCGCGCTCGGTGGGCTTGTCGAGGGCGACGATCGAGGCGGTCCGAGGGTTGAGCACCTCTGCCATGCGCTTGATCGTGCCGCCCTTGCCGGCGGCGTCGCGCCCCTCGAACACCACCACCACCCGCGTGCCGGTGGCGCGCACCCAGTACTGGAGCTTGACGAGCTCGGTCTGCAGCAGGGCGAGCTCGCGGTCGTAGTAGCGCGTGTTGAGCTTGTTCTTCTTGGTGAACTTGGGCTCGGCGTGGGGCTCGGTCAAGGCATGCCTCCGAGGGTCGTCGCACAGAGTGGTTACCAGCCTCAGACGCGTAATCGGCGCCTCCGTGTGCCGCTCGCCACCGCAACTGCGTGTGGGAGTCTCCTGCGCGACCGGGAGGGCGGATGCGGATCGGACTGGTGCTGCTGTTGGGTGCGTGTGGAGGGGCCAAGGACGGTGACTCGTCCACCGCGACCACCGACTCTGCCCCTGGCATGTGCTGGGAGACGGCGCCCGCGGAATGCGCGTCGGCCGGGTGCAGCCCGATCGATGGGCGGCCGGTGACGACCACGGCCGACGGCGCCTGCGTGGACTTCGGCGCCGCGGCCACGCCGCGCGGCTGCCAGCCCCGGAACCTGGGCTGCCCGGCCGTTGAGACCCTGGCCCATCCGCCCGACGACCCCGACACTTGCTGGTGGTTCGGCGGCTGCGTGCCGGCGGACTGGGTGGTGTGCGAGGTGGAGAGCTGGGACGAGTGCGGCTGAAAGCGGGCTGCTGGACGAGCCCTGGGTCAGCCTCGCCGTAGCGGCATTGTCATGCACCGGGCGCCGCCGCGGGCGCGTGACAGCTCGCTGCCCGTGAAGGTGTATACCACCCGCGCGTGTTCGCGGGCGAGCACGAGCCGGGCCTGGCGCACCTCCGGGTCGAGCTCCTCCGAGAGGGCCACCCGGGTGAAGCCGTGCTCCCGCTCGAGCAGCGCGATGGTGCGGGCGTTGCGCGCATACAGCACGATGCGGCCGGGGCCGAGGCACACCGCATTGGCGCCGTCGGTCCACTGCTCGCGCTGCTGGTGCACCGGATCGTGCCCGCCGCAGGGCACCACGGTCACCGCGTCGCCGAGCTCGGCGCGGAGCACATCGAGCACCGTGGCGTCGGTGAGCACCTTCGGCGGTGTGCCCCGCCTTAGCTGGAGCACCTCGATGCCCTCGCCGTGCACGATCATCGGGGCGTGGCCGAGGAACAGGTCCCGGTCGATCTGGGTGAGCACCGTGTCGAGGTGCATCACGGAGCGCTTGGCCGGCATGAGCACCGGGTACACGCTCTCGAGCTCGGGGAACGCGGGGAACAGCACATCGCGGGCGAGCCGCTCCACCGTGGCGGCGGTGGTGCGCTCGGAGCAGCCGATGAGCAGGAACCGCCGGTCTACCACCAACAGGTCGCCGCCCTCGAGGCCGTTGAGCCGCGGATGGCCGCCGACCTCCTGGTCGAACAGGAACCGCACCGGCACGTCGAGGCCGTAGGTGAGCGCGAACTGCACCACCTGGGGCTCACGTGCGCGGGCCTGAGTGGCCATGCGGCCCAGCACCACCTGGTCGTACACGCTGATGCATGGATCGCGGGTGAACATCAGGTTCGGGAGCGGCGCCAGGGGCCGGTCGTTGGGGTCATGCCGGGCGTGGAGCCGGGCGGCGGTGAGCGGGGCGCCTGGCAGGTCGGACCACCGCAGCCCCTCGATCAAGGCGGCGGCGAGCTGGGCGTCGGACAGCTCGCCGAGCGGGCCAGTGAGATCGGGGCGTCCCTCGCTGGACGCCACACACGCCACCAGCGCCTCGCGAGCGTCCGCCGGCGCCCGGGCCACGGCGTCGCGGAGCACGTCGCACAGCTCCAGCACCTCTGCCCCCTCGGAGGCCAGGATCTGGCTGAGGAGATCATGCTCAGACCCTGCGACATCCGCCGACAGGATGTCGTCGAACAGCAGCTCGTGCAGCTCGTCCTGCGTCATCCGTGCGACCTCGCCTCCCGGGCGGTGCACCAGCACGCGGCGCAGCGGAGACACCTCGTCGTAGACCCGAACGGACATGACACTCCTGTTGGCTCGCGGCAGCATACCTGGCCGTGCCGGAGGACCCATGACGACACGGCATCTCGCTCGGCCCGCGCTGGAGCGCCTGCTGACCACGCTGCCCCTCCCGCCCCGTGACCATGGGCGCGTGCAACTGGTGGTCGCCCGCGGTGTGGACGGGCGGCTCACGCCGAATCCGGGCCGGCTCACCCGCGAGGGGGGTCTCGAGGGCGACCGGTGGGCCGTGAAGCGCAAGCGGCGGTCGAACCAGGTGTCGATGATGCGCGCGGATGTGGCCTCGGCGCTGGGCGGGGGCCAGGATCTGTCCACGCCGGGCGACAACCTGCTGGTGCGCCTCGACCTGCACGCCGACAACCTCTCGCCGGGGGCCCGACTGCGCGTGGGCTCGGCCATCCTCGAGGTGACGGACGAGGCCCACGTGGGGTGCAAGCTGTTTCGCCAGCGGTTCGGCCTGGCGGCCCTCGAGGCCACCCTCGACCCGGCATGGAAGCCGCACCACCTGCGGGGCATCTACCTGCAGGTGGTGGAGGACGGTGAGGTGGCGCCGGGAGACGCTATCACCGTTCTGAAACGCCCCTGATCAGTCGCAGGAGTCGCACTCGCCCTGGTGCTGCCACTCGGTGACGCTGTGCTCCCACACGTCGACCGCGTGGGTGTACACCACCAGCGTCTCGGCCTCGGTGATCGTGCCGTCGCCGCCGACCACGCCGGAGAACAGCAGCGTGGCTGCGCCGGGGTACTCAAGGTAGATCGTGAAGTCCTGGCCGGAGCCGGTGACCGGGGCGCTCGCCATGCCGGGCACGTTGTACTCGCAGTAGCTGGTCTCGTCGCCCTTCGCGAGGGCCTCCTGGCCCCAGAAGCAGACCGTGGTGTCGATCACCGAGCCGGGCCCGCGGGCGTTGTTGGACTTGTCGATGTTGCCCTTCACCCGGTACAGACCGGTGATGTTGGGCGGCTCGTCGCCGAAGTTCACGTCGAAGTCGGACTCGTCGACCGCGACCTCGCTGGAGGGATCCTCGAGCAGGTCGTCGGCCTTCTCGGAGCCGGAGTTCGAGCCATTGGACGGCTCCGGATCCTCGGGGTCGGGCTCAACCGCGGGAATGTCGCGGCCTGCGAGGCAGTATTCGGCGTAGGTGTCGGACTTGGCCTTCCAGCAGTCGGCCAGCTTGTTGCAGTCGGTGTTCTGCAGGCACTCGATCTGGCAGTCGGAGTAGCCATACATCGCCCGATCTTCCTGCACGCAGTTCGCGCCGCAGTCCAGCGCCTCGATGCCGGAGCCATCTGAGAAGCTGCCGAAGCTGACCGGAGGCGGCTCTACGCCGCACTCATCGACCTTGGAGCACACGTCGGTGCACTCTGCGATCGCGTCAGCCTTGTCGGCGATGATGTCGCAGCTCATCGCGAATGGAAGGAGGAGCAGGAGCAGGCGCTTCGTCATGGGGGTCTCCACGGGTCACGGAATGTCGTTGCTTTAGCACGTACGTCAGGGGCGGCCGTCCCATTCGACCGAATCCCGCCGAACGTGCCGCCGCGACCTGCCGGCTCCGGGTAGGGTGCGCCGATGCCGACCCTGTCCGACCACCGCGGCCTCCGACTGTCCACCTTCACGGCGCTCTACTTCGCGCAGGGCGTGCCGTGGGGGTTCATCTCCGTCGGCTACGTGGTGCTCCTGGCCGATCTCGGGCTCGACAACACGGCGGTGGGAGCCGCGCTGGGCCTGGCCTACCTGCCGTGGTCGTTCAAGATCCTGTGGGGGCCGCTCCTCGATGCGGTGCCCCAGCTCCGGTTCGGGCGTCGGCGTCCGTTCATCATCGTGGCCCAGTTCCTCATGGGGCTCACGCTGCTCGCGCTGATGCCCCTCGACCCCACCACCCAGCTCGGGTGGGTCTCGTTCCTGCTGTTCCTGCACAACACCTTCGCCTCGCTCCAGGATGTGGCGGTGGACGCCCTGGCCGTGGAGCTGCTCGACGAGAAGGAGCGGGGCCGGGCGAACGCGCTGATGTGGGCCGGCAAGTCGTTCGGGGTCGCTGTGGGCGGCGGTGGCGGAACGGTGCTCGCGAAGTACCTCGGGTGGAGCAGCCTGTTCGTGGTGATGGCTGCGAGCCTGGCGTTGGTGGCCCTGTTTCCGATTCTCATCCGGGAGCGCCCGCCCGCGGATGACGACGTGGCGCCGGACCGGGGCCTGCTCAAGCTGCTCTGGTTCGGGGTGCCCTTCGTGGCCGTGGCTGTGGTGATGTACGCGCTCGGCGAGCTCGAGGCGGCGATGGGGGACCACCCGTTCGCGCCGCTGGTCAGCGTGGCGCAGCCGTTCGCAGCCGTGTTCGGGGCCATCGCGGCCTGGCCGCTGGTCGACAAGCCCGGCTTCAATGCGCTCCGGCGCAGCTTCAACTTCCCCACGCCCTGGTGGGGGGTTGCCGCAGCGGCCCTGACCCCGGCCGGCTATGCCCTGGTCTCGTCACCGATGACCCGGATGATCAGGGCAGACCTACACTTGTCGGAGGAGCGCATCGCCCTGCTCACCGGCGTGGTGGACCCCATCGCGGGCGTCGTCGGGGCGCTCGTGGGCGGTGCGCTGGCCGACCGGATCGGCGCGCGTCCAGCGGTGGGGGCGTGCATGGGCGGCATCGCGGTCGCCCTGGGCGTGTTCGGCCTCTCCGAGGCGTGGTGGCCGTCGTTCGGGTTCCTCATCGGGTGGACCGCGGCCCACACGCTGATGGTCAACGGGTACAACACGGGCACCCTGAGCCTGTACCAGGGACTGTCGAATCCCCGGATCGGCGCAACCCACTTCGCCGTGTACATGGCGGCTACAAACCTCACCTATTCCTGGGCTTCACCCCTGGGCGGCATGATCGCGGACGAGCTCGGCTACTCGTGGCTGTTCGCCATCGCGGCCACGGTGCAGGTGCTGACCATCGTGCTCATCGCGAAGCTGGACGTGGGCCGCGCCACGGCCGCCTACCGGGTGGTGGAGGCCTGATCCCACCACGCCTCGACCCGGTCGGCGGCGGCGCAGAACCACTCGTCCCACAGCAGGGTGTACAGCGACAGCATGATGTACGAGAAGTGGCCCAGGGCCATGCCCAGGGCGATGCCGACGTGGATCGGGGCGCCGAGCAGGGCCCACCACTTCCGCCATCGCGTCAGGATCATGAACGCCAGCCCCACCTCGACCACGATGGTGGCCTGGTCGAGCAGGTGGAACCATGACCGGAGCGACCACCAGGTGGCGGCGTCGAGGGCGCCGTTGCGCGGGTCGGTCATCATCATGAACACCTGGCTGCCGTGCTCGCCCACGAGCCAGTGCCAGGGGCGGGGCAGCAGCTTGGCCAGGCCGGCGCCGAAATAGATCAGGAACAGGAGCCAGCGCAGCACATCCACTGGCCAACCCGCCGTGGTGCGGACGGGGTCGCGGGCGTCGAGGGCCCAGCAGCGGTGCGCGTCGGTGAACGCGAGCGCGAGCAAGGTGAACCGCGCCACCCGGCCACCGCCGTGGTCGGTGAGGGGGAACCCGTGCACATACTGGGCGTAGGCCACCGCTGCGATCACCGCGGCCCAGCGCGCCCGCACCCCGAGCGACGTGGCGAGCAACGACAGCACCAGGATCACCCAGGTGGCGGTGAGCCCGTACACGCCGAACAGGTCGTCGCCGATGAACCACCACGGGCTGCTGATCGGCGTGAGACCTCCGGCCTCGGGCGGCAGCATGCGGCGCCAGAACAGCCCGAGCCAGACCGGCGCCGCCACGTGCACCAGCACCACGATGGGCAGCACGATGCGGATGGCCGCGACCGGGCGAACATCCACCGGGCGCTCCACATGGGCCACCCAGCGCGCCCACCACCCCCTCACCATGCCACCACCTCGAACGCGGGCGCCTCGGCGGTCATGCCGTTGCTCACCCGGGTGTCGACTCCGGGGTAGCGGCCCAGGATCGTGTGCACCTGCACCCGCTCGACGGCTGGATTCTCGGCGCGCGCGAGCTCCACCGCGAAGCGCACGGCCTCGCGTGCCAGAGCGGGCCGGTTGGCCAGGCTGTTCAGGGTCTGCCGGAGTTCGAAGCTGTCCCACAGCCGCGCATTCCACCGGAGGGTGGGGTCACCGCGGCGGTAGACCACGACGTCGTCGATCAGGATCTCGGTGGTGCGCCAGCGGGGCGACTTGATCGGGTACAAGTTCCAGTATTGGTCGATCCATAGCGCGCGTTCGAACGGGGCCAGCGCCCGCACCACCGATGTGCGGCCGTGGTTGTTGATCCACGCCGCGGTGATCACCGCCTCGGACAGCGGCCAGCCGGTCTCTGCCCGGTACGCATCGCGCTGGTCCTGGGTGGCGTAGTTGGCGCCCACCGTGGTGTCGCACAGCGGCATTCCGAGCACGAACATCAGGCCGAGCAGCACGGCCACGAGCGATGCCTTCAGATCTCTGAGCGTGTCGGACATTTGCTGCGTCTAGCGCATCCGATGGGGTTCGTCCGTCCGCCTCCAAGGGGCCCGGCTTACACGAGTTCTGCGGCCGTCTGGTTCAGCCCACGGCTCACCGCCGCGGGTACCTGTCCTCCTCGGCACGTCGGCTACAGCCGCATGTCCAGGTTCGCCTGCCACGCCCAGCGCGGTGCGGGGTTGACCAGGCCCGCGGTGGGCCAGGGCTGGGCGGCCACCGAGGTGCGCAGCGTGCCCAGCGGCGTGCGCACGTCGATCCCGAGGCCTATGTCGCTGGCGAGGTCGGCCAGCCGCACCCCCGACAGGGTGGCGTCGCCGACGGTGCGGTCCCGCCAGTCCTCCCAGGTGCGGCCTACGTCGATGAACGGGATCAGCGTGAGGTGAGGATGGAGGCGGTGGCGCGATTCCACGCTGCCGAACAGCAAGACGTTGCCGCCGATCCGTGTGTCATCGGGCGAGCCCACATAGCCGGGTGGGCCGAGGCGGCGGAAGCTCCAGCCGCGCATGTCGTAGGGTCCACCGAGGTGATGGCGCAGACCGAACAGCCTGGGTGGGTCGGGCACGCTCCAGCTCGTCGCCGCGCTCCGGGCCCGGAACACGGCCGTCCAGGCGCGCGGGCGCACGGGGACGAATCCGCGGATGTCCACATCGTACCGGTGCCACGGCCGACCGCGGAACAGCGCCAGCGGCACGCCGGAGAGCTTGGCGTGCACGCCGCGGTGGGGGTCGACCGTGCGGTCGAGGGTGTCGATGTCGGCCCTGAACTCCGGATACAGCAGGGTGTAGCGCGGGAGGAACCGATCGCCCTCGGCCCCGAACCAGGTGTCGTATACCGGGCGCTGAGCGGG
>JBLFXJ010000362.1:0-7989 GCA_047609825.1 Myxococcota bacterium
CGACGCCTGGATGGAGGGCAACCGCGGCATGCTCGGCGGCGCCGTGCTCATCACGGGCGGCGCGGGCGTGACCACCTTCGACCACGGCAGCCTGCGCGGCAACGACGGCGACGCGGGCGCCATCTGGGTCGAGGATGGCCATCTGGTGCTCGACGAGGTGGACACGGTGGACAACGCCGGAGACACCGCGGGCGACCTGGTGGTGGCCGGCACCCAAGGCACTGTCGAGATCTTCGGCGGCAGCTTCCGAGGCGGTCGGGGAGATGCCGGCAGTCTGGCCACCCTCGGCCCCGACCTGGTGGTCGTAGGCACCGCGTTCAGCGACTCGGTGGGAACGAACGGCGGCGTGCTCGCCGTGTCCCGCAGCGCCGAGGCCACCCTCCAGAATATCGACGCCACCTCCATCGAAGCCAGCAGTGGCGGCCTCGCCCACGTCGATGGCGGCACCCTCACCGTGGTCGGCGGCGTGATCACCGACGCCGTGGCGCTGTCTACAGGCGGCGCCATCGCCCAGGCCGGCGGGGTGGTGACCATCACCGACACCGCCTTCCTCCGGGTCTCTGCGGGCGCAGCGGGCGCGGTCCTCGATGTGGTCGACGGACTCGCCACCCTCGAGGGCGTGTCGGTCTCCGACGCCAGCGCCGACTTCGGCGGCGCCATCTCCGCCACCGACTCGGTGGTCACCGCGACCGGCCTCGAAGTTGCCGGAGCCGTGGTCGACGGCCCCGGCGGCGCCCTGTACGCCACCGGGTCCACGATCACCCTGCGCGACAGCACCTTCACCGACACCTCCTCCGCCCGCTCGGCAGGCGCGATCCTGGTGGACGACCGGTCCGACCTCACGCTTCAGCGCAGCCGGGTCTGTGCCGCAGTGAGCGGGTTCGGCTCGGCCGCGGTGGTGGTCGACGACTGGGACCTCCCCGTGCTCGCCGGCGGCAGCACGGCCTCGTTCACCAACAACGTGTTCTTCGGCACCGGTGACGGCGCGGTGTCGGCCCTCGCCCTCGCCGCCAGCGCAGGCCGGGTCGACGTGGTGAACAACACCTTCCTCGGCAACTTCACCGACCGCGGCTCCATGCGGGTCGAGGGCACCACGGTCGCACCGCGCCTCGCGCTCGACCTCACGAACAACATCTTCATGTCGTCTCCGGTCGGCGTGCAGTTCGACCAAGCGCCCGCAAGCACCGTCGGCGGCTACAACCTGTGGTGGGACAACGCCATGGACGCGTCCGGCGACACCGGGTTCCCGTCGGCGAGTGCGGTGTTCGGCGACCCGGACTTCCAGGGCTACCGGCGGGGTGACTGCCTGTCGAACCTCTGGCTCACGGCCGACAGCCCCGCGCGGGATGCCGGCGACCCGTCGATCATCGACAGCGATGGATCCAACTCCGACATCGGCGCATTCGGCGGACCGGACGCCGACCTCGAAGACCACGACGAAGACGGGGTGCTCGAAGACCTCGACTGTGACGACGACGACCCCGACCGGTTCCCCGGGCACGACGAGGTGCCCGACGACGGCGTGGACCAGGACTGCGACGGCGAAGACGAAGAATCGTCGGGCGGCACTGGCACGGGCAGCGGCGGCACCGGAGGCACGGGCGGCACGGCCACGGGCGGCAACACGGGCACGGGCTCGGGCACCGGCGGCCCTGATGGCACCGGCGACCCGAACGACGACGACGACCTCGATCCCTCCGACCTGTCCTCCATCGACACCTGGATCTCCGGCGGCTGCGCCTGCAGCACGTCGGCCCCCGGCGGGGCACCCTGGCCCATCGCCGTGCTCCTGCTCCTCACCCTCCGCCGGAGGAACGGCCGATGATCGCGCTGTGGATGCTGCTCGGCAGCGCCGTCGCCCAAGACGGCATCGATGCCTCCGGCCAGACTCTGGCCGCCCAGGATGGCGACCTCGAAGATCTGCTCACGGTGTGGAGCCCCGAGCGCCAGGTGGCACGCTCCGTGAGCGTCTCTGGCGTGTTCGAATACGCCAGCCGTCCGCTGGTGCTGAACACCGAGGTCGACGGAGACCTGGTGCGCGCACCGCTTCTCTCCGATCTGTTCGGGATGAACGTGCTCGCCACGGGCGCGCCGCACGAGCGCGTCGCCGTGGCCATGAATCTGCCGGTGTGGTTCACCAGCACGACCCTCGACGGCCCCCAGGGTGCCGCCTTCGGGGATCTGCGGTTGTCCGTACCGGTGGGACTCGTCCTCGCCGACCGCGACGGGCTCGCCGTTTCTGTGGTTCCGTTCCTCGACCTGCCCACAGGCAGTGAGGCACGCTTTCTCGGAAACCAGGGAGTAGGTGGCGGCGCGCTCGGCGCGGTCGGCCTTGGATGGGGACGATTCACCGTGGACGGCAACCTCGGCTTCGTCGCGAAGCCCTCGGTCGACCTGGAGAATCTTGGTGGCGGCGCCAACCTGGTCGCCGCACTGGGCGGCGCCATGCGCCTGTCGGATGCGTACGCCGTGCGCGCCGAGACC
This sequence comes from Myxococcota bacterium, assembly GCA_047609825.1. GTDB lineage: Bacteria > Myxococcota_A > UBA796 > UBA796. The sequence goes on from JBLFXJ010000362.1 coordinate 2,485, forward strand.
TACCTGCAGCCGAACCTCAGTGCCGGCAACTCCCGCGCCGGAACCGAGACCCCGGGAGAGCTCGCGGCCAGCTTCCGCGGCCGGTACGAAGACGGCCTGTCGTGGACCGCAGGCATGGGAGCCGCACTGACCCCCGGCGCGGGTGCCTCGCCATTCCGGGCGTTCCTGGGCATGGGCTACACCTGGGGCAAGGGCCCGGACGACCCCGATCTCGACGGCATCGTGGGGGCGGCTGATGCCTGCCCGCGGGAGCCCGAGGTGGTGAACGGGTTCGCCGATGATGATGGCTGCCCAGACGACCTCGCCGATCTCGCGCTGTCGATCAGCAACGAGGATGGCGAGCCGGTGAACGACGCCGACGTGCGTGTCGACGGCTCCGGCGTCCCGACGCTCGATGGCGTCGCAGCCATCGACGACCTACGCCCGGATCGGCCCCCCGAGGTGCAGGTGCTGCATCCTTGGTACGCCGAGTGGCACACCGAATCCCTGCCGCTGGCAGAGGGCCCCAACGCCGTGGATGTGGTGCTCGACTACCTGCCAGGGTCACTCCGGGTGCACGCCGTGGACATGGCGGGCCAGCCGGTGACCGCCGCCATGGTGCGACTGCAGGGGCCCGAGGACCGCGACGCCGAGCCCGTAGGCGATAACGGCACCCAGACCTGGGGCGTGCGCCCGGGCGCCTGGCGCGTGCTGGTGTCAGCCGACGGCTACGCCACCGAGCGGGCCGACGTGGAGATGCTCCCCGGCGCCGCCGACACCCTGGAGGTGCGCGTGGTGCTGCCCCCCGCCCGGGTGGAGGTGCAGGAGGCCGTGGTCGCGATCCTCGAGAAGATCCACTTCGACCTCGACAAGGCGCTGGTGATGCCCGAGTCCCTCCCGTTGCTCCGCGAGGTCGCGAACACCTTGCTCGTGCACGACGAGCTCCAGAAGGTGGAGATCGGTGGCCACACCGACCTTCAGGGTCCCGACAAATACAACGCGAAGCTGTCTCAGCGCCGGGTGGAGTCCGTCATGACCTACCTCGTGGCGCAGGGCGTGGACCCCTCCCGCCTGTCAGCCGTGGGCTACGGCGAGTCGAAGCCGGTCGCGACAGGCGACAGCGAAGAGACCCATGCTGCGAACCGCCGCGTGCAGTTCAGCATCCTGGAGCGCGCCGGGGAGTGAGGCGACGAATCGGGCGGTGACAGGAAATGGTCACGTACAGATCCCGGCTCGACGCGGTAAACATGTACGACAACGGCGCGCCCGTTGCGCGACCGTGGCCGACTGTGGTTCCGTGCGCCCTGTCTCAAGGAGGGCTCGTGCTTCGTCTTCTCCCCCTGGCACTGCTCGCCTGTGCCGGACCGCCGGCCGGAACCGCAGATGCGCCCAACACCTTCTCCGTCGACGCCGGCGTCCAGGCGCCTCCTGGCGAGCCACTCATGCTCGCGACGAGCGACCCGGCGCCGGGTGGGCGCCTCGAGTTCATGGTGGCGAACGCCGATCCTGGCGAGACCGTCTACTACGCATTGTCCCCCAACGGCCTCGGCGCAGGGCCATGCCCCGCCGCGCTCGGCGGGCTCTGCGTCGGGCTCGACGCACCGCTCAACGTGTTCAGCGGTCGTGCCGACGGTGCAGGCCAGCTGATCGTCTCCGTGCCCCTGCCCGGCTTCTTCCGAGCGGGCGACATCATCGGCATCCAGGCGTTCGCCATCCGCGGGCCCGGCGGTCGCGACACGGTGGGCAGCCCCGCCAGCCAGGTCACCGTCGGTGGCGGAGGTGCCGGCTGCGAAGACATGGTGATCGACTTCGAGGGTGGCTTCTGGCCCATCGACGACTGGGAGCTCGTGGCCGAGGGCGGCGAGGTCACCTTCGAAGGCTACTGGGGCGACTTCAGCCTGGTCGACGTAGGCTGGACCTACCTGCCCACCTCGATCACCACCGAGCCCGGCACGGTCATCACCGGCACCATCAAGCCAGGCGACCGCACCTACATCGGGTTCGACAGCGACGAGTTCGGCACCAAGAGCTTCGTGCTCTCCGCCCTCACCGACGACATCCGGTTCCAGGACAACCCTGGCTACACCTTCACCGAGCTGGACACCGAGCCTTACGATCTCTCGCCGGCAAGCTGGTACGAGTTCCAGATCGAGATCCTCGACGCCAACCGCGTGCAGGGCCGCCTGTACACCGGCGCTGGCGAGCCCCTGGCGTTGCTCGAGCAGGACTACAGCGCCATGGGCGGACTGTCCGGCGGCGGGCTCGCACTGCGCGGGTTCGGCGGCTCCTACATCGACCAAGTCCGGATCGACTGTCCTTGATCACCACCCAGCCCCTCAGCCCCCCGAGGTTCCCATGAAGACCGTGAACATCGCCGAAGCCCGTGCCAACCTCTCGAAGCTCATCGACGCCGCGATGAATGGCGAGGAGATCGTGATCTCCCGCCGCAACAAGCCGCTGGTGAAGCTGTCTCCGGTGAAGGTCCAGAAGAAGGGCGGCTGATCTGACGGGCGCGCGCGGCTGGCTGTTCTGCGCGGCACTCGGCTGCGCGACCAGCGATCACAGGGGCGACACCGACCGATCGTCGAGCGATGCAGATCTGCTCGACGTCACGTTGTGGCTGCCAAACCCGGCGGCCCCGCTGTCGTGGCGTTTGGATCTACGGTTCGATCAGCCGGTTCGTCCCACAGTACGCCTCGAGGCGCCGGACCACGAGGTGGTGCTGCCGTTCGCCGAGTCGGCGTTGGAGCACGATCTCGCCCTGCTCGGCGTCGCGCCGCGCCGCGTGTACACGGTAACCATCGAGGCAGACGGGCAGGTGTGGCCGCTCGTGGGCGGACTGCTCACGCCACCGCTCCCCGACCGGTTTCCGATCGTCGAGCTGCTCACGGCGGATCCCGACCGGATGGCACCCGGGGTGACGCTGACCGATCTCAAGGTGCCCACGAGCGAAGTCGCCTACCTCGCAGCCTTCGACGCCATGGGGCGGGTGGTCTGGTTCTGGGACGTGGACGCTGACTGGGGGGACACCCGCGCCCTCGACGACTACCGCCTGCTCGGGTTGTCTCGCACCTCGGCGACCATCGCGAACCTGTTCGGCGGTGTCGAGGCCGTGTGGACCGAGGCGCCCGAGGCCCCGCACGACATCGGCGTGGAGTGGAGGGCGATGCACCACGAGGTGCACCTGCTGCCCGATGGCGGCCTTCTCACGCTGTCGGAGTCCACCGTAGACGTGGACGACTACCCCACGACCTACACGGCACCGTGGGTGGGCGAGCCCGCGACGCTGGACGACCCGATCGTGGTCGAGCTGGCCCCGGACGGCAGCACGCGGCGCGAGCTCCGCATGTCTGAGATCCTCGACACCCGGCGGATCGGCTTCGACAGCCTCGACCTCCTCGGCGGGAGCAAGCGGGACTGGGCCCACACCAACGGACTCGCCATCGCCCCGGACGGCGACTGGGTGATCTCCGTCCGCCATCAGGACGCGGTGGTGAAGGTGAGCCCCGAGGGAGAGCTCCGGTGGATCTTGGCGCCGCACGCCGGATGGGGCGAGGCGTGGCAGGAGTACCTGCTCGAGCCCGTGGGCCCGCTCACCTGGCCTGCGCACCAGCACGCGCCGGAGGTGCTGGAGGACGGCACCATCGTGGTGTTGGACAACGGGCGCTGGCGGGCATCGCCCTACGATGGCCCACAGCCCGAAGACCACGCCACCTACACCCGCGCGGTGGCGTACCGGGTGGAGGGCCGGACCGTAGAGCAGCTGTGGGAGGTGGTGACGCCGCTGTACAGCGCCGCCCTCGGCGACGCGGATGTGCAGCCGGGCGGCACCGTGCTCATGCACCTCGGCTTCCTCGACGCCGACGAGACGGGCGACCACGCCAGCCTGGGCTGGGGCCGCAAGGCGCTCAGGCTCATCGAGGTCCACCCCGACACGCCTGACGCGCCGGTGTGGGACCTGCGGCTGCGGTCCGACCTCGCTGCGGAGTCCCAAGGATGGAAGGGCTACCGCGGCGAGCGGCTGCCCTCGCTCTACCCTCCGGGAGTGCTCCGGGGCGAGTGAACCGTCAGTGCGAGACGGCGGGCTCGAGATCGGCAGCGGCGGCGACCCACTTCCCGATCCGATCGGCGCTGGGCGTCTGGCGGGTCAGGGACTTCTCCGCGTTGATCTCGCTCACCTTCACTGCGAGGTTCTCCGCGTTGCGGCGGCGGAGCTCCTTCACGGTGTCGACACCTGCCGCCTCGAGCAGGTCGGCGAACTCGCTGCCGATCCCGCTGATGCGCATCAGGTCTGCCTTGTTGGTCCAGCTCAGCAGCTGGGACGCGGAGAGTCCCGTGGCCGCAGCGACCGCATCCCGACCCTTCTTCGCGCCGCACTTGGCGAGCAGCTCGTCGGTGTTTCCGATCCCCGCTTCCGCGAGCTTCGCTGCGTATTTCGGGCCGATGCCCTCGACTTCTTCGATCGTGTAGCCCATGACGATTCTCCCTGTCAGTCGCCAACGACAGTAGGATCCTGGGCACGAGACGCCACTGACGGACTGCTGACGCCCGAGCCCCGTGCGCCAGCGGGTGGACTACCGTGGCGTCCAGCACAGGAGAAATCAACGATGGACCTCATCACATCCCTCTCGTCCGCCCTTGGCGTGGACTCCTCGAAGGCCCAGGCGCTCGCCGGCTTGGTCATGGGCCAGGTTCAGGAGGAGGTGGCCGAGAACGGCGACCCAGGCCAGGCGGCGCAGGTCGCAGGGGCCGTCCCCGAGCTGGACGCGTGGAAGGAGAAGGCCGCAGAGCTCGCGGAGTCGCCGACCGACAGCGGTGGCGGCCTGATGGGCGGTCTGATGGGCGCCGCGAGCAGCGGCCTCGGCCAGCAGCTGATCGGTGCTGTGGGCGGCAAGGGCGCCCAGGAGCAGGCCCAGTTCGTCGCACTCGTCAGCAAGCTCGGGCTGCAGCCGTCACACGCAGCGCTCGCAGCGCCGGTCGTGCTCGGCTTCCTCAAGGAGAGGCTCGGCCCGGACATGCTCGGCCAGCTGCTGAGCGTGGCGCCGATGCTCGGCGGCCTCCAGGCAGCAGCGCCGGGCGGGGACGACGGCGACGATGGCGGCATGGCTGGCGCGGCGGCCGGACTCCTGGGCAAGCTGTTCTGATCGACGGTGCAACGGGCGCGACCGGCGCCCGACCTCACCAGCGCCGGGGCCGCGCCTGCTCGGCCCAGCGACGCGCCCATGCTCGTCGCGGATCGGCCCGGGCGGCCGCGTCGTAGGCCACGAACGCAGCCTCCCAGTCCACGCCCCAGGCCTCCGCGCCCAGCACCTCCAGCGCGTCTGCGACCGTGGCGCCGGCGGTCCACACCACCTCGGGACGTAGATCCCACGAACGGGCACGCTCCAGCAGTGACGCGGCCACGACCGGGTCGCCCGTCAGCGCCGAGCGCGCCCAGCACCGGGCCAGCGCACGCGCGACGGGTGGACGCCGCGCACGCAGCCAGTCGCGGCTTCGGATACGATGTGCGCGCGCATCGGCCCACGC
>JBLFXJ010000363.1:0-7973 GCA_047609825.1 Myxococcota bacterium
CGGCGCGGACCGGAGTCGCGGGCTCCGGCACTCGGACCCCGCGGCGGCGGAGCTTGCGGACGGGTCCGCGAGAGGGCAGGATGGTCGGGATGCACCGACCAGTGGTCTTAAATTGCCTGTACTCAGTGCTGAGCCATCTGTGAACGCACCCTCCTCGGCGCTGTGCGTCTCGGTCTTGTGACAGGTGGGGGCCGCCAGCGCGGCGGCCAGCGTCAGCAGTGCGAGCATCATCATCTCCGTGTGCTGCCTCCTCCTACGCAGGACCTGGCCCAGCGGATCACAGCCGGGGTCAATTGTCCGGCGGTCGGAGCGCGGCTGACGTCTGTTAGGGTGCGCCGCGAGGACCGTATGCCTGATTACCGCCAGCTCCGCGCCGTGTGGGCCGCCGCTCTGCTCGGCTGGATGACGCTGATGGGCACGCCGGGCTTGGACCTGGCGGGGGGGCCGCAGATCGCGGTCGCGAACAGGAACGCCGACGCGTGGTGGTCGCCGGTCCTCCGCGCCATCGCCACGGTGAACATCGAGCTGCGCCAGCCGGTGGTGCGGCGATTGTCGGTGCTGGAGCGTCCGCTCGGCCTGGCGCAGTCGTGGGGGCTGTACGGCGGAGGGCCCGACCAGGTGACCCGGGTGGAGATCCTGATCGACGACCAGGTCCAGTACCGGTCGGGTGACTCGGCCGCTGTGTGGCTCGAGCCGGCGCTGCGCTACCGTCGGCTGCGGTCGATCACCGCCGGGATGTGCCGGGATGGCAAGCACTCGGACGGCCTGCGGGGGTGGGTGGCCCGCCGTGCCCGTCGCGACTTCCCCGACGCTCGGACCGTAGGGTTCCGGTGCGAGCGGTCCGCGTGGCCGGGTGTCGACGGGAAGGCAGGCCGAACGCGCACCTTGTCCCTGCGGCCAGAGGCACCGTGAGGGCGTGGACCACGTGGGTGGCCCACTGCAATCGACAGGTGGACGCGAGGCCGCTTCGCCTGGTGCTCACCCTGCTCGCGGTCTGCGTACTCGGCGATCTGGCCCACATGGCCTGGTCGGGCGCCCTGGACGCTGTGGTCTACGAGCGGGCGGTCGGGGGCGTGGTGCTCCGAGGCGACCCCTGGTACGCGTTCCGGGGTGTGGCTTGGGCGGGGCCCGGTCTGGTGATCACACTCGCGGCGGCGTCGGTGTGCATCGCCACCCGTCAGTGGACCCGGGCGGCCATCGTGGTTGCCCTGCTCGCCTACAGCCAGCTCGGACACCTGTGCGACCCCGGCGACCGCGGCATCGACCGGCTGCTCCGCACCGCACTGCTGGTGTTCCTGTTCAGCGCCGTGCCGGCCGACCGGGAGCGGGTGGCCCAGTGGCCGGCCACCGTGTTGCGCGGGTTGCTGGTGCTCGTCTACCTGCAGGCGGGCTTCGCCAAGGTCGGCCACACGGCACAGTGGTGGGCGATGTCCGGCATCCCGGAGCTGTACACCGTCCTCGCCGATCCACTCGCCGGGAGGCTCGAGCCCACCACCTGGTGGGGCCTGTGGTGGCCATTCCGGGTGGGCGGTGTGGCCACTCTCCTGGTCGAGATCTCCGCCCCGTTGATCCTCACTCGGTGGCGCGGCGCGTGGGCGCTCGTGGCGATGTGGATCCACCTGGGCATCGCCGTCACCATGCACCTCGGGATGTTCAGCTACGGGATGCTGGCCTTCTACCCCCTGCTGTTCGACCGATGGTGGCCGGGTGTCACCGAGCCGGCGGGTGACGGTGGCCAGTGAGCGGCCCGACGACGGGCTGCTGCGGCTCGAGGCGGCGTTGGAGCCCTGGGAGACGTGAGCAGCAGGCGTCGCTCCGAGCCGGCGGGGTGGGTCGCGGGCTACCCACCCCAGGGGTCTGTCGGGAGGAGCGGCGATGTGAAGTACGCACGCTGGGAGCTGGAGCGCCGGTTCGTGCTCGAGTCGTTGCCGGCGGAGGCCGGGCCGCCGACGCGGATGGCCGACCACTACCTGCAAGGGCTTCGGCTGCGTCTGCGGCAGATGAAGGGGCCCGACGGCGAGCAGTTCAAGCTGGGCCAGAAGCACCGGCCCGACGGGGCGAGGCTGCACGCTCGGCAGATGACCACGCTGTACCTGACAGCGGCAGAGCACGCCGACCTGGAGGCCCGGCTCGCGCTGGGAGTGTCGCCGCTCGTAAAGCACCGACACCGGTGGCAGAACGCTGGTCATGCATGGGTAGTGGATCGGTTCGCGGCGCCGCACGCTGGACTGATCGTGGCCGAGGTGGAGGCCGACGCGAGCGACCTCGCCGACATCGCGCCACCGCCGGGCACCGTCCGCGAGGTGACGGACGACCCGCTGACCGACGGCAACGTGCTCGCCGCGCTGGTCGGTGGCGTAGGACCAGGGGCCGCCACCCTGCGTCCTCTCCAGCCGCACGACCTGCCGGCGTTGGCGGGATGGCTCTCCGATCCCAGGCTCCTCGCAGACTATGGGGGCCGTGACCAGCCGCTGGATCTTGCGCTCACCCGTGCGAAGTACCTCCCGCGCATCCTCCACCACGATCCGGTGCTCCCGCTTCGCATCGACGCTGCAGACGGCCCCGCGGGCTTCCTCCAGCTGTACGTCACTGACCCCGCTGAGTACGCCCTGGAGCCGGGCCCGCGCGCGTTTGGGACCGATCTGTTCATCGCCCCGGACCGGCAGGGCGAGGGGCTCGGCACCGCCGCCCTGTTGGCTGTGCAGCAGGTGGTTCGGCTCGCGGGGGGCGGCCGCCTGGCGGTGGATCCGCGTGCCGACAACACCCGTGCGATGGCCGCCTATCGCAGCGCTGGATTCGCGTCGGCGGGGAGGCTCACCCGGCGGGAACACCACGAGGGGAGCTGGCATCCGCTGGATGCGTTCGTTTGGTCCACCGACTGACAGGATCGGGTGGTCCGGGACACCGCGCCCGCCCGCTCGTCTACGCTGTACGAACGGGGGCGACGATGCGGGTGCTGATGCTGCTGGCCGTGGCGGGGTGCGGGTCTGCCGACACAACTCTGGCCGAAGACGACACCACCGGTGATGCTGTGCCGGATCTGCCCACGGTCATCGTGGACGGCGAGACAGGCGACCCCGGCCTGAAGTCTGCCCACGCCTTGGCCTTCGCTCCGGCGGGCCACCTCGTGGTCGGCGACGGCGTGCGCGACCGCCTGATGGTGCTCGCCACTGGCGACACGACCTGGGATCCGAACGCCGCGGCGTTCGCGCGGGTGCGCGACCTGTACGCCGCGGCTGCCGACGCCCTGGGTGTGGACGCAGGCGACGTTGAGATCCGCGACATCGCCGTGAATCCCCTGTCGGGGCGAACCTACGTGGCTGTCGACCGCCTGGACCGCGACGCGGGGCACGTGCTCACCGTCACCCCCGACGGCGCGCTCACCCCCCTCGACCTCGCGGCATCCACCCACGCCGTGGTGCCGTACGACGAGCGGGACGGCGCGGGCAGCATCGTCACCGACCTGGTGTGGACCAGCGACACGGTGGTGGCGGCCGTCACCGAGCAGGCGTGGACGTCCAGCCAGGTGGTCACGTTCTCAACGCCGGTGTCGCACCGCGATGCGTCCGCCGTGGCCACCACCGACACCTACCACCGGGTGCACGGGCAGTGGGAGACGTTCGCCCCGATAACGACCTTGTTCGCCTATACTGACGGAGATGGCGTGGGGTGGATCGGCGCGAGCTACCAGTGTGCGCCCGTGGTGCGGTTCGAGGTGGAGGCGCTCGCCGCCGGCGGCGAGGTCACGGGTGTGACCCCGTACGACTACGGCGGTGGCCGAGAGGTGCTCGACTTCGCGGTCATGGGCGACGGCGAGACGGCCGACATCTACGCCAGTGTGCTCAACCTCGGTGGCACCCAGGTGGACGCCGCTCTGTTCTTCGCCGACGGCAAGGTGGACGACGCCGCGCCGGTGGCGTTCGACTTCGGCGGCGCACCCGATCATGCAAAGGCTGGCAGCGCGAACCGGCTCGACGGCGCCGAGCGCATCGCGCCCCTCGGCACCGACCAGCTGGTGGTGTGGACGGGCAGCGCTCTCAACATCGTCGCGCGCCCGTGATCCTCGCGCTCGTCGGCCTAGCCCTGGTGGGGCCCAGTGCCCGCCTCGCGCTAAATTGCCTGTACTCGCAATCGGGGTCTACGTTTGGAACGAGGCGATTGTGCGCTGGCTGCTTCAGGGCCTCCGCGCTGGGGGCTTCCAGGGAACCATCATCCTGGGCGGCCCGCAGATCAGCTATGCGCCCGCCGGCGTCCACGAGCTGTACTCCGAGGCCGACGTTGTCATTCGCGGCTACGGAGAAGATGCCCTCGCTGGCGTGCTCACCTCCCCTGCTGGCGCCGCGATTCGGGGTGTTGTGTGGAGAGGACAGCCGGACGCCGCAGTCCATGCCGCGGTGGATCTGCCCCCTCTCCCCTCTCCCCTCTCCCCTCTCCCCTCTCCCCTCTCCCCTCTCCCCACCTGAACGACCTCAGCCTCGGGATGGCAGGCGGTGAGGTCACATCACGCGTAGGAGTAGGTCTGGGTATACCCCTCAGCAGTGTGGATACTGCGAACCGAACATAGCTGGCGCGAATCGGCGACACAGCACACCCCTAAAATCAATCGCGACCCATGACATAGTGGGTACCGTCGGGAAGTATCTCGCCCTCCACCTCCACGGCGAGGCCGGCGTCCTGGGCACGGCGCCATGCGGCCTGGGTCTCGCCGGGGGTGGCGAACCGCAGTCCCAGGTGGTCCAGCCCACCGGTGCCGCCAGCGCCGGGCATCAGCGCGAGCACCATGTCGTCGGTGGTGAATCGGGCGTAGTCCGGGTGGCTCTTGTCGGGCGGTGTGCCGAGCAGGGCGGTGTAGAACGCGACGCTCGCGTCGAGGTTCGTCGCGGGCAGGGACAGGTGCATCATCGTGGCCTCCATGGCTGTCTGTTCGACGTCCCACCGGCCGAAGTGACGCACGTCGCCCGCACGAACGTGCTCGAGGCACCCTCATCGGCACCACCAGGGGCCAACCGCTGGGTGGCTGAGGGCGGAAGCGGAGGCCCTTGGGTGAACGTCGGAACGCCGGCTATTCGCGAATTCGCGACGCCGAGGGGTGACTCCGGGGCTTCGCTGCGCCAGGCTCAGGGCTCACATTCGGAGCCTGCAATGTTGACCATCGCCCTCGTGTTCGCCGCCTTCGCACAGGATCCCACGCCCTCGGTCGATGCCGTGTCCCCTGAGATCGCCACCCGCCGGGCCGAGGTGGCGGAGTGGCTGTCCGAGCTACCGCCTGACGAAGCCCGGTCTGTGGCGGAGTCGATGGTCGCCAACGATGCCGCGCTGCCCCGGCAGACGGGCACCGTGTCTGTGGCGGATGGTGCGGTGGAGCTGCAGCCGACCGATGGCATGGCGTACCTCGACCCCGCCTCCGCTGGCAGCGTGCTCGAGGCGTGGGGCAATCCACCCGGCATTCCCACGCTGGGCATGATCACCAGCGGCTGGGTCCACGGGCCCGACACGTGGGCCGTGGTGCTGCAGTACGAGCAGGACGGCTGGGTGGACGACAGCGACGCGGCGAGCATCGACTACGCGGCGCTGTTGGCGTCGATGCAGGCCGATGAAGAGGCGGGCAATGCGCAGCGTGCCGAGCTCGGGCTGGCCACGCTGCACCTACAGGAGTGGGCCGAGCCGCCCCGCTACGATTCCGCATCCAAGGTGCTGTACTGGGCCCAGCACCTGAGCACATCGGAGGGCGCCGACACCCTGAACTACGAGGTGCGGGTGCTCGGTCGCACCGGCGTGCTGTCACTGAATGCGGTGGCGGGAATGCACCAGCTCCCCACGGTTCGGCAGGCCATGGAGCCCGTGCGCGAGGCCGCGAGATTCACTGAGGGCAACCGCTACGTCGACTACGATCCGAGCTCGGATCGCGCGGCGGGCTACGGCCTGGCGGCCTTGGTTGCCGGGGGCGCCATCGCCTCGAAGACCGGTCTGTTCAAGGGGCTGTTCGTGGCGTTGTTGGCGGGTAAGAAGTTCGTCGTCATCGGGTTGATCGCGCTGGCTGCGGAGCCTGCTGGGAATGCGGTCGAAGGACGCCGCTGACGAGTAGGGCACGATGCACTCCGGGCTTGACAGTCCGGTTCATGCCGAGCAGATTTGACCCAATGCCGCGCACCCTTCCCAGCACTGTCTGCCTGTCCACCCGTTGGTGGCGGTGGTGTGCTCCGGAGGCGCGCCGCGGCTGACCAGCGATTGAGCTGAGAACCACGACGACCCGCTTCCGGATGCTTCCGGGGGCGGGTCGCTGCGTTTCGCCCCCCTGTGTCCGTAGGCCACTGGAGACGCGATGCGCATCGGACCGTTCACTCTCACCACCGACCTCACCACCCCCGTCGCCGCGTGGCTCGCGCTGGCTGATCTGGGGCCTCGATACCTGCTCGAGTCGGTGTCTACCGGCGACCGCAGCGCGCCCCGGGCCCGGTACAGCCTGCTCGGATTCGGTGAGGCGACCGAGGTGCGGCTCACCACCGACACGCTCACCATCGCCGGGGTGGACGAGCCGGCTCCACAGGGGCGCCAGGCCACCCTCGACGCGCTCCGCCGGGCGCTGGCCGCCGTGCCCAAGCCCGGCCCCGACCACCCGGAGCTTCCGTTCGCTGGCGGGCTGGTCGGCGCCACCGGCTACGACGTGGCCCGCCGGCTCGATCGGGTGCGCACGCAGCGGCGCCCGTCGCCCCACCCGGAGGCGGCCTACGTGGGCACTCGCTCAGTGCTGGTGTTCGACCACCACACCCGCCGGCGGCCCTGCTGCACGACGGCAGCGAGGCCGAGCGACTCGCGCTGGCGCAAGAGGTGCGCCGCCGACTCGCTGCAGGCGCCCGCCCGCCGGATCCTGGCGGCACAGTCAGCGCCCCAGAGGCCACCGACCAGTGGTCTTTAATTGCCTGTACTCTCCTTCGGCGCCGTTCCACCACAATGGCTGAACGTGGCGGCGATGGCGGCCGCTGCGGCGGCTCTCGCGAAAGAAGGACGCCGCGTTCGATTCATTCGACAATGACCCACAAACCGTTCCAGTTTTGACAATGCCACGGGCGCGGGCCCAGATCAAACGTGAGTTCGAGTCGACCGGTACGCCGGCTCGAGCATGGGACCCTCGTCGCCGCATCCCGGCCCATCACGCCCGCAGTGGCGCCTCGACGGGTCCACTTCACACGACGCCCTCGACACGGCGAAGGAGCCGATCGTGCCGCGTCGTCCTGCGCCGAGACCTCCGAGGCGCTGCTGGCACAGCGCATTTCCCGGGGTCAGGCAGCACACTATCAGGCCGCTGAAGAAGTCCCTGACGGGCGTTCTTCAACAGCCTGTCAGCGGCGGCGGCGCACCAGCATCAGGCCCAGGGCGAACAGGGGCCATGCGAACAAGGGCCCGGCGGGGGCCGTCGTGCAGTTGCACGCCCCGCCCAGATACTTGCCGCTGATCGGGGTGATGCCCGCGGTGTCCAGCTCCGGGAAGTCGTCGGCGGGGTCGTTCGGGTCGGAGCCGCGCTCGACCTCTTCGCCATCCCCCACGCCGCCGTCGTCGCTGTCGGGGTCGTTGGGATCGGTGTCGTGCTCGTCGACCTCGGCGCCGTCGAGCAGGCCGTCGTCGTCGCTGTCCGGATCGAGCGGGTCGGTGTCGTGCTCGTTGACCTCCTCGCCGTCGAGCAGGCCGTCGTCGTCGCTGTCCGGATCGTCGGGGTCGGTGCCGAGCTCCTCTTCTTCTTCGTCGGTGAGCCCGTCGCCGTCGCTGTCCACGGGCCCGGTGTCGCCGGTGTCGGTGGACACGCCGGTGTCGCCGGTATGTACGGGGCCGGTGTCACCGGTGTCGAGGGGCAGGGTGGGGTCCTCGAAGTCGTCGAGGGCGTCGATGGTGTCGTCGCCGTCGCTGTCGGGCCCGCCGGCGCCGCCCTCGTCGCGGTCGGAGAGGCCGTCGCCGTCGGTGTCCGGGTCGGTGGGGTC
>JBLFXJ010000364.1:0-7953 GCA_047609825.1 Myxococcota bacterium
CCGGGCGCTGTACCAGCGGCCGGCGGTGCTGCTCGCCGATGAGCCGGTGTCGAGCCTGGACCCCGCCCGCGCCGAAGACACGCTGCAGTGGCTGGTGGAGCTGGGTCGCACCGAGGGACTGGGGCTGGTGGTGAGCCTGCACGATGTGGAGCTCGCCCGGCGCTGCCTGCCCCGGCTGTTGCTGCTCCGCGAGGGTCGGGTGGAGCATGACGGCCGCCCTGACGCGCTCCCGCAGCCGTGAGCACCCGGCCCGCCCTCCTGTTGCTGTTCGCCATGGCCGCGGTGTGGGGCCTGATGTGGATCGGCGAGGTGCCGACGGTCGGTGCGGGCGGACTGCAGCTTGTGGGTGAGCTGGCATCAGCGGCGTTCACCCCGGCGTTGTGGAGCGCGGAGGGCGTGTTCCTGCTGCCCGTGGTGCTCGCGGCCACGGCGCGCACGGTGGCCGTGGCGGCGGCGGGGCTCGCCCTGGCAGTGGTGGGGGCGGCGGTGCTCACGCCGCTGATGGCGAGCAGCGGGCTCGCGTCGTGGCCCGCCTGGCTCCGGTGGCCCACGTGGGCCGTGAGTCGGTCCACCGCCGCGGGGCTGCGCTCGGTGCACGAGGTGCTGTGGGCGATCCTGCTGCTCGCCGCATTCGGTCGGTCGAACGCCGCGGCCGTGCTCGCCATCGCCATCCCCTACGCCGGCATGCTCGCCCGGGTATATGCGGCCCTGCTCGACGAGGTGGACGCGGCTCCCGCCGAAGCTCTCGTGCGCGCAGGCGCCTCACCGGTGCAGGCCCTGCTGCTCGCTCGGGTGCCGACAGCACTCCCCGACGCCGTGGCCTACACCCTGTACCGAGCCGAGTGCGCGCTCCGGGCTTCGGCGGTGCTCGGGTTCTTCGGCGTGCCGACCCTCGGGTACCACCTGGTGGCGGCTGCCGACGGCGTGCGGTTCACCGAGGTGTGGACCTACCTGTACGCCCTCATCGCGCTGGTGGTGGCCGCCGAGGCCTGGAGCGCCGCCGTTCGGGCGCGCCTGGTGACGCGATGACCGTCGCCGAACTGTACCGGTCTCGCCCCCGCAGCCGCCTGCTGCGAGGGTCGGCGTGGCTGGCGTTCGTGGTCGTGGTCGCCAGCTGGGCCGTGGTCGGGGCGGATGTCGGCAGTCTGCTCCAGCCCCGGGCGCGGGCGAACCTGGCGCGGTTCCTCGGCGAGCTGATCCCGCCGGTCCTGCGGGACGACCCATGGACCGTCACGGGGTGGGCGGCCTGGCTCGGCGCGCATGGAGACGACCTCGCGTTGGCCACCGTGGCCACCCTCGCGCTGTCCATCGCGGCGATGGGCCTGGCCTCGATCGCGGCGGTGCCTGCTGCGGTTCTGGGCGCCCGCACCCTGGCGACCGCCGCGCCGTTCACCGACGCTCTCCCCAGCGGCCCATGGCAACGGGCCGGGCAGGCGGTTCGGGCGATCCTGGTGCTCGCTCGTGCGGTCCCCGAGTACCTGCTCGCCTTCCTCCTCGTGGCGGTGCTCGGCCCGGGTGCCTGGCCGGCGTTGTTAGCGCTGGCCGTGCACAACGCGGGCATCCTGGGTCGGCTGTGGGGGGAGGCGGTGGAGGACGTGGAACCGGCGGCGCCGGCCGCGCTGTGGCGCATCGGCGGGGGTCGGGGTGCTGTGGTCCTGCACGCCGTGCTCCCGACGGTCGCCGGTCGCGGCACGCTGTACCTGTTCACCCGGTGGGAGACGGCGGTGCGCGAGTCCACCGTGCTCGGCATGCTCGGGTTCGTCAGCCTCGGCTGGTTCGTCCAGGATGCACGGGCTCGGCTGCACTATGACGAGCTCGCCCTGTACGTCGGGCTCGGCGCCGCGCTGGTGCTCGCGGGCGACCTGCTGGCCGTTCAGGTGCGCCGGTGGTTGCGGGAGGCGGGCTGAGGCCAGTCCCTCATCCCGTGACCCACACGCCCGCGTCGCCATCGCGACAGTCGCCGATGACGACCCCGACCCCGGCCTCGACCAGGATCGCCGCATCGGCTGCGGACAGCGCGAACAGCAGGCCGCCGGAGGTCTGCGGGTCCACCAGCACCGACTGCAGCGCGTCTCCCACGCCGTCCCAGTGCAGCGCATCTCCCACGTAGGACCGGTTCTTCGTCTCGCCGCGGGTGAGGTGCCCGGCGGCTGCCGCTTCGAGGGCGAACGGTAGCAACGGCACGTCGCCGGCCCGCAGGTGCACCGCCACATCCGACGCCCGCGCCATCTCCCAGGCGTGGCCCACCAGCCCGAAGCCGGTGATGTCGGTGCAGCCGTGCACGTCCAGGGGGCGGGCGGCGTCGGCTGCCGCCATGTTCAGCTCGAGCATCGCGGCGGTGGCCGCGGCGATGGCCGGCTCGGGGCACATGTCCCGCTTGATCGCGGTGGACAGCACGCCGGTGCCGAGAGGCTTGGTGAGCACCAGCACGTCGCCCACCCGGGCTCCGGCGTTCGCCCAGATCTTGTCGCAGTCCACCGTGCCCGTGACGGACATCCCGAACAGCAGCTCGTTGTTCGTCACCGAGTGGCCACCCACGACGACCGCGCCGGCCTCGAGCACCTTGTCGCCGCCGCCGCGCAGAATCTCGCCGAGCAGCTCCGGCGGCAGGTCGCGGTGGGGCCAGGCTACGATGTTCAAGCAGGCCAGGGGCACCCCGCCCATCGCATACACATCCGACAGGGCGTTGGTCGCTGCAATGGCGCCGAAGGTGTACGCGTCATCCACCACCGGGGTGAAGAAGTCGACGGTCTGGATCAGGCACCGGCCGTCGGGCGTGCGCACCACTCCGGCGTCGTCGGCCAGATCGAAGCCAACGAGCACTCGGGAGTCGGGAACTCTGCGGATTGCGGCGGTCGCGCGGGCCAGATCCTCCGGCCCTAGCTTGGACGCTCAACCAGCGCACTCCACGGTGCGCGTGAGGCGGATGGGCTCGGACATGGGGTCTCTCCGGTGGATGCCTCCCCATATCCACCCGGGTCGAGCTCGGGGCGACTCGACCGACGGGAGGCGACGGAGGCCGAGTCAAAGCCCAGGTCCCCTAGGCTAAAATCTCGGCCGACCGAGCCGACCAAGCGTCGACTCAACGGGTGATTACGGGTGGAACACGCCCTCGAGGTCGCCCCGCATGGCCACGGCGTCGACGCCCACCGCGGCGTCATAGAGCGCTGCGGGCTCGAGCCGATGCACACACGCATCGCGCCACCGGTCGAGCTCGCGCACCACGCCGGCCTTGGGCAGCGCCCGGATCGGCGCGAGGTGCACGGTGCCCGACCAGTCGGTCTCTTCGGGACGATCGGCACCCGAGTCCTTCGATGCCCGGACCCCCTCGATGTCGAGCCGAGCTCCGATGCCGCTGCTGGCGGCGAGGGTCCACGTGCCATCCACCCGGGTCCAGGCGCCGTCGTCCAGGGCCGCCACCCAGCTGAACGTGCCGTCCCGGCTGATCTGCAAGGTGTCGCGGGGGCCGGCGCAGTCCCACGCGAGCACCCGGTCGAGGTGTTCGGCGAGCGGCGTGGCGTCCAGAGGGGAGGGCGCGGGCTCGGGGGACGAGCCGGTGCAGACCCAGATCCAGCTGAGCACGACCATGGCGGGAACGAAGCGCACGGGCCCGTCTAACACCACGGGCCCCGACGGTGGGAGTCTACGGCACGCGCTCGCCGAGCCACGCGAGGTATCGCTCCTGCGCCACCCGGTCGCGCACGGCGATCAGGGCCCCATGGTTGTGGCCGACCACCTCCACCAGCTCGCCATTCGGCAGCGCCTCGGCCAGCCATCGGCCATGGTCCACCGGGATCACGCCGTCGTCGCGGCTGTGGAGCACCAGCGTCGGCACGTCGCACTCCGGCGCGATGAGGTCGCTCCGGAACGGGTGGCGCAGCAGCCGCTCGACCGGCAGACCCGGCGCCGTGCGCAGGGCCAGCTCGAGCACGGATCGGAACGTGGACTCGAGCACCAGCCCGGCCGGCGTGACCTCCTGGGTGAGCTGCAGCGCGACCCCGCCTCCGAGGCTCCGCCCGTGCACCACCACCCGGTCGGGCTTCACACCCACCTCGTCCACCAGGTGATCCCACGCGGCGCGCGCGTCGAGCACCACCCCCGCCTGGCTCGGCGCGCCCTCCGAGCCCGGGTAGCCCCGATACGCCACCGCGAGGAAGTCCCAGCCCTCCTGGTGGGCGAGCCGCTGCAGGCTCATGCTGCCGGCGACGGTCTCCGCGTTCCCGTGCAGGTACAGGATCGCCCGATCACCGCTGGCCGCCCGGTGCCAGGCATACAGCTGGGTGCCATCAGCCGCGGTCAGCTGCACGGGCTTGGCGCCGATCTCCGCGGCCGCAGCGTCCAGCGAGGCCCGGTCGATCCCTCCCGGGGCCGGGAACACCAGGCCATCCTGCAGCTCGTACACCAGCACGCCGTAGGCCGCCCAGCCCGCGAGCACGAGCAGGACCAGGCCAGCGGGGAGGGTGAGCATCCACATCCATCGTCGCACAGCCTCCGGGGAACACGTCGCGACCGATGGCGCACCCATCGCCGGCTACACCGCCGTGGCGCTGGGGCGGTGCGCAGCGCGCGCCAAGGCGTCGAGGCGAGGCTCGATCACCGCCTCGCACCTCGCCTCTGCGACGAACCGCCTACTTGTTCTTCTTCGAGCCCTTCGCCGGACACCACAGGCCCTTGCGCTGCATCTCGTCCCACGTGAACGGCCCCTTGAGGCCGTTGTCGGACATCACGCGCTCGTACTGCGCGGCGATGGGCGGCATGTCGTACTGAGCGCGTTCGTCATCGCCCACTGCGGCGTCCACGATGAACAGGCAGAGGTGGTTCTTGTGCACCGCCGTGAGCGCGCCGTAGCGCTGGTCCCGGCCCAGGTACACATGCCACCGGTCGAACAGGTATGCGGTGAGCCACTTGGAGCGGGGCACCCGGCTCTCCATCGAGGCCGCGGCCAGCTCATAGGCCCGCGCCAGCTGCTCGGGATCGTCGGTCTGGCGCATGATCCAGGCCGCATAGAACTTGTCGTGGGGCGAGCAGAGCCAGCCCTTGTCGTCGAGCTTTCGGGCCTCTTTTGCGCGGTCGTCGTCGCTCTTGGCCTTGTCGGGGTCAGAGCTCGCCGCCTCCTCCTGCTCCTGCTGGTACATCGAGATCAGCGCGGACGTGACCGCCGTGTGGTCGTCGGAGCCCCGGTCGGAGCATGCATCTTTCGCGACAGCCTGGCTCGAAGCCAGCACCAGCATCAGACCGATCACATACTTCATCATCGCACCGCCACTCGTTCGCGTTTGCTGCCCTTTGCCACCTTCTTGAGGTAGCGACTCCTCTTGAAGCGACTCGCCCGGTCTAGCAGGATGGTGCCGTCGAGGTGGTCGAGCTCGTGCTGCACGATCACCGACTCGAAGTCCTCGAACCATCCCGTCTGCGGACTGCCGTCCTCCGGCGCCTGCCACTCGACGCGCACGCGCCGGCTGCGCTGGATCTCGATCTCGAACTCTGGCACGGAGAGGCACGTCTCGCGCCACGGGATGGTCTCCTTCGACCGCTCCACGATGCGCGGATTGACGAACGCGAAGAACCTCCGGCCCCGCTCCTCGCGCTCATCCGGGTCGAGGACCAGGATGCGGCGAGAGTCGGACACCTGGGGCGCGGCGAGGCCGACGCCAGGTGCGGCGTACATCGTCTCCGCCATGTTGGAGACGTGTGTTGCCAGCGCAGCGCCGAACTCGTCGGCCTCCACCTCTCGAGCCCGAAGCTCGAGGAGGGGGTGGGGCGCTGTGATGATGTCCAGGACTGCCATCGGACTCCTCACGCGCGATCTCAACACACCGGTGACGTCGAATCGTCCGTCCGGGAATGGATTCCGGAGGTGACGCACCGGTCGCGTCGACCGCATACAGGGTACAGCTAAAGGTCTGGTTATCGTGAACCCGTGCTGCGCGCCCACCCGCCTCGGGCGGCGATGGAACGCGTTCCAAGGCGGTTGCGCGAGGGGGTCTTCCAACGCCACCCAGTGCGTTGGCAGCGTTGCACCTCCACGGTAGGTGGTGCCTCGACGGGTCCAGGCCCGAGTCAAGAGCCGGCCCGATCTGCGCAGGTAGCCTGCGCCACACTCGGGCCGGTGCGCAGACGAGCAGACTGGACCCAACACCTGAAGGCTCGGAGGCGCTGGGTTGCGGAACGTCGTCACGATCATGCAGCGGGAGGTCGCCGGGTTCTTCGGGCACCCCCTGGCGTATGTGGTGCTCGGCCTGTTCGTCGGTGTGCTGTCGCTGTTCGTGCTCGGCTTCGACGACGTGCTGCTCGCGGGTTCGGCCAGCATGCGGGGACCGTTCCGATGGATGGCGGCGTGCTTCGTGTTCCTGCTGCCGGCGGTCACCATGCGCCTGCTCGCCGAGGAGCGTCGCACCGGGTCGATGTTGATCCTCGGCACGCTGCCGCTGACCGCGGGCGAGATCGTCGTGGGAAAGTGGCTCGCGGCGGTGGTGCTGGTGGCCTGCGCGCTCGGCCTCACGCTCCCGCTGCCGGTGGTGCTCGCGAGCCTGGGCGATCTGGACTGGGGGCCGGTGGCCGGTGGCTACCTGGGGCTGCTGCTCGGCGGTGCCGCGTTCGCCGCCATCGGCACTGCGACGAGTGCCGTCACTGAGAGCCAGGTGGTGGCGTTCCTGCTCGCGGCCACGGCCTGCCTGCTGCCCGCCATCGCCGGCTCGGCCCTGTCGCTCGTGCCCGCCTCGCTGGTTCCGATCGTAGAATACATGACGTTTGAATACCACTTCTCGAACCTCGCGCGCGGCGTCCTCGACACCCGATCGCTGGTGTTCTTCGGTGCCGTGGTGGCGGTTGCCCTCCGGGTTGCGGTGTCGGTGCTCGAGCACCGGAGGCTGGCGTGAGCCCCCGCACATTGCTCGTCCACACGTGGGCCCAGACGGTGCTGTGGATCGCGATCGCGATCACCCTGAACCACACCTCCGCCGCGTGGTTCGGTCGGGTGGACCTCACCTCCGACCAGCGGTTCAGCCTGTCCGCCGTCGCGCGCGCAACGGTGGGCGACCTCGACCGACCGCTGATCGCCACGGTCTGGTTCACCGAAGACCTCGATCCGCCGTACCACAACCACCGCGACGCCTTGGCCGACAAGCTCGCGGAGCTCCAGGCCCGATCCCGGGGCAGCCTCGAGGTGCGGTGGCGCGACCCCACGGGCGACGAGGCCGCCATCGCCGAGGCTCGCGCCGCCGGAATCCAGCCGATCACCTACACCTTCAAGCGCTGGGATCGCCAGGAGGCCCGCCAGGTGTGGATGGGCGTGTCGCTGGTGTCGGGCGACCGGCAGGAGGTGGCCGACGGCCTCGTGAGCACCGCGCGCATGGAGTACGACCTGGTCCGCGCCATCCGGGCGGTCACCACCCCGCCGGAAGACCGCCCGGTGGTGGCGTGGCTGCTCGGCGACGGCGAGCCGGATCTGTCGGCCTACCCCGCGACCGATCCGCTGGGCGCCTTGCGCGAACAGCTCCGCAAGACCTACAGCTTGCGCACGATCGCGCCTGGGCCCGAGGGCATCCCCGAGGAGGTGGACGCCCTGCTCGTGGTCGGGCCACAGCATGCGGTGCCGCCCCAGGTCCAGCTCCACCTCGACCAGTTCCTGGTGCGGGGCGGCGGCATCGCGTGGTTCCTCTCCGGCCACCAGCCCGACTTCGAGACCGGCTCCGTGCGCGAGGTGCGCCACGGGCTGCACCCGCTGCTCGGCCACCACGGGGTGCAGGTGGGGCGGGATCTCCTGCTGGATCGCGACACCAACGAGCGCATGGCAGTGCCCGTGGCGTTTCGCGGCCAGCGGGTGGTGGCTCAGGTGAACCACCCCCTGGCGCTGGTCACCACCGCCATCGACCGCACCTTCGCGCCGGTGCGAGACGTGCGCCGGGTGGTGGCGCCGTTCGTCGGATCGGTGTCGCCGAGCGACTCTCTGCT
>JBLFXJ010000365.1:0-7919 GCA_047609825.1 Myxococcota bacterium
GCCGCATCCTCGCCGACGGGGTACCGGGGTGCAGAGGGTCAGATGGATGGAGCGGCCTGCTCTCTCTGCGCGACGCGACGAGCGCGCCCGAGGGCGAGTCGGGCATGGCTACAGGAGGCCGGATGATCGATCTCGCCATCGTAGGGGCAGGCAGCGCGGGCGCGGCCGCAGCGTGGGCCGCGGCGTCGCGGGGCCTGTCGGTGGTGGCGCTGGAGCGGGGTCCGCTGGATCAGGCGGGGGCGAGCTGGCTGAACGGTGTGCCCGAGTGGTCCTTCGTCGAGGCCGGTCTGCCGGTGCCCATCGCCCCCGTCGTGCATGGCGACCACACCGACGCGTTCCACATCATCGCCGGCTGGGGTCCGACGCGGGTGGTGATCCCGAAGCGCGACGTGCTCGAGATCCACATGGGTCACCTGGTGGCCGACCTTCAGGCCCGGGCCCGCGCAGCCGGGGCGGAGCTGCGGGAGGGGGTCACCGTGCTTGGGCGCACGACCCGCGGGCTGCGCACGAGCGACGGGCCCGTGCACGCCCGGTGGATCCTGGACGCGGGCGGGCTCGCGGGGCCCGACCTCCTCGGCCATGGTCGGGTGCCTCGAGCCACCCTGTGCACGGCGGCCCAGCAGTGCCACGACCTGGCCGACGAAGGCGCTGCGCGGGCGTGGGTGGATTCGCAGGGCGCGCCGTGGGGCGACCGGCTGTGCTTCACCGGGATCAGCACCGGGTACAGCATCCTCAATGTGCGGGTGCATGCTGGCGAAGTGGCGATCCTCACCGGCGCCCACGCCACCGGCCCCCGCTCCGGTGGGCAGCTCCTGGACGACTTCGTGGCGGCCCACCCCTGGATCGGCGCGAAGCGCTCCGGTTCGCGCCGCGCGATCCCCATCGGTCCGCCGCGGCGACCGCTGGCCCGAGGCAACGTGGCCGCACTTGGCGACGCCGCCGGGCAGGTGTTCGCTGCGCACGGGTCGGGCATTGGACAACAGCTCGTCGGCGCCCGCATCCTCGCCGACGCTCTGGCCGCCGGCGAGGGCGTGCTCGGCTATATGTGCCGCTGGGAATCCCGGTTCGGCCCGCAGCTCGACGCCAGCGCCGCGTTCGCGGAGCTGTCCCGCACCCTGTCGCCCGACCAGCTCGCTCGGATGATGCACGCCGGCCTGTTCGTGCCGGCCATCGTGCGCGCCACCCTGGAGCAGCACACCCCAGCCCCCGGTCCGCTCGACCTGCTCCGTTTGGTCCGTGGGGTGGCGCGCGAGCCCGTCCTGGCGCGCACCCTCGCGGTCGGCGCCGCCCGTGTCGTGCTCGGCCGGTAAGTCCCCGCCCGGGCGAACACTCGCGACTTCCCTGGGTATCCTCACTGGGACGGTGGTAGCCGGGGGCGCCGGGGCGATGCTTCTCATACCCCGAGACCCACAGGAGTCACGATGGATCCGGCAGTCGACAAGTTCCTGGAGACGTTCGGCCCCGAGGCGCTCCGCCAGCTGGTGTTCCGGTGGACGCCCGGGATCATCGCAGCGATCGTCACCGCCCTGATCTTCGTCGCCCTCACCTGGGTCACCACCCGCGTGATGGACCGGGCGTTCGAGAAGGCCCGCCTCGACACCACTGCGTCCACGTTCATCAAGACCGTGGTGCGGTTCGGGCTGGGCATCATCGGCACGCTGACCGCGCTCAGCCAGATGGGCGTGGACACCACGTCGATCCTGACCAGCCTGGGGGTCGTGGGGCTGACGCTCGGGTTCGCCGCCCAGAACACGCTGTCGAACCTGATCTCGGGCATCTTCATCTTCTGGGACCGCCCGTTCGTCATCGGCGATCTGGTCGAGGTGGATGGCGAGTACGGCCGCGTCGACACGGTCACCCTGCGCTCCACCCGCCTGGTGACGGTGGACGGGCGCATGCTCGCGATCCCGAACGCCGCCATCGCCAACGCGAAGGTGGCCTCGTACACGAACTTCCCGCACCTCCGCATCGCCGTGGAGGTGACCGTCGGCGTGAACGAGCCCATCGGGCGCGTGCGGGATGTGCTCCTCGGCCTGTGCGACCAGCCCCAGTTCATGACGGAGCCCGCACCGCAGGTCGTGGTGAAGGCGCTCAATGACTACAACACGCTGATGGAGCTGCGGGTCTGGCTGACCGACGAGAAGATCCACGTGGGGGAGCGATTCCAGCTGCGCGAGCGGGTGAAGGACGCGTTGGACGCCGCGAAGATCGAGATGCCCTACGAGACGATCCAGCTCGCGCCGTTCGAAATGCGGTCCCCGCCGCCGCACGCGGTGGAGAGCCCTGTGCGAGCGGCTGGCTGATCCGCTGGTTGCCGAGCACACCCGCCCGGGCCGAGCCCGACGCGACACCGACGACGGGTATTGTGACATGTGTCACAATATTGGCTGCGGCGAGAGCGGTGAGGACGGCATGAAGGTCGACGGCGTGGCGATGGGGCACCTGGTGTTCGCGGGGATGCTGCTGCTGACACTCCCCATGTTCTTCGCGATCGGTGGCCTCGGGAGCGTGATCGGCGGCTTGCTGGGGGCGTTCGCGCTCGCACACCTGGTGGGTGGCGTGGGCCTGCTCCAGCGGTACGGCTGGGCCCGCTGGCTCGCCCTCGGGGTGGCGCTGATGCAGCTGTTCAACGTGCCGCTGGGCACCGCATTGGGGGGGATCACCCTCGCGGTGCTCGCCGACGCCTCCTCGCTGGACACCCCCGCCAGCGCACCTGGGATGCGGCTGCTTCGGGGTGTTGGCGCGCTCCTGTTCGGCGCGGTGGGGGTGCCGCTGCTGTTCCTGCTCGGGGTCGGGGCGCTCATGGGCTTCATGTGGCTGCTCATGCCCCAGCGGGATGTCACGCCGGACGAGCAGGCCGCCATCTGCCAGCTGTCCGATCTGCCATTCCAGCTGCAGGGGATCGAGGAATCCCACGAGGCGATGGGCAACGCGTTCTGGTACGAGGGCACAGCCGACGGCGTGGCCATGACCACCTGGGCCCTGCTGAGCACCGAGCGGTCGGAGGACGCGGACGTGGACCAGACCCACCTCAGCCTCGACGACGACTACATCGGCCTGCGGGACAACATCTCGTTCGAGCAGCGCAGCGGCGTGCCGTTCGGGGCCGACGCCGGGCACTGGGCCGCCGGCCTGGGCAAGCCCGGCGTGGCGGTGGGCATGGCGCGCGGGCCGCTGAGCCTGAACGTGTGGGTGGTGGGCGCCGAGCCGCAGGACCTGCCGGAGCTCGAGGCGTGGCTGGCGCGCTGTGTGAGCGACCTGCAGGCGCTCGGAGAGGAGGTCGAGTAGTGCGTGGCCCCGCGGTCAGTCCGCCACTCCGCTGTGCACCAGCGCGCCGCCGTCTGGACCTCCCCCCGGCCCCAGCGCCACCCGCCACTGGGCGGCCTCGATCAGCCGACGCCGGTGGGTGGTGAGCACGACGCAGCTCCCCCGCTCGACCAGCCTGTACAGCACCCCGACGAGCCGCTCCAAGTCCTCCGGGTGCAGCCCGCTCCCAGGCTCGTCGAAGAGGAACAGGGACCGTCCGACGCCGGGCTTCGCGAGGGCGGCGGCGAGCAGGACCCGCTGGTGCTCGCCATGGGAGAGCACATGCCCCGGGCGACCGAGGCGGATGTGGGCGAGCCCGACCTCGATGAGCGCGCGGCAGGCCTGAACGAGCGGTCCAGCAGGGAGGGTGGACACCAGCTCACCCACGGGCATGGCGAGCAGCTCGGCGACCGTGAGCCCCTGCCAGCGCACGGCCAGCACCGCGGGGGCGAAGCGGGTGCCGTTGCAGGCCGGGCAGTCGAGACACAGGTCGGCCATGAAGTCCATCGCAACCCGCTTGTGGCCGAGTCCCTTGCAGGCGGGGCACCGGCCGGAGGCGCTGTGGAACGAGAACGCGTTCCGGGGCAGTCCGCTGCCCACGCTGTGGAACAGCGCCTTGACCGCCGGGGAGAGGCCGAGCGTGGTGAGCGGGGTGCGGACGGTGGACTGCGCAGAGAGGTGGTGCTCCGTGAACCGGTCGAGGCCGGACAGCGCAGCACAGCCGGACGCGCGGCCGGAGGTGGCGCTGGCGCCGAGCACGTCGAACAGCAGCGTGGACTTGCCGCTGCCCGAGGGGCCGGTGATCGCGACCAACCCCCGATCCGGCAGGTCGAGGTCGAAGGAGCGCAGGGTGTGGGCATCCGCACCCCGGATCTGGAGCCAGCCGTGCTCGCCGAGGGCGACCCGGGGCGTCTCGGTGACGGCGGGCGGGGTGGGCACGAGTCGACCCCCGTCGGCACCTGCCCCTGGACCGAGCGTGAGCACGTCGTCGGCTCCCGCGACCAAGGCCGAGCGGTGCGACACCAGCACCACCGTGTTGCCGGCGGTGCAGAACGCCCGCAGTCGGTCGACAAGTAGCGCGAGCCCGTCGGGATCGAGGCCCGCACCCGGCTCGTCGAGCACCAGCGTGACCTGGCCCAGGTCGCTCACGAGCACGCCAGCGAGGCGCAGCCGCTGGAGCTCACCGCGGGACAACGACGCGGCCGAGCGGGCAGAGCTCAGGTGTCCCAGCCCGAGGTCGACCAGGGTGGCGATGCGCCGGAGGAGCCCGGGTCGCACCGCGTCGATCACTGCCGTATCCGCGTGGTCCACCGCCATCTCTCGCAAGGTCTCGTGCACGGCCGAGAGGGGCTGGGCGCGCACCTCGGGCAGCCGCAGTCCGGACACCAGCGCCCGTCGAGCCGCGGGGATCAACCGCTCACCGTCACAGCCAGGGCACGGGACGGGGGCCAACGGGGCGCTCCACTCAGCGGCGTTCTTACGTTTCGCCCGGATCTTCGCCTCGGTCTCCACCAGGGCACACAGGCCGACCCAGGGGCCGCGGAAGGTGTGGGTGCCGGAGCGCTTGCCCCGGGAGTAGTCCCAGGTCACGTCGAACACGGCCTCCCCCGCACCCTCCAGCGCGAGGCGACGGGCCGCGGGCGACACCTCGGCCACAGGACCGCTCACGTCCAGGCCGGCGGCGCGGGCGGCAACGCGGAGGGTGGCCAGGTATTGCCCATCCGGCTCGCCGAAGAACGCGCCGGGCTTCGAGCCGTCCATGGCGCCGGCAGCGAGGGCGCGCTCGGGGTGGGTGATCAGCCGGGCGGGGTCACACCGCTGGAGCACGCCGGCGCCGCCGCACGCCGGGCAGGCCCCCAGCGCATGATTTGCCGAGAAGTGGGACGCGGTGAGGGCGGTCGGCGCTCCGTCCACCCTGGCGAGCCGCGACCAGAGCAGCCGCAGGTCGCGGTCGATGCGGCTGAGGGTGCCCACGGTCGCGCGAGGCCCCGGACGCCCCTGACCCTGCCGCAGCGCGATCACCGGCGTGAGACCGGTGGCGTCGTCCAGCTCCGGGGCGGGCTGCTGCCGCAGGTGTCGCCGCACCTCGAACGGGAGGCTCTCGGCGTACCGGGACCAGGCCACCGCCGCCAGGGTGTCGAACACCAGCGACGACTTGCCGCTGCCCGACACCCCGGTGACCGCCGTGATCCGGCCGTGGGCGATGCGCACGTCGATGCCGGCGAGGTTGTGGGTGCGCACGCCGGTGAGCACGATGGGCCCGACCGTCGCGGGCTCCCGGGCGGCCGGGCGCTCGGGCAGTGACGGGACGGGAGCCGGCTCCACCTGTCGGCCGTCGCGGAGGGCGAACCGGTGGTGTGCGGCGTGCCAGACCATGGGGTGGTGCGAGATCGCGAGCACCGTGTGGCGCCTGTCGACCAGCGACCGCAAGCAGCGGAGCAGGCGCAGCACGTCGTCGGGGTGGAGCCCGCGGTCCGGCTCGTCGAGCAGGACCAGGGAGGGACCTGCAGCCGGAGCACCGAGGATCGACGCCAGCTTCACCCGCTGGGCCTCGCCCCGGCTGAGGGTGTTCGAGGGCTGCCCCAGCGGGAGGTAGCCGAGCCCGAGTTGGGCGAGCGCCTGGCAGATCGCCAGGATGGGAGGGTCGGACGCGAAGAAGGTGACGGCCTCGTCGACCGTCTGCCCGAGCACCTCCGCGATGGTCTTGCCGCGGAGTCGGATCGCCATCACCTCGGCCGCATACCGGCTGCCGCCGCAGGTGAGGCAGGTCCGCTCCACGTCCCGGAGCAGGTGCATGCCCACCCGCACCACCCCCAGGCCGCCGCAGGTGGGGCAGCGGCCACCCTTGGCGTTGTAGGAGAACCGGCTGGCCCCGAGCGCGGCAGCCTTGGCCTCGGCGGTGGCGGCGAACCGCTTGCGCACCTGGTCGAACAGCCCGGTGTAGGTGGCCGGCGTGCTCCGCGGCGTGCGGCCGATGGGCTCCGCATTCACCCACCGCACCGTCAGCCCGTCCGGAACGCCCGACAGGGCGGTGAATGGCCCGCCCAGCTTGCCCTGCAGCGCCGGGAGGAGGGTGCCGAAGACCAGCGAGCTCTTTCCGGCACCGGATGGACCACTCACGACGGTGAACGCCGACAGTGCAACGGTGATGTCGACGCCGTCGAGGGTGTGCAGGGCGGCACCGCGGAGGGTGATGGCGCCGGGTGATGGCGGCGGCGGGGCCTGCGGCGGGAGGTGGTGGACGAGGGCTGCGGGCGGCATGGGGCCGTGGTGCACCACCCGGCCACCGTTCACGCCAGCCCCTGGGCCGAGGGCGAGCCAGTGGTCGGCCCGCTGGACCATGGCGGGGTCGTGGTCGACCACGAGCAAGGTGTTGCCCGCCGACCGGAGCTCCTCGAGCACCGCCGCCATGCCGGGCTGCGCAGAGGGGTGGAGGCCGAGGGTGGGCTCGTCCAGCACCACCAGCAGTCCGCCGAGACCGCCCGCCACCTGGGCGGCCAGCCGGATGCGCTGGCCCTCGCCGCCGGACAGTGTCGTAGAGGCCCGGTCGAGGCTCAGATGCCCCAGCGAGAGCTGCTCCATCCGGTGGAGGCGTCGGTGCAGGGTCGGGGACAGAGCGGTGCGAACGGCGGACGGAGGCAGCGCGTCCAGGGCCGCCCCCAGCTGAGACATCGGCCGCGCGAGCAGCTCCGGCAGGGTCACCCCGCCCACCCGGGTCTCACGGCCCACCGGACCGAGGCGGGTGCCGTGGCAGTCGGTGCACGGGATCGTGCGTACATAGCGGAGGATATTCGGGTTCCGGTCACGCTTCAGGGTCTGCTCGATCACCGGGATCAGGCCGAGGTAGTGCCCCTCCTCCCGCGGCCGGGCGGTGATGCCCACCCAGCTCATCCGCGACTCCAGGCCGTGCTTGCCGAACGGCACCGTAAGTGCGGTGGTGCCGTAGAAGATCACGTCGCGCTGGGCTGGGGTGAGGTCCTGCCAGGGCGTGTCCACGTCGAACCCGTGGGCGTGGCAGATCGTGTCCATCACCTCGAGGGTGACCTGGGAGTACACGGTGTAGCCGTTGGGCAGGGTGGGCTTCAGCGCGCCGACGCGGAGGGTCTTCGTGGGATCGGCGACCAACAGATCGGGATGTACCTGGTCTTCGACGCCGAGCCCTCGGCACGATGGGCACGCCCCCCGGTCGTGGTTGAAGCTGAACTGGCTGCGGCTGAGCGCTCGCTCCGACGGGTGGTGGCCGGACCGGGCGAACAGCAGGCGGAGCAGGCTGGCGATTCCGGTGAGGGTGCCCACGGTGGACCGCGCGCTCGGCGTGAGCGCGCCCACCCCGGTGGCCAGGCTCACGGGCAGGTTGCGCAGGGCCCCCTCCCGTCCCGAGCCGAGCTTGCCGAGCGTCTGGAGCGCCTTGGCGGACAGCGCGCCGAGGTAGCGGCGCTGGCTCGCGCGGTGGAGCACGTCGAACGCCAGGGTGGTCTTGCCCGAGCCGGATGGGCCGGTGAGCGTGATCCACCGGCCCAGGGGCAGGTCGAGGTCGAGGTGATTCAGGTTGTGCGCGTGCACGCCGCGCAGCTCGAGGTCGGGCATGGGCCGGCCTAACCGGGGGCGGGGGG
>JBLFXJ010000366.1:0-7908 GCA_047609825.1 Myxococcota bacterium
GGGGCCTTCCGGCTGGACGACAACGCCGTTCGTCCCGCCGATTCGACCCACCACCTGGCCGTCGAGGAACGGGTTCGTCGACGTGAGGTCGGTGCCGGTGGCGCGCACCTGAAACAGCGCGAACCCGGTCCAGCCGCCGGGCGCTTCGGCGGACGGCTGGACGCCGGCGTACACGAGGGCCTCGGGTGGAGCGGCCAGCTCGTCTCCGGCGAGGGCGGTCGTGGCGAGCAGTGCGAGGATCATCGGCGATACACCTGCACGTTCGCACCCGGCGTGAGCCCGGATCCGGACGTGCTGCCGAAGCCCGACTCGGGGCTCGGCGGGGTGAAGCCGTAGTCGGGGACTGTCTGCACCACCTCGTAGGAGAGCACATCGCCGCTCAGCGACCAGATGCCCTCGGCCTCGGCCGCGTAGGGAGAGTCCTGGAACAGCGTGATGCGGGCGGGATCGGTGGTGATGTCGACGACGTAGGTGCCGAGCAGGGGGTAGGTGGCGCCGGCACCGTCCACGGGCGTGACGGTGTAGGCGCCACCCACGCCGAACTCGGCGGTGATCGTGTCGTACTCGAACGGAGTGCCGGCGAACAGCTCGCTCAGGTCGTCGCCGGTGCTCACCCAGGTTCCGGCGATGGCCGCGGCCGAGACGGGAGCGCCGGTGTCGTCGACGGCCCCAGCACCTCCAGCGACCTCGCCCGCGGTCTGCCACTCGGAGGGGTCGTACGGCGTGCCATCCCAGTCGTCGGGCATGCAGCCGAGCAGTAGGAGCAGGGGCAGGGATGCGCGCATCAGCAGCGCTCCCGGAGCAGCGCGGGCTTGTCGATCTTGCCGGAGCCGGTGCGGGGCAAGGCAGCGGCGATCACGTACGACTTCGGCAGCTTGAATCGCGCGAGCTGGCCGGAGAGGTGGTCCCGCAGGGCGGACTCGGTCACCTGGCACCCCCGCTCGGGCTCGATGAATGCGCGGCCGACCTCGCCCCACTGTGGATGCGGCACGCCGACAACGGCGGCATGGGCCACACCGGGAGCCCGATGGAGCACGGCCTCGATCTCGGCGGGGTACACGTTCTCTCCCCCGGAGATGTACATCTCTTTCAGTCGCCCGCGAACTGTGTAGAACCCGTCGGCGTCGCGGGCGAGCACGTCGCCGGTGCGGAACCAGCCGTCGGTGAAGCTTGCGGCCGTGGCGGCCGGGTTGGCGAGGTAGCCGCCGAACACGGTCGGGCCGCGCATGAGCAGCTCACCCGGCTCGTCCACACCACACTCGAGGCCGTCCGGGCGCACGAGCCGCATGGCCAGGTGGTGGATGGGCAGTCCCACGCTGCCGAGCTTCTCCCGCACCCGATGGGGTGGCATTGAGAAGCAGTTGGGCCCCACCTCGGTCATCCCGAACCCCTGGCGCAGGGGGATGCCCCGGTCGAGGTACCGCTCGAGGAGGGCGGATGACAGCGCCGCGCCGCCGCACAGCGCGTCGCGGACCGAGGTGAGATCCGTGGTGCCAAAGTCGGCGTGGTCCGCCAGCATCTGGTAGATCGTGGGCACTCCCATCAGGTGGGACACCCGCTCGGTAGCGATGAGTCCGAGCGCCTGTGGCACGTCGAGGCCGCGGGTGAGAACCACCCGCCCGCCGCGGTGCAGCAACGGGGTGGAGAGGCAGTTCATGCCGCCGGTGTGGAACAGCGGCGTGAAGGTGAGCGTGCTGCACTGCGGCGTGAGGTCGCACGCCAATGTGGTGTTCACCGCGTTCCAGTGGAGCTGGCGGTGGGTGAGGAGCGCGCCCTTCGGCCGGCCGCTGGACCCCGATGTGTACATGAGCTGCCAGGCGGCGCCGAGATCACTGCCCGGCCCCTCCAGCTCGTCGGTGCCGGGCCCATCGTCGATGCCCAGTGTGGGGGCGTCGAGGACGTCTGCATGTGCGGCGTCGACCAGGATCGCGGCGGGTGCGGCGTCGCCCAGCTGCCATGCGAACTCGGCTGGAGACAGTCGCCAGTTCATCGGGAACAGCGTCGCCCCGAGGCGGCTCGCTGCGAACAACAGGGCGAAGGTCTCGCCTCGGTTGTATGCAAGCACGGCCACTCGGTCGCCAGGCCGCACCCCGTGCCGGTGCAGACGCGCGGCCCAGCGCCGAGAGTCGCGATCCAGCTCGGAATAGGTCCAGCGGCGCCCGCCGTCTACGTCGAGCACGGCCTCGGCGTCGGGCTGGAACCGGGCGTGGGCCTCGAGGGCATTTCCGGTCGCGTGCATCAGCGACTCCTCACGCTGGCGTTGGCGAGCGAAGCCTGCGCATCGGTACGGCTGGAGGTGGCGTACCACGCTGGCAGCAGCGCGGTCGGCACCGACACCAGCATCGCCGCGAGCGCCGCCACCCCGGGGTTCGACACCACGGTGAGCGAGAGTCCGAAGTGGACGATGAGCGCCACGCTGGCGCTGGCGAAAGCCGGGCCCGCGCTCAGCCGACCCGAGAGAAACAGGCCCGTGACCAGCGGACCCGCGCTGGCCGCGACCAGGCCGTACACGCCCAGCTGGCCCAGGATCATGACCAGGGCCGGCGGCTGCAGCGCCAGTGCGATGGTGGCGACGGCGAGCACCGCGAGCACCGCCCGATTCGCGTTCACGCCGCCGCGGCCGACGAGCAGGTCGTTGCCGACGGATGCGGCGATGGCGACGAGCAGCCCGTCGAGGGTGGACATCGCGGCGGCGAGGATGGCGACGCTGACCGCCGCGGTGACCGGCGGCGATGCGAAGGCCTGCACCAGGTAGGCCGCCATCACCTGGTCTTGTGGGATGTCGCCGGGCAGCACCAGGCGGGCATAGGCGCCGGCGAACAACACGAGGTTGAACACGGCGAAGCAGCCCAGACCGATGAGCAGTGTGGTCCACAGCTCGCGTCGGCCGTCCACATACAGCGCCTTGGAGAGCAGGTGGGGCTGGGTCGCCAGCGCTACGCCCATGCCGAATGGCACCAGCCACACCTCAGCCAGGGTGGAGAACAGGATCGACCCTGGCGCGACCGTCCCGGTGGTGGCGAGATCGGCGGCCACTGCTGGCAGCAGATGCGCACCGGACAGAAACACGAGCACGGAGATCACGAGCATGATCGCGCCTTGTGCGGTGTTGGTCCACGCGTGGGCGGTGGCGCCCCCGAGCCCGGTGTAGGCGAACACGAACCCCACGATGCCCGTCACCGCCCAGTGGTACGGGACCCCGAGTGCTGACTCCACGACGTAGGCGCAGCCCACGGTGATCAGCACGAGATAGGCCAGGTTCAGGACGTTGAGGGCCGAGAACAGACGGCGAAGCTCCACGCTCTCGTAGCGGGCCCCGAGCAGGTGCGGCACGGTGAGCGCGCCGAGTTGGGCGCCGATCCGCTGGAATCGGAAGGCGCAGCCGAGCAGGCCGACCGCGATGCCGGCGAGCAGCGGGAGGGTGAATCCGAGCAGCGCAGGCAGGCCCTCGGCGTACACGAAGCCGGGCACGATCACGAAGGTGGCAGACGACGCCAGGCATGCACCGAGGGTGATGCCGGCCATCACCGGGTGCATCCGGCCAGAGCCGATCGCGAAGCTCGCCGCCGACGTGGTGGAGCGGCTGCTACGCACGGCGAGCCAGGCGGTCGCCACGGCATAGATGAGGAAGAACAACCAGGTCCAGCTCAAACCAGGCTCCCGTTCGCCGTGCGCTGGCACCAGTCGTGGAGGAGTGGGTAGAACACCCGCGGCCCGATGCTGCCGACCACCACGCCGATGTGGCCGGTGTCGAGCTGCTCCACCTCGACCGTAGCGCTGCCGACCGCATCAGCGATCGGGAGTGCGGCCGCGGGCGGCGTGATGAAGTCGCGGGTGGAGATCACGGCGAGCAGGGGGCACTGGATGCGCTGCAGGTCCACGGCCTCGCCCCGGATGATCCAGGTGCCATCGATGAGGCGATCCTGCTGGTAGGCGCAGGTGATGAACTCCCGGGCGAAGGCGCCGGTCAGCGGCACGTTCTCCTCGAGCCAGCGCTCCCGTGCGAGCACCTGGGCGAGGCGCCGCGGGTCGTCTGCCGCGGCCTCCACCCCGAGGAACTTCGTCCAGTTGCCCATCGGGTCCAGCAGCTTGAATGCCGGCTTCATCACCTCGACCGACAGGAGGGCATCATCGCGGATGGCCGCCTCGGCGTCGAGGTGGGCGGGGTCGGCGAGCTGCCGGAACCGGCCGCCCTCGCTGAACTTGAACGGAGCGTTGAGCACCACCAGCGAGGCCACGTGGCGCGGCCGGAGTGCTGTGTACATCGCGGCGAGGGTGCCCCCCATGCAGTAGCCGAACAGCACACATTGCTGCGTGCCAGCGTGCCGACAGGCCCGCGTGATGCTGCGATGCAACAGCTCGAGGAGCACGTAGCCCACGTCCTCGTCAGCGTCTTCGTCTCCAGGCGTGCCCCAGTCCACCAGGTACACCGGATGGCCCTTGGCCGACAGCCACTCCACCAGGCTTCGCCCCGGCTCGAGATCGAGGATGTAAGCCTTGTTGATCAGGCTCGGCACCAACACCACCGGGAGTAGCCGGTCGGTGGACGGCGCCGCCGGGTAGTGCCGCACCGTCAGCTTGTCGTGGCGGTGCACCACGCTGTGCGGGGTGAGCCCGACCGGGGGCCGGGGAGTGGTGGCGTGCACCCAGGCGCCTCGGCGGATCCGCTGCACCGTGTGGAGCCCGGCGATCGGTGCCGTGAGGCCCATGAAGGGAGCGAACGGATCTGGCACGGAGGACGCCATCTCAGGCCCCGAGCCAGTCGAGCAGTGCCGCCGGCAATGCCGGCTGTACACAGATGCCCACGTGGCCCCCGCGGAGGCTCCCTTCCGTCACCGGCCCGCCCCACGCGCCCGACAGGCCGTTGCACGCCGCGGGAGGG
Organism: Myxococcota bacterium; assembly: GCA_047609825.1. Taxonomy (GTDB): domain Bacteria; phylum Myxococcota_A; class UBA796; order UBA796. The sequence continues at coordinate 4,883 of JBLFXJ010000366.1, forward strand.
GCGATGTGGTCGCGGCTGGCGGCGAGCACGAGCGCTGGAATCGTGGCGTTGGACAGGTCCACTGGGGTGCCGTCGAGCATCCACCCGCCGGCGATCAGCGCATTGTCCATGTAGCACCGGCGCACGTATTCGCGGTACGCCTCACCGGGGAAGTCCACGCCGTCGGTGGCCCACTTCTCGATGGCGGCCCACGTCTGCGGGAAGTCGTCCAGGTGGAGGCGCTCCCACAGGGTGACCCACTTCCGCGACTGGCTCTTTGGGTCGAGCCACGCGAATGAGGTGCGCATCAAGGAGCCAGGGAAGTTGCCCAGGCCATCGATCAGGGCGTCCACCGGGAACTCGGGCCCCGCCCAGGTAGCGAGCCGGCCAGAGGCGTGGAAGTCGATCGGCGTGGCGACGAACGCGGCGCGCCTGGCCAGCCCGGGGTGCCGCGCCAATGCGATGGCGAGGAAGGTGCCGCCCACGCAGTACCCGATGGCGTCCAATGCCTCGGTGTCGTACCGTTCCTGGGCATGTCGTCGGACCCGCATGATGCTGCGACGCAGCGTGCCGTCGATGCACTCGGCGAGGGTGCGCTCGGCGTCGTGGGCCGCTGGCCGCCCCCAATCGAGGAGGTACACCGGGACCCCGGCGTCGCGCAGGGCCTCGATGACGCTCATTCCGGGCCGGAGATCCCAGATATGCCAGGTGTTGATCAGAGGCATGCTGATGAACACCGGCGCATGGCGCACGGTCGCGGGTGCGATGTGCCGCACGCTGGCCGGCCCCTGGCGGAACACGATCTCGGCGGGGGTCTCGCCAATGCGCGCGCGGGCCACGGGGTCGGATGCGAGGAAGGCTGCGGTTCGTCGGGTCCGCTCCCACATGGACAGCATCAGTCCGACGTCCGTGCGGCACGGCGCTCAGGCGCCGGTCGATCTGCCAGAGCGGAGGTGAGAGCGTCGATCTTGGCCTCGAGACTCTCGAGCTTGTCCTGCAGCGCCACCATCGCCTCGGCGGCGCCGAGTCGGCCCTCCAGGGTCTCCTTTTCGATCCGGTCGAGCTGGTCGCCCTGTTCGAGGAGCCGGTCCTCGACGGCGAGCACCTTGTCTTCCAGCAAGGTGGCGATTCGCGCGATGCGCACGACGTCCTTGCGAGAGGGCAGGTGCATCGCGGACATGGTGTGCTCGACCTTGTCCTCCCACTGCTTGCGGCCGCGCGCCTGCTGACCGAGGTTGGTGTTCACCGCGTCCAGAAAGGCCGGCGACTCCAACACCTGGTCCCACCAGGTGGTCATGGACTTCTCCCAGTGGCGGTAGAGCTCACCGGACAGGTCGGACAGGTCCTGGGCCATCGCGCGGCCTCCCTTTGATGCAGTGCACACTATCGAGCGTGCTGTGGTGCGGCAAGTTGTCGAATATCCGAGCTGCGGTGCAGCACTGTAGGGTCTGCTCAGCTGGCCGATTCGCTGGTGTCGTCGGCGGGGAGCAGTGCGTCCACGAAGCTTGTGCTCATGCTCCCGACGAGATCACGGCCGAGGCGGGCCGAGGCGCGAGACGTGTCGAAGAAGGTGGCCATCTGCTTCTCGACCAGCTTCGACTGCTCGATCTGCCAGTTGAGGACGTCGCGCTGGGTCTTGAGGATCTCGGTGGCCGAGGCGCGGGGAAGGGTACCGAACATGGCTGACTCCTGGGGTGGATGGGCGCGGGATGCGCCGCACACCAGGAGTGTAGTCAGCGTGCTGCAGTGCGGCAAGCGAGAGATGTTGTGATGCAGCATCAGTCGACAGCGCGACCCTGTGTGGTACCCGGGGCGCATGGACGCCCCAGCCCGCATCCTCCTGGTCGACGACGACATGCGCCTCACCGCGTTGGTCGCCGACTACCTGCGCCGCGAGGGGCTCGAGGTCGGGGTGGTGAACGACGGCCGGCTCGCAGTGGAGCGGATCCTGGCGGAGCGGCCTGACGTCGTCGTCCTCGACCTGATGCTGCCCGGCGAGGACGGATTGTCGATCTGCCGACGGGTCCGTGAAGAGTTCGGCGGCGCGATCCTGATGCTCACCGCGCGCAGCGATGATGTGGATCAGGTGGTCGGCCTGGAGCTCGGCGCGGACGACTACGTGGTGAAGCCGGTCAGCCCGCGCCTGCTGCTGGCCCGCATCCGCGCCATGCTGCGGCGCGGTCGCCCAGAGGTCGATCGCGGTCGACTCGAGGTTGGCGGCCTGGTCGTGAACCAGCGCACCCGCACCGCCAGGGTGGGGGAGGCAGTGATGACGCTCACCACCGGCGAGTTCGACCTGCTGTGGTGTCTCGCCCGGCATGCGGGTCGGCCGCTGTCGCGGGAGGCGCTGCTCAAGGAGCTGCGCGGCATCCGGTACGACGGGCTCGACCGGTCCATCGACGTGCGGGTGTCGCAGCTCCGCCGCAAGCTGCGCACATTCCCCGGCGCACCCGAGGTGAAGACCGTGCGCGGCGTCGGCTACCAGCTCGTCAGCGAATGAGGCAGCTGTTCCTCCGGGTGTACCTGGCCTTGTTCGGGGTGCTCGTGGTGGGCCTCATGCTGGTGTGGACGTTGCGCCCGGCACGGGAGGCGCCGGATGCAGCATCGCTGGCGGCGCTGTCGGGGTTTCCGGCGACCGCGGCTCGGGAGCTGGCGAGTGTCACCGACACCGAAGAACAGGATCGGCGTCTGGCCCTGCTTGCGGACCGGTTCGGCTACCCGGTGGTGCTGGTGCCCGGGGCGGCGGCGGCGGCTGGACTCACCGATGTAGAGCGGGGGGCGCTGGAGCGCGGCGAGCCGGTGACCGCCGCGGGAGGCGACGGCACCCACGTCTATGTGCGCCTGTCCGCGCAGCCGTTCGTGGTCGCGCTGGGTCCGATCCCGTCCGCGGCCGGGGTGGGGCCATTGCCGTTCGCCCTGGTCGGCGTGCTCGTCGCGCTGGCGGTGCTGGTCACGTTGTTGCTCCGCCCGCTGGATCGGGAGCTCACCGGGCTGTCCGACACCGCCCGCCGACTCGGTGCGGGGGAGCTGGACGTGCGGGCGCCCGC
>JBLFXJ010000367.1:0-7906 GCA_047609825.1 Myxococcota bacterium
GGACACGGACACGGATGCCGATGCGGACACCGACTCCGATGCGGACACCGACACCGACTCCGACTCCGACTCCGACTCCGACTCCGACACCGACACCGACACCGACACCGACACCGACACCGACACCGACACCGACACCGACACGGACACGGACACGGACACGGGTGACACCGGCACCACGACCTCGACCGACGCCTGACGCCGGGCACCGCAGACCTGCGCTGGATAGCGGGCCTCATGTCACTCACCTTCATCGCCACGACCACGCGCGGCGCCGAGCCTGGCCTCGCCGCCGAGCTCGCCGCCCTCCAGCCCGGCACCACGCAGCCCGAGCCTCAGCTCGATCGCGGCGCAGTGCGGTTCACCGGCAGCATGCTCGATGGCTATCGGGCGTGCATGTTCAGCCGAACAGCCACCCGCGTGCTGCTGCCGCTGGCCAAGTTCAACGTCTGGGACAGCGCCGGCCTGTATGACGGCGTGCGCCGCATCGACTGGCGCGAACACCTGCCCCGGGGCGCCTCCCTCGCCATCGACTTCACGGGCACCTCCCCGGTCATCCGCAACAGCCACTTCGGGGCGCTGAAGGCCAAGGACGCGGTGTGCGACGCACTGCGCGACTCCGCGGGCTGGCGGCCGAATATCGACCTCAAGCGCCCTGACGTACGGGTGAATGTGCACCTCCGCGGCTCGGTCGCCACCACCTCCATCGACCTGTCCGGCACCCCGCTCGGCCAGCGCGGCTGGCGACGCGATGGCGGGCCGGCACCGCTCAAGGAGAGCCTGGCCGCGGCCCTGCTCCGGATCGCCGAGTGGCCCGATGGGTTCGCCGACAAGCCGTTCGCCGACCCGTTCTGTGGGAGCGGCACGCTTGTGATCGAGGCGGTGCTCGCGGCGCTGGATCGGGCCCCTGGGCGGCACCGCACCACCTGGGGGTTCCAGGGATGGGGCGGTCACCGCCCGGATCTGTGGAAGCGGGTGGTGGACGAAGCCGACGCCCGCGCCGCCGACGCCAATGGCCGCTCGATCGTGGCGGTGGGCAGCGACATCGACCCAGACCAGCTCGAGCGCGCCAAGGCGAACGCGGAGCGCGCGGGCGTGGCCGATCGCATCCGCTGGCATCACAGCAGCCTGGACGATGCGACCCCGCCGGAGGGGCCCGCGGGGCTCCTGGTCACGAACCCGCCCTACGGCGAGCGGCTGCAGGACCCCACGGAGCTGATCGGGCTGTACCGCACGATCGGCAACACCCTCCGCCGCCGCTGGCTCGGCTGGAGCGCGTGGGTGTTCACCGGTGAGACCCGCCTGGGCAAGGCGATCGGACTCCGCCCGTCCAAGCGGATTCCCCTGTTCAACGGGCCGATCGAGTGTCGGTTCCTCAGCTTCCCCATCGCCGACACCGCCCCCACCGGCGGCGGTCCGGGCTGGCGCGGCTGAGCAGCACTGCACTTCCGTGGGCGGCACTGCGGCACGGGGAATCGGCCGCCAACGCGCTACCCATTGCCGAAGCCGGCGGCAGAGGCGACACTAGGGGACGGAGGAACGCATGCTACCGAGCACCTGGCTGGTACTGTGGCTCGCAGGCTGCACCCTGGGAGGACAGGAAGGCGGCGAGCTCGGCGACACCTCGGCCGTCGGCCCGGCCGCCGCGGGCACGGGTACCGGCGGAGGTGGCGGCACGTCCACCGCGACGGATCCGACCGACACGGGCGCTGGCGGTGGCACGGGAAGCGGCACCGCCACCGGCTCCGGCACCGGGTCGGGCACGGGCACCGGAACGGGCACCGGCACGGGCACCACCGACACCCAGCCCCCAGACACCGGCGAGACCGGCGACACCAGCGACACCGGCGACACCGGCGCGCCCGACACCGACGACTCAGGGACCTCGACAACCGGAAGGTGACGAGCGGCGACCCTCGGAATCGAGTTACCCGAGTGATCGTCGTTGGGACCTGGAGCGTCTGTGAAGAACAAGTTCGTTTGGTTCGGCGGGGTGTTTTCCCTGGGCCTGCTCGCCGACCAGAGCTCCAAGGCGTGGGTCGTGAACAACCTCGAGTTCGGGATCGACGAGGTCCAGATCATCGACGGTTGGGTGTCCTTCGTGCACGCCCACAACACCGGCGCCGCGTTCTCCATGCTCGAAGGCGGCTACTGGCTGTTCCTCGCGTTCACCGGCATCGCCACCCTGGTGGTGGTGGACATGATCCGCCGGCTGCCCAGCGATTCGGCGTTTCTCGGCGGCGTGCTCGGCATGCTGTTGTCCGGCGCCTATGGCAACGCCATCGACCGCGTGCGGCTGGGCTGGGTCACCGACTTCGTCAAGTGCTACACCGAGCATCCGGCCCTCGAACCTTGGCTAATCGACACCTTCGGCACCAGCGTGTACCCCATCTGGAACGTGGCCGATGCCAGCCTGCTCGTGGGCGTGGCGATCTACTTGTTGCACGGACTGATCGTGGGCGACCCGGTCACCGATGGCAGCGACGACCCCGCGGTCGACAACCAAGGCAGCGACGCGCCCGCCGCGAGCTGAGGCCAGCGAAAAACAGGTACACTCAGTGCACGCTCTCGTGGAGGACCCGTGCGTTGGATCGCCCTGTTCGCGCTGCTGGCCAGCGCCTGTGAGTCCTCCGACCCGGCGGACGACAAGCCTCCTGCCGAGATCTGCGACAACCTCGAGGATGACGACCTCGACGAGCTCGCCGACTGCGCGGATCCCGACTGTGCAGCGGTCTGCGGCGAGGTGTGCACCAACGGCACCGATGACGACCTCGACGGCCTGATCGACTGCCTCGACGATGACTGCGACGGCCTGTGTCCAGAGAACTGCGGCGACGGCCGCGACAACGACGCCGACGGCGCCATCGACTGCGACGATCGCGACTGCTTCGGCAGCTGTCCCGAGGTCTGCGGCGACGGGTTCGACAACGACGGCGACGGCAAGGTGGACTGCCTCGACGAGGAGTGCGTCGACCCGAGCTGCGCCGAGGTGTGCACCGACGGTCGTGACAACGACGCGGATGCGCTGGTGGACTGCGCCGACGACGACTGCAACGACACCGCGTGCGACGAGGCCTGCGCCGACGGCCGCGACAACGACGCCGACGGCCGGGTGGACTGCGACGACAGCGACTGCGACGGCGACTGTCCCGAGGTGTGCGACGACGGGCGCGACAACGACGCCGACGGCCGGGTGGACTGCGACGACCCGGAGTGCGAGGCCGAGTGCGATGCCGACGGAGACGGCTTCTTCAACGCGGACTTTGGCGGCGACGACTGCGACGACACCCGCGCCGACGTGAACCCCTCCCGTCCCGAGATCTGCAACGGCGACGAGGTGCTCGACGACGACTGCGACGGGCTGTTCGACGAGGACGACCCCGACGTGGACGTGTTCACCCTCATCGGGTGGGGCCCCGACGACGACGGCGACGGCTTCGGCACCGGCCGCGACATCCAGTTCGCCTGCCAGCAGCCCGACGGCTGGGGCTTCGCGAACATGGACTGCGACGACACCCGCGCCGACGTGAACCCCGACATGCCGGAGATCTGCAACCCCGAGGGCCCGCTGGATGACGACTGCGACGGCCTGGTGGACGACGCGGATCCCGACGTCACGGAGGACAGCTACCTCGAGTGGTATGCCGACCGCGACGACGACGGCTACGGCGCGGACGACGACTTCGTCTACGCCTGCAGCCGCCCAGATGGCACCGCCGCGAGCAGCGACGACTGCGACGACGCCGACCCCACCGTGGGCCCGCCGAGCCTGTGGTACGCCGACGCCGACCGCGACGGCTTCGGCGCTGGCGAGCCGGTAGACCCCACGCCCACCTGCGATCCCCCGGGCCCGGGCCTGCGCCCGGAGTGGGTCGGACTGGACTGCGACGACGCCGCCCCGCTCACCTACCCCGACGCTCCCGAGATCTGCGAAGACGGCATCGACCAGGACTGCGACGGCGTGGACAAGGGATGCGCCATCGACGTGGTGGTCTGCTACGCCTCCAGCTACCACTCCGACGTGATGGTGAAGCTCGCCACCGACCCGCGGATCGACCGGCTCGACGAAATCAACTGCGGCTCGCGTACGCCTACGCTGGACGAGCTGCGGCCGTATGACGCCGTGCTGTTCTACGACGACAGCTCATTCGCCGACCGGGTGGGCCTCGGCGACGTGCTCGCCAACTACGTGGATGCCGGCGGCGGGGCGGTCGAGGCCGTGTTCAGCGTGGCGGACAACCTGAAGATCGAGGGCCGGTTCCTGACGGGCGGCTACCGCGCGATGAGCAGCACCTCGCAGTCGAGCGGCTCCCTCAACCTGGTGCCGATCGACCCCGGCCACCCGATCCTCGACGGCGTGACCGACCTGTATGGCGGGTCGAGCAGCTACCACGGCAACACCGCCAGGGCGGTCCTCGGAGCCACGCTGGTGGCCGAGTGGAGCGACGGAGACGCGCTGGTGGCGGAGCATGTGCCGTCGGGCGCCGGCCGCGTGGTCGCGCTGAACTTCTACCCGCCGTCCAGCACGGCCCGGGCCGACTTCTGGGACGCCTCCACCGACGGCGCCCTGCTGATGGCCAACGCGCTGTGGTTCGCCGGCGAGTAGATCAGGACTGCGCCGTCGCAAGAGCCCAACAGCCCATGGGCCGATGCGCTCGATCTGCATGACTCCGGGAACCTGACGCCGCCCCCGTGCGTGTAGCCTCGCGGAGGAGAGTGCATGCCGCCTGCCGCGTCCACCGACGAGCTCGCCCGCGCCGCCAGCGGCGATCCATCTGCTCGCACAGCGCTGGTGCGTGCCCATGGCCCCCTGGTGTGGGCGCTGTGCCGCCGCCTCGCCCGCGAGCCCGACGACGCCTACCAGGCGATCTGGGAGAAGGTGTTCCGCGCGCTGCCCCGGTTCGATCCTGGCGGACCGGCGAGCCTGCGCACGTGGATCGCGGTGGTCGCGCGCCGCCACCTCACCGACCGCCACCGCCGCAACGCCGTGCGCGGCGAGGTGGTGTCCATCGAGGCCCTGCCGCCGGTCGAGCCGGTCGCCGAGGCCCACGCCGCCTTGCGTCAGCGTCAGGCGCGGCTCGAGCTGGCGTTACAGCGCCTGCCGGCCGACCAGCGGAGCGCCGTGGTGCTCCATCACATCCACGGCGTCGACCTCGACACCCTCGCCCGAGAAGCGGGAGTCGCGGTCGGCACCATCAAGTCCCGCCTGCACCGGGGCCGCGCGCGGCTCGCCCAGCTCCTGGAGGACCGATGAGCCTGTACGAGGACCTGTCCCGGCTGCATGCCGGCGAGCTCACCGACGACCAGGCGGCGGCGCTCCGAGCGCGCATCGACGCCGAGCCCGGGGTCGCGGCCGCCTGGGCCAACCTGAACCAGACCCTCGCCGACCTGAGCGCGCTGCCGGAGGAGCTCGCGCCCCCCACCCTCGGCATGGCTCCCGCAGCACCGTCCCGGGCCGGGTGGATCGTGGCCGCGCTGGCCATGGCCGCCGCCGTGCTGCTGACGCTGTGGCCCACCTCAGCTCCCGTGGTGCTGCTCACCGACGGCGTGCAGTGGGTGGATGGCGACCTCACGGTGCACGCCGGCGACGCCGTGGTGGAGGTCTCGGGGCGCGCTTCAATCTCTGTGGAACCTCCGCCTGGGTTCGTGCGTGAGAGCGGGTCCAAGGAGGACGACATGCGGACGATCGTGGCAGCGCTCGCGGGCGCAGTGGTGACGGTGGCGGTGTACGAAGGCAGCGCGATGGTGCGCGCCGGGGCGAGCGACGGCGTGCGGGTGGAGGCGGGCGAGCAGCACACCACCGCGCCCGAGCGCAAGGTGGTGGTGCGGAAGGGCGGCCCGCCGGTTCAGGCGGTGCTCGGCGCCGAGCCGGGTGAATCCCCGGCGCAGACGATCGCCCGGCTCACTGAGGCCCTGGAGGCGGCCACCACTCGGCTCGCCGAGGCCGACTTCGAGCGCGCCGTGGCCAGCGGGCAACTGGCCGTGATACAGGGCGAACCGTCGGAGTGGCCCGATGATGTGCCGGATGCCTACCAGCCCGAGGCGTTCGAGGAGGGCGTGCGGGCGGCCATCGCCGACTTCCCGGGCACCGAGCTGGTGGAGGTGGAGTGTAGCGAGTACCCCTGTCTTGGCGCGATTCGACTCTCCGACGACATCGACACCCAGGCGCTGGGCGAGAGCCTGAAGGAGTGGGTCACCGGGGCGCTGGGCACCGACTCCCTCAGCCTGTCGATGAACCGGAGCAAGTTCGTGGGCGACGAGGGCGAGGCCGACTTTGTGTTGTTCGGAGCGCACGGCGGCGGCCGCGACGACGACGTGGGGCGTCGCATCGAGCACCGGATGGACGGCATGGTGGACATGCTCGAGGACCAGGTGGGCGAGGGCGGGGACGGCGGTGAGGCCGATGAAGACGTGGACGTGCAGTAGGACTTGCGCGATACGCCGGCACTGGGCTCAGTCGCAGGCGACCGAGTCATAGATCGAGTTGGTGCACGAGAACACCCCATCGACGCCGAACGCGCTGAAGCTTCTGCCGCGGCTTCCCGCAAGATCGTCAGGCGTGTTGTCGGTCCCAAGGCCGAACCCGAAGTCCGACCCTTCGCTGACCACCGTGGCGACTGACGGCGATGCCTCCATGAACACGCCGCCGCCTTCCACGGCTTCGTTGCGGTGCATGGTGCCGCTGGCGAAGGTCACCAAGCCTCCGTTCGTCCACACCGCGCCCCCATAGGTCGACATCATCGGCCTCGACAATCTCGACGATCGTGCCCTCTTCTGGCGAGTCGAGCACGGTGCGGTCAGGTCCGGCCCCGCGGATGGTGACGGGACGGTCGATGCGCACGTCGGTGACCGGGAAGGTGCCGTCGCACAGCTCCACCAGGCCGTGGTCGGGCGCGGCGGCCACCGCGTCGTGCAGGTTGGCGAACTCGCCGGCGCGGTCCACGATGATCCGCTCGGCCTCGTCGGTGCCGGGGTCACAGTCGGTGTCCATGCCGTCGCACAGCTCCAGCGCGCCCGGGTGCACGCTGGCGTCGCCGTCGTCGCAGTCCTCGTCCGACAGGTAGCCATCGCCGTCCGCATCCACCGGCCCTGGGGCGCCGCCGATGGTGCGCCCGACGGCCTCGGAGAGCAGCGTGGATTCGCCGTCACGCTGCGCGGCCTGCAGGCCCACGACCCGGTCGGGCGCGATGTGTGGCGGCACCGTGAGCGAGAGGTAGGCCGGGCCCGAGGCATCTGCGACGGCCGAGGCGGCGACCACGATGGGGGCGAGCACGTCGAGGCAGACATCCGGCAGGCACGGGCCGGCGCCGAGCCCGTCGGGGCCGACCACCAGCAACACCCGCACGCCAGGCACAGCACCGGTGACGGTGAACAGGGTGGTGAGCCCTGGGTCGAGCTCGCCGCCGTCCAGGCCGAGGCCATCGGCTGGAGGCGCGAGCGTGGCATCCAGCGCGTCCGACCCATGGTCGAGTGGTGCGGGGGCGGAGGGAAGGCCACAGGCGACGAGAGAGAGAGCAAACAGAGCGCGCGGCATAGAGTGCCTCCGGGCTGGGGTCGGCAGCAACATGAAGGCGCCTGGCTCAGCAACCAGCCTCCGTGCGTGACGTCTGGTGCCCACGCCGCTCTGGCATGGCATGTGCAATTGCTTGAGGACCATGCCCCCACCCCACGCCCGCACCCGCTCCCTCACCCGCCGCCTGCTCGCGGCCTTCCTCGCCGTGGGACTGCTCCCCCTCGGGGCCGCCCTCCTCCTCTCGTCGTGGACCACCCGAGGTGTGGTCGCCGACCTGCTCGAGGCCAACGTCAGCACGACCGCGCGCCTGTACGCCTCCGAGGTGGACGACTTCCTGGCCCAGAAGACCGCGATGCTCGACGCCCTCGCGGCCGGGGTTGCGCCAGAAAATTC
>JBLFXJ010000368.1:0-7806 GCA_047609825.1 Myxococcota bacterium
CGGCCTCCTGGTGCACAACAAATCGAGCCCGGACTACGACTCGGGCCTGCAGCCGCTCGACAGCGACGGCGACGGGGTGCGCGACGAACGCGACAACTGCTGGTCGGTGGCCAACCCCGACCAGGAAGACGCTGACGGCGACGGCGTGGGCGACGCGTGCGAAGACGTGGGCGTACGGTTCGACGGGGTGGACGACCGGGTGGGCCGCGACACGGTCGCTGGGCTCGAGCCGGGCGTCGGGCCGTACACGGTGGAGGCCTGGATCCGCGCGGTGAACCCCGTGCCCGAGGGCGAGGTGCGCACCCTCGTGCGCATGGGCCCGGCGGAGTCGGAGACGGCGGTGTGGCTGGAGCTCCGCGGACCGGACGGCGAGCAGCCCGCGTCGATCGCCGCTGGGTTCTGCGCGTCCGCGCCCTGCGGGGTGAGCGCAGCGGCGTCCCTGGACGACGGTGAGTGGCACCACGTGGCCGCCGTGTGGGTCCCCGACGCGCTCGGCACCACACAGCTCGTGGTGGATGGCGCCACAGTGGGCGAGGCGTCGGATCCCTTCGCGTCGGTCGTGCCCTCGGGCCCGCTGACCCTCGGTCGCGCAGGCGACGTCGGGCCGGCCTTCGATGGGTTCATGGACGACGTGCGCCTGTGGACCGTCGCGCGCTCCGCGGAGGACCTCGACGCGGCCCGGTGGAATCCGGTGGGCGTGGGCACATCCGGGCTGCTCGCCGCGTGGAGCTTCGCCGACCTCGAGCCGCAGTGGGCGGACGACACGTTGGCCCGCTACCGGCTGCGGTTCGGCGCCACCGATGGGGCGGATGAGCAGGACCCGCAGCGGGTGATCACCACGCGGATCCCCGAGGCGAGCGACTGACGTGCACGAACGTCGTCAGTGTCGCGGCTGTCGTCGCGCCCACCGCCCGAGCGGGAGGGGCACCATCGTGCCCCAGCCCGACTCGGACCGGGTTCGGGTCACACGCACGAGCCGGCCGGTGCCATCCTCGACGCGAAGCCGGTAGGGCACGGGATCCGCGTACCCACCTATGTAATAGTGGACGGCCGCATCCGTGGGAACGCCAGCGTCGCCCTCCCGCGGCACCGGCGGGCTGACCCAGTTGTCATGGCAAGTGGACGCCGAGGCGGTGAGGGCGCTGACCAAGACGAGGAGCATGCAGGATCATAGCTCCCTCGCCGAACCTTGACGCTGAGGGCCCGGAGGCTGCAGAGGAGCGCAGAGAGCGATGAAGAAGAGGAGAAGGGAGAGCCCAAATAGGCGCTATCCCCTGAAACGATCGAGCGGTCTCCTCAGACCTCTGTGGACCATTGTGGACCATTGTGGACCTCTGTGGCGCAATCTGCCGAACCGCCAACGCCCGCAACCAACACACCGTCACCGCCTCCATCTCCTCCTCCACCACGACGCCGAGACTCCTCCCTCCTCCTCCGCGCTCCTCAGCACCCACTGCGCCCTCTGCGGTAAACCTCATCCAACCATACCTATCCTCGACAGCCTCCGGTCAGCCGCCTCCGCCGTCGCCCTCACCTCCGCAGCTGCTTGATCCGCAGCCCATTCGCCGAGTCCTCGATCAGCGTCGCCAGCCGCCGCTCCCGCGTCTCCTCCCGCTTCGCGCTCGTCACCCAACGCGCCGAGTGCCTCCGATAGCCGGGCGGCTGCTCCTGGTAGAACGCCCACGCGCCCGCGTTCTCGGTGAACCGGGCGATCATCGGGTCGGACAACACCCCGTCGAGCGTGGCGATCGCGTAGCCGCTGTCGGGGTGCACATCCTTGAACGCGAACGCCGCGAGCCCCGCCGTGGTCATCCGGCCGTCTGCGACGAGCCGCTCCACGAGGTCGATGTTGCGTTGGCTCCAGACGCTCTTCGAGCTCCGAGGCGTGAACCGGATCACGTAGCTCTCGTGGTCGCGAGACTTGCGGATCCCGTCGATCCACCCGTAGCAAAGCGCCTCATCGACTGTGTCTTCCCAGGTCACGGACAGCTTCTTCGTCGCCTTCTTGTAGTAGCCCACCCACAGGTGGTCGCTCGTGGCGTGGTGCGCTGCCAGCCACGCTCGGAAGTCCGCGGGCGCGGAGAAGAAGGTCGGTGTGTGCTCGGACATCCTCGACTCCAGGCCTGGGCCGGTCAGCCGCTCAGCGCGCTCGCTGGTCGATGAGTCCGAATAGCCGTGCAGGACGGCCTCGCGCACGGCGGGGTCAGACGCGGAATCGAGCAGAGCGCACGATCTGGCGTCTGACCCCGCGTTGCAGGGCGCCACACCTCGAGCCGGGCGGGGCACAAGCTGGTGAACCTGCCGATCACCGCTCCGCCGCGCCCCACAGCCCGCTGACGCCACCCCCAAAGTCCGTAAAAATCGCCTCCTCGGTCTTGCCAACTGAAAACGACATTCATAAGCAGTGGGCGTGGCTCCACTCCGCCCAACTGAAAGCGACGTTCAATTTCAGCGGAAGAACAGGACGAACCGATGAGATGGCCCGCGTTCCCGGCAATCGTGCTCCTGCTCGCGGCCTGCGGCGGCGATCCCGCGGGCAAGGACACCTCCGAGTCCGACACGGCGACCGCGACTCCCACCGGGTCCACGGCCACCACGCCCACCGATGGCGACGGCACGCCGCTGATGTACCGGTTCATCGACCCCGACAGCGGGGATGACACCGTGAGCTACGACGGCCAGGTGTTCCGCCAGCTGCTGATCGACGACATGGCCGACTACATTGAGGGCCTCACCGCAGACCTCGACTCCGGGCGGTTCCCAGCACCGGGCGACGTGTCGTCCGACCTGCTGTTCTACCTCGAGTTCGACAGCGCCGTGGGCGGGGTGGTGAACCACCGGTTCAGCTCCGATCCGCCGCCACTCCAGCTCACCTATGACGACGTGTCGTCGGACAAGAACCTGTTCGGCAAGCTCGCCGGCAACGACCCCGTGGGCCAACACGCCGACTGGTCCACCGCGTTCGTCGGCTGGCCCGAGCCGGGTATCGCCACGCCGGAGAGCCTGGTGCGGGCCTGGGTCGCAGAGCTCGACGCGCGGGCGGTGGACTGGTCCAACGGCGTGATCGCGAAGGACCTCACGGGCGCGCCGGTCCCCGCGGTGTACATCACTGAAGACGGGCGTGACCTGAAGCAGCTGCTCGCCAAGTTCACGCGCGGCGCCGTCGCCTTCAGCCAGGGCACCGACGACTACCTCGACGATGACGAGCCGGGCAAGGGGCTGCTCTCCGACCACACGGCGCCGGAGGAGGGCGAGCCCTACACTGCCCTGGAGCACGCCTGGGACGAGGGCTTTGGCTACTTCGGGGCGGCGCGGGACTACCCCGCCTGGACCGACGCAGACATCGCCGAGGTGGGTGTGGCCGACAGCGACGGAGACGGCGCCATCGACCTGCACTCCGAGGTGTGCTGGGGCCACTCGGTCAACGCCGCCAAGCGAGACCTCGGGGCGGTGGCGGCCACCGACTACACGGCGGATGCGTGGCGGGCATTCGCACGGGGCCGGCTGCTGATCGCCCAGTCGGACGGGCCGCTGGAGGCCGCGGCCCAGGCCGAGCTCGCCGCCTACCGCGACGACGCGGTGCTCGCCTGGGAGCGGGCCATCGCCGCCACGGTGGTGCACTATATCAACGACGTGCTGCAGGACATGGGCGCGCTCGGCACACCGGAGCACAGCTTCGGCGACCACGCTCAGCACTGGAGCGAGCTGAAGGGCTTCGCGCTGGCGCTGCAGTTCAACCCGCGCTCGCCGCTCACCGACGCCGACTTCGCGGCCCTGCACGGCCACCTCGGCACCGCACCGGTGTTCGCCGACACGGCGAGCGATCATGCCGACCAGCTGCGGGCGGCCCGATCGCTGATCGGCACGACCTATGGCTTCAACGCTGCGAACCTCGGTGATTCGGAGGGGCGAGATGGGTGGTAGGGCGATGCTCATCGGGCTGCTGCTCACGGGCTGCATCCAGCGAGGCGGCGACAGCGACCGGGTGCCCACCGAGGTCAAGGATGTGCTCGCCGGCGTAGGCCCGGCGGTGGTTCAGCCCGCACTCGCCCGATTCGCGGCGACCACCCCGGCGCTCGAATCGGCCCTCGCCGAGTGGACCGGTGCTGAGGCCACCCGCGCGCCGGCACAGGCGGCGTGGCGCGCCGCGATGCGGGCATGGCAGGAGGTGGAGGCCCACCAGCTGGGGCCCACCGCGTCGTCGCTCACCGCGGTGGGTGGGGCCGACCTGCGGGACGCCGTGTACTCTTGGCCCACCGTGAACCCGTGTCGGGTCGACCAGGAGACGGTGGCCGGCGGCTGGGATTCCGCCAGCTACTTCACGGGTTCGCTGGTGAATGTCACCGGGCTCGACGCGCTGGAGCACCTGCTGTTCATCGACGGCACGGCCAATGTGTGCCCGAGCCAGGTGGCGATCAACGCCGATGGCACGTGGGATGCGCTGGGGGATGACGGGGTGCGTGCTGCCCGCGCCGCGCACGCCGGTGCCCTGGCGGCGCAGCTCACCCGGTCGTCAGCAGAGCTGGTGCAGTCGTGGGATGGGTTCTCCGACACGCTGGCCGAGGCGGGGACGAAGGGCTCGACATACGACACGGCAGACGATGGGTTGAACGCCATCTTCGACGCGCTCTTCTACCTGGAGTCGGCGACGAAGGACCGCAAGCTGGCCGTGCCCCTGGGCCTCGACGAGTGCGACACGGCCACCTGCCCGGAGTCCGTCGAGCTGGCGCCCTCCGGCCTGTCCACCGACGCCATCGCGGCGAACCTGGTGGGCGGGCGGGCGCTGTTCACGGGGGCCGAGGGCGCCGGGCTGGACGACCTGCTCACCGAGCTCGGCCACGGCGACCTCGCCGACCAGGTGCTCGCCGCCTTCGATGACGCCGACGCGGCGGTCGCGGCGGTCGATGGGCCGATCGACTCGGTGCTGTCGACCGATCTGGCGGCGGTCCAGGCGCTGCACTCGGCGGTGGGCGCGCTCACCGACCTGCTCAAGGGCGACCTGGCGACGGTGCTCGCGCTGCGGGTGCCCGCCGAAGCGGCTGGGGACAACGACTGATGGACCTCGGGGCGCTGCTGACCCCGTTCGTCGACCCGGCATCACGCACCTGGTGGGGCGCGCTGCTGGTCGCCGCCGTCATTGGGGCGGTGGTGCAGCGCTGGCGTGGAGAGCCGCTGCTGGCTGGAGCATGGGCCCGGTGGACCAGCCCGTCGAGCCGCCTGGATGTGCAGCTCCTGGTGGGCCGTCAGCTCCTCCGCGCCCTCGGCGCCTGGCCCGCGCTGGTGGGCAGCTGGTACCTCGCCACCCACCTCGTGCGGCGGCTCGACGCCCTCGTGGGCCGGCCCGAGGTGGTGCTGCCCGAGGCGGTGGTGCCCGGTCTGTACGCCCTCACCCTGTTCGTGGCCTGGGATGCGAGCCGGTATGTGCTGCACCGGCTGATGCACGCGGTCCCGGCGCTGTGGGCCTTCCACCAGGTGCACCACAGCGCCGAGGTGCTCACCCCGCTCACCTTCCACCGGGTCCATCCTGTCGAATCGCTGCTGTACGAGCTCCGCGGCGTCGCCGTCACCGCGCTGGTCGCCGGAGGGTTCTACTGGCTGCTGCGGGGCGGCGAGCTCGGGTGGACGGTCCTGGGCGTGCACGCGCTCGGGTGGGGCTTCAACGTAGTGTCGGGCAACCTGCGGCACAGCCACGTGTGGTGGTCCTTCGGCCGGCTGGAGCGGTGGCTGCTCAGCCCGGCCCAGCACCAGCTCCACCACAGCCCCGCCCACGAGCGCAGCAACTTCGGCACCTGGCTCGCCGTGTGGGACCGGGCGCTGGGCACGCTCACGCTGGCCGACCGACCGCCCGAGCGGTTCGGGGTGGACCAGCGCAACCACGGCGACGACCTGTTCACCGCCTGGGGCGGGCCCTTCGTCGACGCCGGGAAGTCCGTGGTCCGATGGGGACCGACGGCCGCCCTCCTGCTCCCGTTCATCGCCCAGGCCCAGGACGACGACCCGGCCTACGAGATCCTGGTGGTGGGCGACGAGGGGCTGCCCGAGGTGGCGGGCTCGGCCCACGAGGTGACCGAGGAGCAGCTGGAGCGGTTCGAGCACGACGACATCCACAAGGTGCTCGCGGTGGTGCCAGGGGTGACCGTGCGGGAGGAGGATGGCTTCGGTCTGCGGCCGAACATCGGCATTCGCGGCGCAAACAGCAACCGCAGCTCGAAGATCACCCTGCTCGAAGATGGCGTGCTGCTCGCGCCAGCGCCGTATGCCTCGCCGGCCGCCTACTACTTCCCGCTCACCACCCGCATGGTGGGCGTGGAGGTGTTCAAGGGGGCCTCGGCCGTGCAGTATGGGCCGCACACGGTGGGCGGCACGATCAACCTGGTCACCCGGCCGGTGCCGCTCGAGCCCGATGGTGCGGTGGACGTGGCGGCGGGCTGGTACCCGTCGGGCAAGGTGCACGCCTGGGGCGGGACCGGGGATGGGCGGTCCGGCGTGCTGCTCGAGGCGGTGGAGATCGGGTCCTCCGGGTTCAAGGAGCTGGACGGCGGCGGCCCCACCGGGTTCGACCGCACCGAGCTGATGTTCAAGGCCCGGCTCGGGGGCGACGCCGACGGCGAGACGAGCCACGCGCTCGAGCTGAAGCTCGGCTGGTCCCGGGAGCGGTCCCACGAGACCTACGCCGGCCTCTCGCGCGACGACTTCGAAGTGGACCCCGACCGGCGCTACGCCGCCACCGCGCTCGGGCTGATGGAGTGGTCCCGCACCCAGGCCGAGGCGTCGTGGCCGGTGCGCATCGGCGAGCGATTCGACGCCCATACCGTGGCCTATCACCACTACATGGTGCGAACGTGGCGCAAGCTGAACCGCTTCGCCGACCCCGCGGTGAACCTGCACGACCTCCTCCAGAGCGATGGCGAGGGTGCAGGCGGCGTCTACCTGGCCATCCTGCGCGGCGACGAAGACAGCGCCACGCCGGACCAGAACCTGATGATCGGCACGAACGACCGGCAGTTCCACGCGTACGGCGTGCAGAGCCGGGCCCGGTGGACGGTGCCCGGCGACACCGTGTCGAGCCGGCTCGAGCTGGGCCTGCGCGTCCACGGCGACGACGTGGTGCGGGTGCACTCCGAGGTGCCGTACGCCATGCGCGGAGGCCGGCTGCGGCGAGATGGGGACCGGACGGTGGACCTCGACGCGCTCACCCAGGCCCGCGCCCTCGCCGCCCACGTGCACGAGACCTTCGACGTAGGGCCGGTCTCACTCCAAGGCGGCGCCCGGGTGGAGCACGTGCGCACGCGGTACGACGGAGCGGATGAGCGCGCGGAAGACCCGGTGAGCACCACGGCCCTGCTGCCCGGCGTGGGCACCCTGGTGCAGCTCGCGCGGTGGCTCGATGCGCTGGCGGGGGTGCACCGTGGGTTCAGCCCCATCGCGCCGGGCTCCGACCCAGGCCAGCGCCCCGAGCAGAGCTGGAACACCGAGGCCGGCCTGCGGCTCGGAACGGTGGACACGCGCGCCGAGTTGATCGGGTTCTACAACGACTATGGCAACCTCACGAGCGCGTGCACCTTCGCGAGCGGCTGCCTGGGCGACCGGGTGGACCGCCAGGTGGACGGCGGCGAGGTGACCATGCTCGGCACCGAGGCCCTGCTCGGCCGCACCTGGGCGCTGCCGGGCAAGGTCGCCCTCGACACCTCCGCCACCCACACCTGGACCGTGTCGTCCTTCGACACCGCCTTCGCGTCCGACTTCGACCAGTTCGGCGACGTGGAGGTGGGCGACTGGCTGCCGTATGTGCCGGTGCACCAGGGG
>JBLFXJ010000369.1:0-7762 GCA_047609825.1 Myxococcota bacterium
CCCAGAGCCGGTGACTACGGGCTTTCGACTGTTCGCGACCCTCCACCGGGACAGCAGCTGGGAGTCGATGATCGGGCTCTTGGCGCTGGGTCTCGTCGTGGGGCTGCACGGTCTGTCGTCGGGACCCGTGTGGGTCGCGTGCCTGTGGGGGGCCGCGTTCACGGCCGTGGGTCCTGCTGCGGCGGTTGTGCGTGGATTGGTGCTGATGCCGGTGCTGGCGGTCCTCGCATCCAGTGGAGATCCGTCGGGCGGAGGTGGCCCCAGCCCGGATCGACCACCGCCCGCGCTGCTCGCTTTGTACGATCGTCCGCCGTGGTACGTACGGGTCGCATGGGCGATCGGCCTGGCTTGGTTGCCATTGGTGGCGCTCGGATCGGCGCTCCTGCTGGCGGGCTGAGGGCAGGGGGTCGACGGGCCGAGGTGAGCGCGCTACCTCGGTCGGCCGCGGCGGGGGAGAAATGGGCGCCATCCTCATTCTGGAGGACGGTCGGACGTTCACCGGCGACGCCTTCGGGGCTGTGACCACACGGGTGGGCGAGGCGGTCTTCAACACGGCCATGAGCGGCTACCAGGAGATCCTCACGGATCCCTCGTATGCCGAGCAGGTCATGACGATGACTGCGTCGCACATCGGCAACACCGGCGTGAACGACGTCGATGCCGAGAGCGATCGTGTGTGGGTATCGGCCTTGATCGTGCGATCGCTGTCACGAGCGCCGTCCAACTGGAGATCCACTGGTGGACTCCACCAGTACCTGAAGAGCGCAGGTGTGCCCGGGATGCAAGGTCTGGACACGCGTGCGCTCGTTCGGCACCTGCGCTCTCGTGGCGCGATGAAGTGCGTGGTGTCCACGGACGGCACGCCGGAGGCGCGGTTGCGGGAGCAGCTCGCTGCTTGGCCCGGGATGGCCGGGCGGGATCTCGCGTCCGAGGTGAGCACGAAGTCCGCCTACGTCTACGCCGACCCCGCGGAGCCCACGGTGCGGCTCGCAGTGGTCGACGGCGGCTCCAAGCGCAACATCCTCCGCATGCTCGAGCAGGCGGGGGCGTATGTGCGCGTGCATCCAATCCACGACCCCGCAGAGGCCTGGATGGAGGGCGTAGACGGTGTGCTCGTGACGAACGGTCCGGGCGACCCCGCTGCGATCCCGGGCGTGGTCGACGAGCTGCGCAAGGTGATCGGCGTACTGCCCACTGTGGGCATCTGCCTCGGTCACCAGCTGCTCGGTCTCGCGCTCGGTGCCACCACCTACAAGCTCAAGTTCGGTCACCGGGGCGCCAACCAGCCGGTGCGGGACGAGCGCACCGGGAAGGTGATGATCACGTCCCAGAACCACGGGTTCGCTGTGGACCGCGGTTCGCTGGAGGCCGCTGGCGCCATGGTCAGCCACCTGCACCTCAACGATCAGACGGTGAGCGGATTCGTTCATGCAGATCGGCGGGTGTTCGCGGTCCAGTTCCACCCGGAGGCCTGTCCTGGCCCCCATGACACCAGCACGGTGCTTCTCCACGACTTCATCGACTTTGTCCGAGGGGTCAGCGCATGAGCTCGCCACGTATGGCAGCTGGCAGCACGATTCTGGTCATCGGCTCGGGCCCGATCATCATCGGGCAGGCGTGCGAGTTCGACTACTCGGGCACCCAAGCGTGCAAGGCGCTGCGTGAGCTCGGGTACCGGGTGGTGTTGCTGAACAGCAACCCGGCCACGATCATGACCGATGAAGAGCTGGCGGACGCCACCTATGTGGAGCCGCTGAGCCTGGATGCCGCTCGCCAGATCATCGAGATCGAGCGGCCCGACGCCATCCTCCCCACGGTGGGCGGGCAGGTGGCGCTGAACCTCGCGATCGAGCTGAACAACGCCGGTGTGCTGGCTGCGAATAACGTGACGTTGATCGGAGCCGATCCCGAGTGCATCGACCTCGCCGAGGACCGGCAGCGGTTCAAGGATGCGATGATCGAGATCGGCGTCGGAGTGGCCCGCTCGAACACCGCGACGAACCTGGCCGAGGCCGAGGCTGTGCTGGCCGACGTGGGCCTGCCCGCCATCATCCGGCCGGCGTTCACGCTCGGCGGCGCGGGCGGCGGGGTGGCGTGGAACATTGACGAGTTCCGCAACATCGTCGCCGACGGCCTGCACCTGTCGCCGATCACCCAGGTGCTGGTGGAGCAGAGCCTGCTCGGGTGGAAAGAGTACGAGCTCGAGGTGATGCGCGATGTCGCCGACAACGTGATCATCATCTGCTCGATCGAGAACTTCGACCCGATGGGCATCCACACGGGCGACTCGATCACGGTCGCGCCGCAGATCACGCTCACCGATCGCGAGTACCAGCACCTGCGCGACCTGTCGCTCAAGATCATGCGACGCGTGGGCGTCGAGACCGGTGGCTCGAACATCCAGTTCTCGGTGAATCCAGAGAACGGTGATGTGGTGGTCATCGAGCTCAACCCGCGGGTGAGCCGCTCGTCCGCGCTCGCGTCCAAGGCCACCGGCTTCCCGATCGCCAAGATCGCAGCCCAGCTGGCCGTCGGGCTCACCCTCGATGAGATCAGGAACGACATCACCCGGGTCACGCCGGCATGCTTCGAGCCCGCGCTCGACTACGTCATCGTGAAGATTCCCAGGTGGAACTTCGAGAAGTTCGATCAGGCCGACCGCACTTTGGGCACGGCGATGCGCTCGGTGGGCGAGGTGATGGGCATCGGCCGCACCTTCCAGGAGGCCCTGCTCAAGGCCATCGATTCGCTCGAGGGCGGCTACGCGAAGGTGACCGACTGGTCAGACCAGCGCATCCACGCGGCCCTCGCGACCGCCACGCCCGACCGCCTCGCGGCGCTGTTCGAGGCCTACCGCCGCGGCTGGAGCACGGGCGACATCCACGACATCACCAAGATCGACCGGTGGTTCCTGGGGCAGCTGGAAGACATCGTGCACCTGGAGCGGTCGCTGGAGGGTCGGTTCATCGGCAGCGTGAGTCGCAGCGAGCTGCGACGCGCGAAGCGGTCCGGATTCTCCGACGCCCACCTGGCGAAGCTCATGGCGTGCGAAGAAGACGACGTGCGCGAGCGGCGGCGGGCTGAGGGGCTGCTGCCCGTGTTCAAGCGGGTCGACACCTGTGCTGCCGAGTTCGAGAGCCACACGCCGTACCTGTACAGCACCTACGAAGACGAAGACGAGGCCGGGGACCATCCGCTGGATCGCGTTGTGATCCTGGGCAACGGGCCCAACCGCATCGGGCAGGGGATCGAGTTCGACTATTGCTGCTGCCATGCCGCGTTCGCGGTGCGCGAGGCCGGGCTCGCGGCGGTGATGATCAACTGCAACCCCGAGACCGTGAGCACGGACTACGACACGTCCGACAAGCTGTACTTCGAGCCGTGCACCGTCGAGCATGTGCGCTCGGTGCTCGAGCGCGAGACCCCTCGTGGGGTCATCCTCCAGTTCGGTGGGCAGACGCCGCTGAAGCTGGCGAAGCACATCGGCCCGGTGCTCGGCACGTCGCCAGACACCATCGACCTGTGCGAGGACCGCGAGCGGTTCACCGAGTTCCTCGAGGGGCTGGACATCCCGCAGCCCGAAGGGGCCGTCGCGCACTCCGTGGAGCAGGCCAGAGAAGCTGCGGAGCGCCTCGGATTCCCGCTCCTGGTGCGGCCGTCCTATGTGCTCGGCGGCCGGGCGATGGCGATCTGCTACGACCGGTCCGACTTCGATCGGGTGGTGGTCGAGGCGCTGGAGACCAGCGAGGCGAAGTCCCTGCTGATCGACCGGTACCTCGACTGGGCCCGCGAATACGACGTGGACGCGCTGGCCGATGGGCATGATGTGTTCATCGGCGCGATCATCGAGCATATCGAGGAAGCCGGTGTTCACTCTGGCGACAGCACCGGTGTCATCCCTCCGGTCTACCTGTCGCACCACGAGCGCGAGGCCATCGAGGGCTACACCCGCCGCATCGCCCTCGAGCTGGGTGTGGTGGGCCTGGTGAACATCCAGTACGCCATCCAGGACGGGCGTGTGTACGTGCTCGAGGTCAACCCTCGGGCGAGTCGCACCGTGCCGTTCGTCGCAAAGGCCACCGGGATCCCGCTGGCCAAGCTTGCCACGCGCCTGTGCCTCGGCGAGCGCATCGCGGACTTCGGGCCCCTGGAGAAGCGCGGCGCGAGCAACTTCTTCGTCAAGGCGCCGGTATTTCCGTGGCGCAAGTTCCCGGGGTCGGACGTGATCCTCGGGCCGGAGATGCGGTCTACCGGCGAAGTGATGGGCATCGGGTGGAGCTTCGGCGAGGCCTTCGCCAAGGCGCTGATCGCCGCCGGCATGACCCTGCCCACGGAGGGAGGGGCGTTCCTCTCCATGCGAGATCGGGACAAGCCGAAGGCCGCGGCCATCGCAGGTGCATTGCGGCATATGGGCTTCACGCTGTATGCCACGAAGGGCACGGCGCAGTACCTGGAGGGCCGAGGCATCGCGTGCGAGCGTGTGTACAAGGTGCGTGAGGGCCGCCCCGACATCGTCGACCACATCAAGAATGGTCGGATCCACCTGATGTTGAACACACCGCAAGGCAAGCAGGCCAAATACGACGAGCTCGCCATGCGCCTCGCGGGACTGCGCAATGGCGTGCCGTGCATCACGACCATGGCGGCGGCCAGCGCCGCAATCGAGGCGATCCGCAGCCTGCGTGCGGGTGAGCTGCGGGTGCTCAAGCTGCAGGAACTCACCTGAGCCCTGCCGAGGTTGGTCGAGGGGTTAATCGGCCTCGGAGGCGGGGGAGCGATGGCAGAGCGGGTTCGCGCATGGCTGGGTGAGCACTGGCCGTCCGTAGTCGCCCTCGTGCTCATGGCGGTCGTGGTGCTCACGATGGCGCCCGAGTCGCGCGACGACAGCCACTGGTGGCGGATGGTGCTGGCCGGCGTGGGCATCGTGCTCGTCGCCGTGCGGGTGCTGGCGGCTCAGGCGGCCCCGATGGCGCTCCGGGTCGTGCGCGCCGTGTTGCTCGCGGCGGTGGTGTTCGGAGCGAACAACTACTACCAGTTCGATCGGTCCGTGTTCACGGGCATCGGCGACGTGACCGACACCACCTACTACTACCTCAACTCGAAATATCTGGCCGAGCTCGACTACTTCGGGCTGTATCCCGCGATGCTCCTCGCCGATCTGGAACACAAGAAGCGGCACGCGCCCACCATCAAGACCTACCGGGACCTGCGCGACTACGAGCTGAAGTCCATCGACGTGGCGCTGGAGCACGGCCGCGAGATCCGGGACACGCGGTTCACGCCCGAGCGGTGGGCGCAGTTCACCTCCGACAGCGACTGGTTCATGCGTCGGCTGTCCAACGTGGCCGCGCGCACGAACTTCTTCGTGGATCACGGCTACAACCCACCCCCAACCTGGACTCTCGTGGGGGGGACGCTCGCTGAGCTCACCCCTGTGCGCAAGGTGCACTGGATCACCCAGATCGACACCTTGCTCGTGGGCGTCATGCTCATCGGTGTGGCGTGGGCGTTCGGGTGGGAGGTGATGCTGTGGAGCGCGCTGTTCTACGTCGTGACCTTCAGCGGGCGGTGGCCGATCCTCGGGCAGTCGATCACGCGGTTCGACTGGCTCGTGATGCTGGTGCTCTCGGTCTGCTTCTGGAAGAAGGGCAGGCCGGGCGCCGCCGGCGCGGCGATGGCCTACGCAGCGTTGAACCGGATCTTCCCGGCGATCTTCTTCGCGGCCTGGTTCTTCACTCTCGTCCGTGATGTGTGGCGTGAGCGCCGGATTCCCGAGGAGCACGTGCGGTTCATGGGCGGAGCGGCCGCGGTCTCGGTGGTGATGCTGGGGGCCTCCCTAGCGCTGTACGGCCCCGCGACCTTCCAGACCTCGGCGAAGAACCTCTGGATGCACAACCAGACCTACAGCTCACATCGGGTCGGCTTGGGTGATGTACTCGTCTACAAGGGGGAGACGACCCGCAAGCAGATCAACGCCAACGGCGGCATCGCGCCGAAGGAGAAGACGATTCGTCGCATGCAGCCATTGCTCCGCGGGATCGGTCTGCTCACGCTGGTGTTGTTGGCGGTCATGGTCATCCGCACGCGGCGGCCGGTGTACGACACGGTCCAGCTCGCAATCGTGCCGTTCTACTGCATGACGAATCCCCAGATCAACTACTATAATCTTCGTATACTGCCGATAATCTGGCATGCGTCGAACCTGAAGCGGCCCGAGCATCAGCTGGGCCTTGCATGGCTGCTGGGGATCGAGCTGGTGACGCAGTGGACGAAGGTCATCGGGTGGGACCGCTACACCACGACCACCACGACCAGCCTCGGACTGTTGGTCTACGTGGTCGGGTTGGTGGTGTGGATGTCGGTGCAGGCGGCCCGGGGCGAGCGCCAGGACAGCTGACCGGGCCTGCGCTGGCTTCGAGTCTGCTAGCGTCCGCGCATGGAGCTGCCGTCTGCCACCATGGTCGCGACCCTTGGGGCAGCCTGGGCCGGCTACGAGTTCATCCGTCATCTGGTGGTCAGTCGCGTTCGCCGCGTGTTCCGCGACGGCGCCATCGACTTCGTGCGGAGACACAAGATCCAGCTGGAGTCGGCGTCATTCATCGATCGGGTGTGGATCCGGGAGGCGCTCGCCCAGGATGCGGACATCGGGGCCGCCGTCGCACAACTCGCCAAGGTCACGCGTGACACGCCCGAGGAGCTCCGCCGTCGGGTGGACGCCTACGTGGACGAGATCGCTCCATTTTTCTCATTGTCCGTGTACTATCGATTCGGTGCCTTCATTGGGCGCCGCGTGGTGGACTTCTGCTTCGAACTCGTGATCGACCCAACCGCGTTCGATCGCCAGCTCCAGAGCGTCCCCGAGGGCGCCGTGCGGGTGTACGTGATCAACCACCGCGCGAACATGGACCCTCTGGTCCTGGCGTACGGCCTGCTGCGCCACGTGCCCATGTCGTATGCGGTCGGTGAGTGGGCGCTGGTGTGGCCGCTCCACACGCTGTTCCGGGCGTTCGGCAGCTACTTCGTCCGACGCGGCGAGAAGGATCCGCTGTACCACGCGGTGCTCCAGCGCTTCGTGCAGCTGATCGCACGCGAGGGCGCGGTCACCGGGTTCTTCATCGAGGGCGGGCTGACTCGGGACGGCGCCCTGCGGCGCCCACGCACCGGCCTGCTCGAGTACCTGGTGCTGCTGCGTCGGGAGCAGCCCGATCGGGAGATCGTCTTCATGCCCGTCGGGCTCAACTACGACCGGGTGCTGGAAGACCGCATCCTCACGCGCCCGGTGGAGGAGCAGCGGCCCACTCGGCTCCAGCGCGTTGTCAACCTGGCCGCGCTGCTGTTCTGGCTGCCCCAGCTCGCCATTGCGAACGCCGCCAGGGCGGCCGTGCGGGCCCATCGGAAGTTTGGCTATGCCGCCGTGTGTTTCGGTGAGCCGCTGCGGCTGACGGACGTGCCCGGGGGGGCAACAGTGCATGAGCTGGACCCCGCCGCGCGCAAGGAGCTTCTCCAGGGTCTGGCCGACGAGCTGCTGTATCGACGGATCGGCCGTGTGGTGCCAGCCATCCCGGTGCCCATCTTCGCGACGGCGATGTTGCGGGAAGGCGCCTCCGACGAGTCCTCGATCACGCAGCGGATCGGTGATGTGTGCCGCGAGCTGCGGGCCGCCGGCGCGCCCGTGATGCTCGGGCACGCGTTCGCGACCATCGAGGCTCGCAGACGGAGCGATTCAGGGCCGGCGATCCATGCGGACTTCGACAACGCGCTC
>JBLFXJ010000370.1:0-7736 GCA_047609825.1 Myxococcota bacterium
ACCGCTGGACGTGATCGAGGCGCACATCGCCGGCGCGCATCCGTGGGTCTCGGTGGTGCCGAACACCGCAGAAGCGACCGTCGCGCAGCTCACGCCGGCGGCGGTGGCTGGAACGCTCCAGGTGCCGGTGGGGCGGCTGCGGCGGATGTCTCTCGGGCCCACGTTCGTGACCGCGTTCACGGTGGGCGACCAGCTGCTGTGGGGGGCGGCGGAGCCGTTGCGGCGGGTGTTGGGGATGATCCGCGCCAGCGGGTGATCGGAGCCGCCCGGCCGGCGCGGAGCCGTCACCAACGATGCGCACGCCCCTCCCGAGCCAGGCGGGCCCTCGATCGCGGTTTCAGGTGCGTCCAGTACCCCTGACACCCCAGGCCCACAACCTGCCGTCGAAACCCGCTTCCGCGGTACACTGCGCGCGACGGAGGTTTCATGCTCGCTCTCGCCATCCTCGCGCTCCCTGCCCATGCCGTCGACCTCGCCGCGGTCGGCGTCTGCCCAGGTGAGGTGCTCATCTCGATCGACGGCGCGACGCCGGGCGCGTCCTACGCGCTGTTCAGCGCCGACGGCCCAGGCGATGTGGCGGTTCCACGTGGCACCTGCGCCGGCACGGTCTCCGGCGTGTCGGCGGAGGGCCTCCGGCTCCGCGTGCTCGCCGACGCCGACGGCGCCGGCACGGCGCGGTTCCGGCCCACCCTCGGCGTGGGTGCGTGCGGCATCGCGCTCCAGGCGCTCGACATGGTCAGCTGCACGCTGTCCGACGTCGTCTACATCGGCGACGACGTACCGGGCGAGCGCATCCTGTACGCGGCCGACGGTCGCGCCGGAGCGTTCGACTCCAATCTGTACAAGATCGACCTGGATCTGGGTACCGCACGGTCCGTGGCCCCGCTCGAGCGGCCGTACACCGGGCTGTCGTTCGCGCCCGACGGCACCCTGTACGGTGTGACCGGCGCGGGCGGCGCGCTGGCCGAGGTCCACACGCTCGACCTGCGCAGCGGCGAAGCGGTGCCGGTCCACGTCTCCGGATACGGGTCGTGGTCGGGGATGACCTGGAACTTCGCCGACCGGAATCTCTACGCGTGGACCGAGGGCGGCGACACCTTGCTCGAGGTCGACCTGGTCACCGGTGCCGAGCGCGCGATCTACTCCAGCTCATCGTACGGCCACTGCATGGCGGCCGACGAAGACGGGTTCATGGTCCGCGTCGCGGCCAACGTGGCGTACGCGATCGATCCGGTGGCCGGAACCGAGGAGACGCTGGGCGAGATCGCGGGCCTGCCCGCGGGCGCCCGCGGGCAGGGCTGCGCGTTCCGCGACGGGCTGCTGTACATCGCCCCGAGCACCGACGGCGTGACGCGGTCGCTGTACGAGGTCGACCTCGACACCCTGCGGGCGTCGGACACCGGCATCGCGATGCCCCAAGGCTTGGACGCGATCGGCAGCCGCGCCCGCTGAGACGTTCGCGCGCGTGCCGGGATTCGAGACGCCCGCACTCCCCGTCGGCGGCTCAGCGCGCGCCGACGTAGTTGAGCTCGATCACGTTGCGGTCCGGGTCGCGGACGAACGCGCCGAAGTGCCCCGGCATGAACTGGATGGGGCCGCCCGAGAGCGGGTGGCCGGCGTCGGCCATGACCGCGATGGCCTCGTCCAGATCCCGCACCCGCAAGGCGATGTGGGTGATGCCGGGATGCTTGTCGGGGCCGTCCATCAGCACATTGGCGGACTCGCCGTCCGAAGCGTTGAGGACGAAGTTCAGCTCGATGCCGGCGGGGTGCTTCATGATTGCGACGGGCTCGGGGCCGATGGGACCGACGACGAACTCGAAGCCGAGCAGCTCGTAGAAGGCGCGGGACCGGGCCAGGTCGTGGACCCGGATGCCGACGTGGGCGATCCCCTGGACGAGGTGGTCGGACATGCGACGGGCTCCGGCTTGAAGGTGAGCCTCCCCTGTATCTCGCGACGGCACCGACAATCTGCGTGTGTTCCAGGTACCTCGTCGCCGTGTGCGCCCGCTCCCCCGAACCGGCTCCATCGGTGGGAACTCGCCTGTTCCCCATCGCTCTGCACCCGGGCGGTTGGTGCGGTCCGCCGTGCCGTGACGACGTCCGCACAGCTCGGGAGCCCCATGAGTCCGCCCACCGACCGGGTCCGCGTGACCTTCGAAGGCGACCTCGCCCTCGTCACCCTCACCCGACCGGACAAACACAACGGCATGGACTTCGCCATGTTGGACGCGGTCGTCGCCGCCCAGGGCCAGGTGCGACGACGACGCGAGTTCCGTGCGGTCCTGCTGCGCGGCGACGGGCCGTCGTTCTGCGCGGGGCTCGACTTCAAGGCCGTCAGCGACAACCCGTGGGGAGCGGCCCGGCGGCTGCCGCAGCTCCTCAAGCCCTGGCGCAACACGTTCCAGCAGTGGAGCCTCGGCTGGCGCGACCTGGGTGTGCCCGTGCTCGCATGTGTCCATGGCAACTGCTTCGGCGCCGGCCTGCAGCTCGCCCTCGGCCCCGACCTGCGGTTCTGCACGCCCGCCGCGCAGATCTCCGTGATGGAGGCGAAGTGGGGCCTCGTGCCCGATATGGGCGGGGCCGTGATCATGCGGGAGCTGGTCCGCGCCGACGTAGCCAAAGAGCTCACCATGACCGGGCGCATTCTCACCGGCGAGCAGGCCGGCGCGCTGGGCCTGGTCACCCACGTGGTCGATGATCCGGAGACCGCGGCCCGCGCCCTCGCCGCCGAGCTCGCCACCCGCTCGCCCGACTCAGTAGCGGCGAGCAAGCTGCTGATCCAGGACGCCTACGCGCAGGGCGCCGAGGCCGTGGCGGCGGCGGCGGCGGAGCTGGCAGCGGGCGCTGATCGGCGGGTCGAACTTCCGCATCTCGCTCCAGCGCAACCGGGGCCGGGACGTGCCATTCACCCGTAGGCGCGTCGGGCGGTAGCGCGTTGGTGGACGCACACCGCCGGATGCTCCGGGCCGGAGCCGGCCCGGCGCCGGACTGCGAGAGCGCCACGCGATGGTGACCCGCAACGACGACCGGGTGCACCGGGCCACTCCACGCACCAATTCAACCCATACAGAAACGTGTTCTGACACACGTTCTGATACGTGTTCTGACACACGTTCCACCACAAAATCCCGTAGAACAGGTTCTTCGCCGAAAAACATACGCCCGAAAACCCGCGTCCGCGGCGGGTGGTACATGTTCCATTTCATTCGATGTTGTCGTATCGATCCCGGATCGCTAGTCCTGATCTGTACGGCTCGGGAGACGGCGACATGGTGCAGCACACGCCAGTGCTGGTGATCGGAGCCGGGCCCATCGGAGCGGTCGCCGCCCTCGCTCAGGCGCGGCGCGGCCGCACGGTCGTGGTGCTCGAGGCCAGCCCGGCCGCTGCCGCCAAGCGGTTCGCCGGAGAGCTGCTCCACCCCCGGGCGCTGCGCGCGCTGGCCGACGCCGGAGCCCCGCTGCCCCCCGAGCTCGGCGTGCCAGTGCCGGGCTTCTCGGTGTTCGTCGACGGCCACACCCACGCCCTCGACTACCCCGACGCCCCTGGGCGCACGCTCCCCTTCGCCGACCTGGTCGCCCACCTCCGCACGGCCCTCCGCGCCCACCCGCAAATCACCCTGCTCGACGGCTGGCGGGTCACCTCGATCTGCGGCCAGGCGGTCACCGCGCGCACGCCCGACGGCACCGCGAAGCTCACCTCCGAGACCATCATCGACGCCGGCGGCCGCAACTCCCCCGGTCGCCGGGCCCTGGACCTCAGCGCCGACCTGGAGCGCCTGTCCCTGATGGCCGGCCTCGAGCTGCACGGCGTCACCCTGCCGTTCGAGGGGCGCGGCCACGTGGTGCTCGCCCCCCATGGACCGGCCCTGATCTACCGCATCGGCCCTGACCGAATCCGCGTCTGCCTCGACGTGCCATCCCCGTGGCGACGGAGCTGGCAGACCCGCCTCGGACCCGCCTACGCCGACGCCCTCCCGCCCG
Source organism: Myxococcota bacterium (assembly GCA_047609825.1). Taxonomy (GTDB): domain Bacteria; phylum Myxococcota_A; class UBA796; order UBA796. The sequence goes on from JBLFXJ010000370.1 coordinate 3,984, forward strand.
GGCTCCGCGACCCGATCCTCGCCGAGCTCGACGCCGGACGGGTGGAGTGGGCGGTGAATGGCGTGCGCGCCCGCACCTGCTTCGGGCGCCCCGGACTCGCCCTGGTCGGCGACGCTGCTGGAGTGGTGCACCCGATGACCGCCGTCGGAATGACCCTCGGGTTCGCCGACGCCCTCGCCCTGGCCGACGCCACGTCGTTGGAGTCCTGGGCCGCAGCCCGCGCCGCCGACGACCGGGTGCCCGCCCTGCTCGCCACCGCCCTGTACGAGATCTTCGCCGTGGACCGCCCCGCACCCCGCGCCCTCCGCGCCGCTGTGTTCGACCTGTGGCGCTCCCCGCACCTCCGCGACCGCACCATGCGATTCCTCGCCGCCGACGACACCTCCCTCCCCCGGTTCGTCGGCACCGGCGTGCAGCTGGTCGCCCGCGCCACCGCCCACCTGGCACGGGGTCCAGCGCCGCTGCTCACCGCCGCCCGCGTCGCCGGGCTGGTCCGGTGGCTGCTCGCCGACGCCGTCCCCCGCCCCATGCAGCTCCCCGGCCTCCGCGTCGGAGCCACCCCGTTCGCGGCCGAGCGCCGCGCCGTCCTCATGGAGGTCTCGTGACCCTCACCCAGCGCGCGCACAGCACCCACGCGTGGTCCGAGCCCCTCCCCAGCTCCAATGACCATGACCACGACCGCGCCTTCTGCGATGCGGCGCTGCCGGAGGTGTCGCGCACCTTTGCCCTGTCGATCCAGCTGCTGCCCGAGCACCTCCGCGCGCCCGTCCAGGTGGCCTACCTGTTGTGCCGCATCGTCGACACCATCGAAGACGACCCGCACCTGAACCTCACCACCCGGCGCGCGCTGTTCGCCCACTTCGACCGCCTGCTCGGCGATGACACCCGCGACGCGTCCACATTCGAAAGTGCCGCCAACGACGCCGATCTTGGCCTGAACGACGGCGAGCGCTCCCTGGTCCGCGGCGCCGGCGCAGTGTTCCGCGAATACCGCGCACTCACCGGCCCCCGCCGCGACGCCATCCGGCCATGGGTCCTTGAGATGTCCGCCGGAATGCGCGCATTCATCGAGCATGCTCCCGATGGTCAGCTGGAGATCGACAGCATCGAAGACCTGGAACGCTACTGCTACTACGTGGCGGGCACCGTCGGCGGCCTGCTCACCTCGCTGTTCGCCCTCGAGCTCGACCGTCCCACCAACCGCACCGTTCCCCGCCTGGCCACCCGGTTCGGACTCGGCCTGCAGCTGGTGAACATCCTCAAGGACGTGGCCGAAGACGCCGCCCGGGGCACCGTGTTCCTGCCGCGCGAGGTGCTCGATGCCCACGACCTCGACAGTGACAACCTGCTCGACCCCGACGCCCGCTGCCGGGCCCTGGCGGCGGTGCGCACCGTGACCGAGCGCGCCCGCGCGCACCTCGTGGCGGCGAATCGCTACACCCTGGAGTGGCCGGCCGAGGCCGCGCATGTGCGGATGTTCTGTGCCGTGCCGCTCGGGCTCGCGTGGGCCACGCTCAGGGAGGTGGAGCGCAGCCCCGACACGCTCCGGCCGGGCGCGACGCCGAAGGTCTCCCGCGAGGTGGTGGGTGCCGTGGTGGCGGCCTGCCAGCAGGCGGCCGGCGATGATGCCCGCCTGGAGACCCTGCTCCACGGATGGGCTGCGTGAGCGCGCTCACCGGCCTTGACGCCCTCGCTCGGGAGCAGACCCCGGAGGGGAGCTGGCGCGGCGACTACAGCGGGCCGCTGTTCCTCCTGCCCTGGTTCGTGGCCGCGGCCGAGGCCACCGCGCCGTTCGATCCCGACACCGCTGACGGGCTCGCGCGGGGCCTGGTGGAGGTCCAGAACCCCGACGGCGGGTGGGGCCTGGGCATCGAGACGCCGAGCTGCGTGCTGACCAGCGTGGGCGGCTACGCAGCGCTGCGGATGCTCGGCCGGAGCGTCGACGACCCGGCCTGCCGGCGAGCCCGGGAGTGGTTCCGCCCCCACGGTGGCGGGCTAGGCTGCGGAGCTTGGGGGCGGTATCTACTCGCCGTCCTCGGCCTCCAACCCTGGTCTTCCGTGCCACCCGTCCCGCCCGAGGCGTGGCTGCTCCCGGAAGCCCTGCCAATGCATCCCAGCCGGTGGTGGTGCCACACCCGCGCCGTCTACCTGCCTCTGTCGTGGCTCTGGGCCACCCGCGCCACGCTGCCCTCCACCCCGCTCCTCCGCGAGCTCGCCGCCGAGGTCCATCCGCCGGGGCCCATCGACTGGCGCCTATGGCGAGAGAACGTGGCGGCACCCGACCGCATCGCGCCGCGCCATCCCGCCGTCACCTGGGCGAACCGCGCCGCCCGCCTGGCCGAGCCCGCCCTCCGCCTCGCCCGCCCACGCGCGCTGGAGCGGGTGCTCGACCACATCGCCCACGAAGACGCCGCCACCGAGTATGTGTGCATCGGACCGGTGAACAAGGCGATGCACACGCTGCTCTGGGCCCTGCACCGGCCCGGCGGACCCGAGGCCACGGCGCACCGGGAGCGGCTCGAGCTCTACCTGCACCGGGACGGCGACGCGGTGCGGGTGAACGGCTACGAATCGAGCGAGGTGTGGGACACCGCCTTCGCCGTACAGGCCGCCGTCGCCGCGGGGGGCCATTCACTGGTCGACGGCGGCGCCCGCTACCTCGAGGCCAGCCAGGTGCGACGCGACCCGCCGGATCGGGAGCGCCACCACCGGATCCGCACCCAGGGCGGGTGGACCTTCAGCACGCGCCGCAGCGGGTGGACCGTGAGCGACTGCACTGCCGAGGCCCTCACCGCCTGCCTCCACGCCGAGGCCGGCCCGCCGACAGAGCGCCTGGCCGACGCCGTGGACCGCATCCTCGAACAGCAGAACGCCGACGGGTCCTGGTCCAGCTACGAGCCCATCCGCGGGCCGGCCTGGCTCGAGGTGCTCAACCCCTCCGACGTGTTCGCCGACATCATGGTCGACCACCCCCATGTGGAGTGCACCGCCTCGTGCATCGTGGGCCTGTGCGCCTGGCGTGACCGACACGGCAGCTCCGAGGCCATCGACGCCGCGGTGAAGGCCGGCGTCGCCCACCTCCGCACCCGACAGCGCCCAGACGGCGCCTTCGAGGGGTTCTGGGCCGCTTGCTTCACCTATGGCACCTGGCATGCCGTGCGCGGCCTGCGCGCCGCCGGGGTTCCCGCCACCGACCCCCAGTTCGTCCGCGCCGCCGCATTCCTGCTCGACCACCAGAGCGCTGATGGCGGGTGGGGCGAGGCCCTGGCCAGCTGCCGAGAGCGCCGGTGGATCCACGCCGAGAGCCACGCCGTGCAGACCGCGTGGGCGGTGCTCGCCCTTGTCGCCTTGGACGCCGACCGGTGGGCCATCGACCGGGGTGCTACCTACATGGCGTCGCTCCAGCGACTCGACGGAACCTGGCCACGACAGCGCACCATCGGCGTGTTCAACCGCACGTGTAGCATCCACTATTCGGCGTACCGCCAAGTGTTTCCGGCGTGGGCGCTGGCCCGGGTGGCGGCCACGGCAGCGGAGCGGCCCGTGGCGCTGGGAGCGTAGCGGGTCACCTCCCCGTCACCAGGCCGACAGTGACAGGGAGTGCCCTGCAGACTTGCTGTCCATTCACGCGGCCGAACCACGATCAGTCAGCCACCGGCCTCACGAGGCCCGCCCGAACCCAGATCCTCCGAAACATCCCTTTCATCAACCGCAGTTGATGAAACACCCTGTGTCCTGACCCCCCTCCGGACA
>JBLFXJ010000371.1:0-7732 GCA_047609825.1 Myxococcota bacterium
GCGTGGATCGCACTCCACGGCCGGTTCGGTGAAGATGGCTGCGTGCAGGGCCTGCTGGAGACCCTGGGAGTTCCGTACACTGGCAGTGGTGTGTTGGCCTCGTCTGTCGCGATGGACAAGGCGTTCACCAAGCGCTTCCTTCGTGGTGTGCCAGGCGTCACACTCGCCCGCGACGAGTTGGTGCACCGCGGGTCTCCGCTCCCCAGCCTGCTGCCCTGTGTGGTCAAGCCCTGCGTCGGAGGTTCCACGATCGGCATCAGTCGGTGCGAGCACTCCAGTGAGCTCGAGGGGGCGGTGTTGGCCGCGCTGGATCTCGATGCGCGCGTGCTCGTCGAGGAGCTGATCGAGGGAGACGAGATCACGGTGGCCGTAGTGGATGGGCAACCCCTCCCCGTGGTCCGCATCATTCCACAGTCTGGTTTCTTCGACTTCGAGGCGAAGTATACGAAGGGACGGACGGAGTATGAGGTGCCCGCGTCCATCCCGGCCGACATCGCCGCGCGCGCCCAGAGCGCGGCTGTGGCGGCCTACGAGGCCCTGGGCTGTTCAGGTCTCGCGCGTGCCGACTTCATTGTGCGGCAAGATGGGGAGCCGGTCTTCCTCGAGATCAACACCCTCCCTGGCATGACGTCCACGTCGCTGTCGCCCATGGCGGCTGGGGCGATCGGGATCACCTTTCCGGACCTCGTGGAGCGTGTCCTGCATGGCGCACATGTGATGCCGTCAGAGGTGAGCGGCCCGGAATCCTAGGAAGGACGATCTCCGCATACAACTGTGCTTGATCGCCGGTGCCGCAGCTGGTATTCGTAGGTACCTTCAGGTGGCCCACCTCCCCCGGGTCACCGCCCCTCCTTCGTCCCTCCCCATCCCCGCCAAACGTGCCTGAACAACCCGCCATCGAACGCATCCCATGGGTGCGACTGCTCGCAGTGTCCACTGCAGGACTGATCGTTCTGTGTGTGGTGGCTGTCCTCGTCTGGGTTGCTCGCCCAGACCAGTGGCACGTCGCGTCTGTGGAGTTCCACGGCATGCACGAGGCGGACGTGGGCGCTCTGCGACACCTGGCGGACGTCCATCGGGGTGCAAGAACCTGGGAAGTCGATGTCGGAGCGATCGCCCGCAGCGTCGAGCGGCATCCCTGGGTCCGAGAGGCGACCGCGGAGATTTCCTGGCCCGACACGGTGCGGGTGCGGGTGCAGGAACGTCAGCCGGTCGCGCTGCTCCTCCGCGGAGAACGCCTGCACTACGTAGATCAAGAGGGAGTTGCGTTCCTCCAGGCCGACCTGAACCAAGCCGACCTACCTGTCATCTCGGGCATCGATGACGATCTCGCCGCACTCCATCCATCACTTCCATCCTTGGCCGTCCGCAGCGCGCTCCACCTGGCTGCAACCTTGGACACCGAGGGATTGGTTCCGCTGGACCAGCTCTCGGGCATCCACTTCTCACGCTCGCGGGGCCTCACGGTCACCGCGGGACGCTCACGGCTCGTGTTCGGCCTCGACGATCTGGATCGCCAGACCGCGCGGCTCGAAGACCTCCTCGATCGAGGCGTCGTCCGCCTTGATGTTCCCTTCCACGTCGATCTCGCCCCGAAGACCGTCGCCATCATTCGTGCCCTCGACGCACCCGGCGACGGCTGACTCCCCCCGCTACCACCTACTCCCCCCGCTACCACCTACTCCCGCCCCATACTCCCCCGAGGAAGCCATCATGATCGAGATCATCCAGGACGAAGAACTCCCCACCGGCGCACGCATCAAGGTCATCGGTGTGGGTGGCGGCGGCGGCAACGCCGTGAACACGATGATCTCCGCCGGACTCACCGGCGTCGAGTTCATCGCGATGAACACGGACTCGCAGGATCTGCGCAGGTCCCTGGCCAGCCGCCGGTTCCAGCTGGGCACCCAGCTGACCAAGGGCTTGGGTGCGGGTGCGAACCCCGAAGTCGGGCGAGAGGCGGCGCTCGAGGACCGGGACCGGATCGCCGAGCTGGTGGTCGGCGCCGACATGGTGTTCGTTACGGCTGGCATGGGTGGGGGCACCGGCACCGGAGCTGCGCCCGTGATCGCGCAGGTCGCGCGCGAGTGTGGCGCGCTCACCGTGGCGGTGGTCACGCGCCCATTCTTCTTCGAGGGCAAGCGTCGTCGCCGGCAGGCCGAGGAAGGCATCGAGGCGATGGGCCAGAACGTCGACACCCTGATCACCATTCCCAACCAGCGCCTGGTTGCGATGGCGTCAGAGCGCACGTCGATGAAGGAAGCCTTCCGCATGGCGGACGAGGTCCTGCTGCAGGCCGTGAAGGGTGTGTCCGACCTGATCAACTTCCAGGGGATGGTGAACGTCGACTTCGCCGATGTGCGCACCATCATGGGCAGCAAGGGGATCGCCCTGATGGGCGTTGGCGCTGCCAGCGGCGAGCACAAGACGGTGGAGGCCGCGCAGCGCGCGATCTCGTCTCCGCTGCTCGACGACGTGTCGATCGTTGGGGCCACCTCCGTGTTGATCAACATCACGGGCAACAGCAACTTGACCATGTACGAGATGCACGAGGCATCGTCTCTGATCCAGGAAGAGGCGCACGAGGACGCCGAGGTGATCTGGGGTTGGGTCGTGGACGACACCATGGAAGACGAGGCGCGAGTCACCGTGATCGCCACCGGCTTCGAGGAGACGCGTCAGATGCTCCAGCCCCAGAGCGTCGAGCGACGCGTCAACGAACGGGTCATCCGAGCCGTGGGTTCGGGCCGTTCGCGCGGACGCGAGATGCACAGTGGCATTGACCCGATCTACGAGGACTACGACATCCCGACCTTCTTCCGCAACGCGGACTGACGGTCAACGCAGGGTGTCCACCCGTGCCGTGATGCGGTCGATCTCGCTGACCATCTCCGGCACGGGCGTTGCGCTCCATCCGACGGCGTGTCCGTACTCGACGCCTTTGGTGTAGTAGCGCAACGCCTTCACGAACAGGGCCTCGGCGCGCTCTTCCAGCTGGGCCGTGTAGGAGGCCTGTTGGTCGGCGTTGAGTCTCCGGAGAGGAGGTTCCGCCATGAGCGCCTCGGCGAAGGACGCATGGGCTCGCGCGACTGCGGCAAGGGTCGGCAGCGTCGCCGCGGGCTCGTCCAGAGCGATCACGGCCTCCAGTTGCTCCTTCGCGTCAACGACATGCTGCGCCCTGCGCTCGAGCGTGCGGGCCTTCTTCCGGTCACCGCCGCGGAAGTCCATCGTCTCCGAGGCGTTCAAGGCGAGCTCCGCGATGCGGGCACGGGCACGCCCCTGGTAGAAGGGGGAGGCGCTCGATGCCGCTCCGTCGAGCGCTGCGTGGAGCGCCTTCAGTCCTCGCCGTTCGTGGCCGCGCTCGATCTCCCAGAGGCCCAGCAAGACAGTGATCTTCATCTGGTCCCCAGCGGGGCGTTGGTCCGCGGGGCCGAGGCGTCGCAGCGCATCCCTCGCGTCTGACCAGCGACGCAAGCGGCCCAGGGTCTCTGCGCGACGGAACGCGGCATCGTCGTCGGGCCCTGTCGCGAGCAGGGCGTCGTACAGCGCCAACGCTTCCTCCAGCGAGCCCGAATACTCCAGGGACAAGGCGAGCAGATAGTCGGCTTGACGAGCGTGGGGCCCCGGGATTCCGACCGCCTGCCGTGCCGTGATGACAGCGCCGTCGAAGTCTCCGACGCGCGCGCGTTGGCGGGTCTCGTCGAGGAGTTGGTGGGGGTCGGCCGCCACGGCGGCGGTGAGCAGGAGGAGCCAGCTGAGCATGCGCAGACCGGACAGCGGGGGCGGGTGGAAGGTTCCACGAACAAGAGAGAGCCGGCCCGCCTCCGAGGGAGGCGAGCCGGTGCCGAAGAGGCCGTGTGGGTGAGTCGGACCCCCTTCGGCAAGACCGAAGGTGGGCTTCATGTACATCGCTTCTGGCTACCCTGTCAGAAGGGCTGCACTCCACGACGAGGGACGAATCCCGTAGCAAACGCACGAGGGGGACTGATGACGGTACCCAAGCTCGAACCTCCCAGCGTCACGATTGTACGGGGTGGCGGACAAGGTCCGCAACATCGATCACGTGGCGTTGGGTCCCACGCCGAGCGAAAAGCCGGTCGAGGGTCCATCGGCCGGGCTTTGGGGGACGACGAGTGTTGGGGTCATGGTCCACGGCGGCTCTGGTGTTGTACCTGGGCGTTCTGAGCATTCTGTCGCTGAACGGCGTCCACCGCCTGTGGCTGCTCTGGTCCTATCGGCGTCGGCGGCAGGTGATCCCGCGAGCCGACATAGTCCATTGGCCGGTGGTTACGGTCCAGCTCCCCGTGTTCAATGAGCGGTACGTGGTCGACCGGCTCATCCGCGCATGTGCGCAGCTGGACTACCCCCACGGCCTCCTGGAGATTCAGGTCCTCGACGACTCTACGGATGACACCACAGCGATGGCGCGCGCGGTCGTCGAGGAACTGGCGGCGGCCGGGGTGGACGTCCATCTCATCCATCGCCACGACCGTGCCGGGTTCAAGGCTGGCGCGCTCGAGGCGGGGATGGCGGTCGCTCGGGGGGAGCTGATCGCCGTGTTCGACGCCGACTTCATGCCGCCGGCGGGCTTTCTCCGCGACACGGTCCCACACATGGTGGATGGCGTTGGCATGGTGCAGGCGAGGTGGGGCCACCTCAACCAGGGCGCGTCGTGGCTCACGGCTGCGCAGGCCACGCTGCTCGATGGACACTTTGTGGTGGAGCACACCGCACGGTGGGCATCGGGCCGGTGGTTCAACTTCAACGGCACCGCGGGTGTCTGGCGCCGGCAAGCGATCGAAGACGGCGGTGGCTGGCAGCACGACACGCTGACCGAGGACCTGGACCTGAGCTACCGCTGCCAGCTCGCCGGGTGGCGCTTCGTTTACCTGGTGGATGTGGTGGCGCCAGCGGAGCTGCCATCGACGATGGCTGCATTTCGGGCGCAGCAGCACCGCTGGGCCAAGGGGAGCATCCAAACGGGCAAGAAGCTGCTCCGGCGGATCTGGGCGGCGCCAGTGCCGGTGCCGATCAAGGTCGAAGCGACCGCGCACCTCACGGCGAACCTGTCCTATCCGCTCCTCCTCCTCCTCTCGCTGCTGTTGCCGTGGGCGGTCGCTGCCCGGATTGGAGGTGCAGCATCGTCGCTCCTGGCCATCGACCTCGTGCTGTTCACTGCGGCGATGGTGCCGTTCGTCGCCTACTACAGCGTTGCAGTACTCGGGAGTGGGAGCGGGAACACGGCCCGAAGGCTGCTGATGCTGCCGGTGGCGCTGGCGCTGGGCCTCGGGCTCGCCGTCTCGCAGACACGGGCCGTAGCGGAGGGCCTCTTCGGCCCGGTCGGCGTGTTCGTGCGCACCCCCAAAGCAGGCGGAACAACCACTCCAACTTATCGCGCCACCCTCCCCGGTGCGCGAGGGCTCGAGGTGGGGATGGCAGGCTACCTCCTCGTGGCCTGCGTCGCAGTGGGGGCCAGCGGCTACCTGGCGTCGCTACCGTTTCTGGGCTTGTTTACCCTGGGGTATGGCCTGGTAGCGGTCGAGAGCGCCCGATGAGCAGTGCCCCTGCCGCGGGGAGCCACGTCACCAAGGCGAGCCATGGGCCCGCGGACCACGCTCCAGTGGAAGGGTCGTACGTCCAGAGCACCAGATAGGACGCCTGGAAAAAGGTGGCCGCCAGCGTCCAACGCCGCTCACCCAGTGCCGCTGCCGGTATGAAGACCCAGAGCAGATACCATGGGTGTACGGTCGGAGAAACGATCAGGAACACAGCTCCGACGTAGAGCATCCCCCGCCACGGGTCGGCCTGACGGATCCAGATTCCAACCGTCAGCGTAAGGCCAAGAACGGCCAGCAGGGGACGCGCGGCATCGGGCGCCAACTGCTCCAGGATGCCGAACAGCAGGGGGTTGAAAGACCAGTGGTTGGCGTAGGTGCGCAGAGCGTCGAACATGGCGGGCTCGAACTGGACCAGTGGCGCCGCGAGTGCGAACGGCACAGCAATGGCGAGTAGCCCGGCTCCGAGCAGTCGAGACCGGGGCCCCCTGGCGACGAGCATCGGCACCGCAGCGAACGGCAGGAGCTTCACCGACCCCCCGAGGACCGCCAGAAGCACCCTCCCTCGGTTGGCCGTGAGAGCCGCGGTGAGAAGGAATATGGCCACGATGTCCACATGGGCGCCAACGGCGGACTCCAGCACCGGGAGCGGGTGCAAGGCGTAGAGTGCGGCGCCCCAGCGGCTCGATCGAGATCTGTCCCGCAGCAGCAGGGCGACGGTGCCGACATCGAGCGCCGCCGTCGCCCCCTGGGCCACCACGGCCGTCCGCCCCATCATCGCGAGCAGCTGGAACCACCAGAGCGCCAGCGGCGGATAGATGCTGGTGACGTGCGCGTGATTCACTAGCGCACGGAGATCGTCGTCGATGCCGTTCACAGACGCCGGTGGCGTCAGGAACGGATCGCCATCGGCCAGCAACAGCGCTCCCTCCCAGAGGTATCGGTACAGGTCGTCGGAAAGAAGCGGTGGACTGCCGATGGCGATCATCCTGATCGCGATCGCGGTGCCCAGGATAATCCCAGCGCGCTTCGGCAGCGGCAGCACGTGAAGCAACAGGCCCCAAGTCACAGCAAAAATGGCGACAAACGCGCCATACCGGCGGTCTGACGCCAGATGAAGCGTAGCAGTGCAGGCCGCGCACGCGACAAGCCCCGTGCAGATCGCCAGGCCGGCGGAGCGCAGTTCCTCCCAGAGCGCAGGATGCGGCCCGACTGCGTTGGGGGAAGGTGGAAGCGGCGGCGTTGACATAGGTGCCACGGGGACATAATCGCTCGCTGACTTTCACCTCTCGGAGGGACGGGCGAACGCGAACTACTGGACACTTCGTCCAGGCTCGCTACTGTGCCCTCCAAACGGATGGAGTGCGTCGATGGGTGTGAACCGTAGGTTGTTCTCCAGCGCGGCCTTGCTCGGGCTGGTGCTGATCGTGGCACCTGGCTGCAAGAAGAAGCCGCCGGCGCCGCCTCCTCCACCGCCCGCAGCGCCGGAAGTGAGGCTGCAGGTCACGTCGATCAGCCCGAACACGGTTGCGCCGAACGTCGCGACATCGGCGCAGGTCTTCGGGAGTGCGTTCGAGAGCGGTGCGACGGTGCAGTTCACCGGCACCACCACGAGCGCCGGACAAGAAGTGCGGGTGTCGAACAGCAATACGATCGCGCTCACGGTTCCGGCTCTGCCGGCCGGCGTGTACAACGTGGTCGTGTCCAACCCTGGCGGCGACCAGGCGACCTTGCGGTCCGGCCTCACGGTGCGCTCGTCCGAGCCCCCTTGTGCACGGTCGACCGTGTACTTCGGGTTCGACGTGTCGTCGCTCGATGGTTCTGCCAAGGGAACGCTGAACGGCAACATGAGCTGCTACCAGGGGCTCACTGGCCAGGTGAAGATCGAGGGTCACGCCGATGAGCGAGGCACCATCGACTACAACCTTGCCTTGGGCCAGCGTCGAGCGGACGCGGTGAAGCGGCACCTGACCAGCGGAGGCGTGTCCGCCAGCCGGGTGAACACTGTCTCCTACGGCGAGGAGCGTCCGGCTACGTCCGGGAGCAGTGAGTCGGCCTGGCGTCAGAACCGGCGCGCCGAGATCCTCGCTTCCGAGTGAGTTGGGTCTTCGCCAGGGTCGGCTTGGTCGCCTGCGTCGCGGTCTGGTGCGGTGGATGCCTGACCGCGAACGCTGGGG
>JBLFXJ010000372.1:0-7727 GCA_047609825.1 Myxococcota bacterium
GTTCAAGTCCGATTCTCGGCTCCACCCCCTTTCATCGGCCTCCCGCCTACGGACGTGGAATGCGGGGTCCCATGATTACCCACCCTGGCCCCTCGACGGGCCCCGTGTCGTACTGCGTGGGGCGCGCGTGGTTCACCTTTTTCGGGTGGCAGACCGAGGGCGAGCCGCCGGCGGTCAAGCGTGCCGTGATCATCGCGGCCCCCCACACGTCCAACTGGGACCTGCCACACATGCTCGCGGCGGCGTTCCTGTTCCGCATGCGGATCAGCTGGCTCGGCAAACACACGCTCTTCTCGTCGCCCCTGGGCCCGCTCTTGCGTTGGCTCGGCGGGCTGGCCGTCGACCGGCGGGCCCCGGGTGGGCTCGTTGCGCAAGCGGCGGCACGACTCCGGGACTCCGAGTCCCTGCTCCTCGCCGTGCCGCCGTCCGGTACCCGCAGCCGCGGCGATTCCTGGAAGAGCGGGTTCTACTGGATCGCGCTCACTGCCGGCGTGCCCATCGTCTGCAGCTACCTGGACTACGGGCGCAAGCGGGCATGCATCGGCCTCACCCTCCAGCCGACCGGCGATGTGCATCGCGACATGGACCAGATCCGCGAGTTCTACGTCGGTGTTCGTGGCCTGTACCCAGAGAATCAGACGCCGGTTCGCCTGCGTGACGAGGAGCGAGCGTCATCAGAACACCCCGATGGGTCCGGGCCAGCGGAGCACGAGGCCCGCGCGCAGCGCCCCACCGGGGAGGTGCCACGCGACGTCGATCGCGACGGCGCGTAGTCCCAGGGCAGCCCCTACGAGCGGAGTCGGCGTCACCGTGGCGATGGTCGACAGATCTCGCTGGCCAGTGACCGTCTGCACCCAACCCAGCCCCCCGATGCCATCCACCCGACCCGCCCACGGACCTCGTCCGATCCGCTGCCGCACGCCGACGCGCAGCTCTCCGGCTGTCCACCGGATGCGGCCGAACCGAACGGCATCCCAACGGGCACTCGGCGCGAGCGCCAGTCCTGCGGTGCACACCACGCGATCCCGGAACACGACCTCCACGCGCGGGCCTCCCGAGAGCACTCCACCGTCGCCCTCGTAGCTGGAGCCGAGCCACTCCACGCCCCAGGTGCCCCCGACCGGCGTCCAGCGTCGCTCCCCTTCTTCGAGGAGCGAACGCACCAGCTCCACGCGGCCAGCGAAGCCGAGTCCGTCCCCGGCCAGCCGGCGACTGACCACGGCAACGAGCCGCCCCTCGTCATCGACGACAGGCCCGCCCGAGTTGCCCGGGTTCACCGGCGCCGTGATCTGGAGGCTGCGGGCGCCGACAGCCGCGACCACACCGGTCGACATCGACCAGCGAAGGGTGCCCTCGTAGAACCCCTGGGGCGCCTCCGAGCCGAGCGGGTGCCCCAACGCATGCACCTGCTCCCCGATGTCCGGCGATTCAGGGCGCAGAGAGAGGAACGGAACCCCAGCGAGGCCGTCGACACGAAGTACGGCGAGATCGGATGCCACATGCACGTTCACGACCCGGGCGACCGCTCGCCGGCCATCCCGAGCGATCACCGAGGGATGCCCCCCTGTCGCGACGCAGTGGTACGCGGTCACCACGGTGCCGCGAGGATCGACCACTGCACCCGCACACATCGTCGCGCCTTGCTGAACCAGCACGACGGCATCGAGCGCCTCCGATGGAGCCGCCAAGGCAACGCCGACCAACCACGCCGTCCAGAGCATGGCGCATGCTACTCAGCCAAGACGCCCCACGGCGGTGGAGGGGACGTGTCGCTGTTGGTCGCGCTCATCGCCTGCGGAATGTCGGCCGCTCCTCCCGAGGCGCCATCCGTCTCTCAGCCTGCGCCCGTGGCGCGCGAGGTCACACCCGAGCCGCCACCGCCTGCGCCCGACGGGCATCGATACGCGGCCTCCCATGTGCTCGTCGCATGGCATGGCGCAGCGGGCGCCGCGACGGAGGTGACCCGCACCGAGAGCGATGCGCGGGACCTCGCCCTGGCGATCCACGCACGAGCGCTGGCCGGCGAGCCCGTGGAACAGCTGGCGCGCGAGCTCTCTGATGGTCCGTCCGGGCCACGCGGGGGCGGGCTCGGAGCCTACGAGACCGGCACCATGATCCCGGCGTTCGAGGCGGCTGTAGCGTCGGTGGAGCCGGGATCGATCGCGCCGCTCGTGCGCACGCCGTTCGGGTTCCACGTCGCCCGGCGCGATCCAGTGGAGATCGTGCGCGCCGCCCACCTCGTGGTGCCGTGGTCTGGCGCGTGGCGTTCAACGGCTACCCGCACCAAGTCAGAAGCGCGGGCTCGAGCAGAGCAGGCTGCCGCCGCGATCGCGTCCGGCGAGGGCTTCGCATCGGTTGCGCTCCGGTTCGGCGAAGACGAGACCGCCACGCACGGCGGTACGCTGGGCGAGGTGACACGAGGTCAGCTTGTCCCGGCGTTCGAGCAGGTGTTGTTCTCCTTGGAGCCCGGCGCCGTCAGCGACGTCGTGGAGACCCCGTACGGTTTTCACCTGGTGCGCCGGGTGGAGTGATCCCGCACGGGCTCACAGGGCGCGCTCGATCGCCTCTCGCACGGAAGCATCGTCGGTAGCACCGACGCGCTCCACCACCGAACCATCACGGCCGATGACCAAGATGGCGGGGAACTGCCCGTTCACGATGGCGGGTCCGGTCGTCCGCTCTTCCGGAGGCCCGCCGTCAGCGAGCACCGGAGTGGTGATCGAGAACGAGTCGGCCCACCGCTGGAGGTCGGGCTGCTTGGGAACGCCGCCTTCGACGTCTTCCTGCAACACCGTGATGTACATGAAACCATCAGGCTCGTAGTCAGCGAAGGTGGCCTCCGCGTGGGTTGCGAGTTCCTGGCACGGCGCACACCACATCGTGCTGATGTCCAACAGAACCACGGACCCGTCGAAGTCACGGAGCGACACCGGCTCGCCAGCCTGATCGGGGAGGCCCACGTCGGGCACGATCCTCCCAACCTCAAAGCCGCCCTCTTCTTGGCCCTGGCCCTTGAACTCGGGCACGCAGGCCGCATGCGCCACCACGAGTGCGATCCACCAGCTGCGCATAAACCCTCCTACAACATCGTATCAGGTGGCGTCAGGTCTGGCGACGCTGAGCGGTTTGCGGTATCTGGGCCGGATGACACGTCGATTGACCCGGGACGGGCTCGTCCAGGCGTTCCACGGCTACGGCCGCGACCGCTCTCAGTGGCTCACCGGGGCCGAGTTCGAGCGCCACCTGCTCGACCCATCCGGCAAGCCGCTCGCCTACTTCGGCACACCAGGTGTGAAGTGGTTGCTTGATTCGCTCCAGGCGGACGGCGGCTGGTCGCCAGTCCTCGAGGGAGACAACGTCATCGCCTTGATGGGCGGAGGCGCGAGCGTCACCCTGGAGCCAGGGGGGCAGTTCGAGCTGTCCGGCGCACCGTGGGCCGATCTGGACGAGCTGTGGCGAGAGGCTTCTCAGTTCACCGCGGCGGTCGACGCCCACCTCCGTCCGCACGGCATCCGACAGCTCGCGCTCGGGTTCACCCCCTTCGCCGATATCAGCGATATCCCTTGGGTTCCCAAGGGTCGCTACGTCGTGATGCGCGACCACCTCGCGGCCACCGGCTCGCTCGCGCACCACATGATGAAGGGCACTTGCGCCGTTCAGGCCAGCTACGACTACCTGGACGAGGCCGACTGCGCGCGCAAGGTCCAGCTCGCGACCGGCCTGGGACCCCTGACCACGGCGATGTTCGCCAATTCGCCCCTCGCACGTGGCGCACCTTCCGGCTTCATGAGCTACCGCGGCCACATCTGGACCCAGACCGATCCGGCACGCACGGGCCTGCCCGACGCCGCTGCCGCCTTCTCGTTCGAGCGCTGGGTCGACTACCTGCTCGATGCGCCCATGATGTTCAGGCGCGGTCGCGAAGGAGATTGGGTGTCCGCGGGCGGTCAGACGTTCCGCTCCTGGATGGAGGAGGAGGAAGCCCCAGGGGAGGCGGACTGGGATCTCCATCAGACCTCGGTGTTCCCAGAGGTCCGCGTGAAGCGGCAGATCGAGGTCCGCGGCGCCGACTGCGTTCCACTCCCGCTAGCGATGGGTTTCGTCGCCTTGTTCAAGGGGCTGTTCTATTGCGAGCGCGCCCTCAACGACGCCACCGAGCTCATGAACCGATTCGTTCACATCGGCTCTCGGGACGAGCGGTTCGACACGGCGTGCCGATCGGGACTTCGCGGTGTGGTCGGCGGCCGTATGCTCGCGGAATGGGCGGAAGAGCTGGTCGAGCTGTCCGATGCAGCCCTCGAGCGCTGCGCGCCGGAAGACAGGCGCTGGCTGCACCCACTGATCTCGCAGATTGAGCGTGGTGAATCCCCAGCGAGGTCGCTGCTCTCCAGGTGGGAGAGCGCGCCGACGGTAGAAAGCCTGCTCGAGGCCGCTGACATGCGAGCCGACCAGCCGCCGCTGCCCAGCCACAGCCTCGCACCTGATCGCACGATGGCTCGCGGGCTGAAGGCCGCACGCTTGGCGGAGCGCGTGGTCGGCCTGTCCCGCCGTACACGGAGCGAGCTCCAGCGGCGTGACCCCGCCGACATCAGCGGGGGCGTGCGGAAGGCGAGGAAGCAGCTCAAGAAGCTCAGACATCTGCTCCAGGACGTCCAGGAGCGGACCATCGAGCGGGGCCTCGACCACGAGAGCTACGCCGCGATCTGCAAGGCGCTGCGCCCGTTGGAAGCCGAGCTCGACGCGACGAGGCAGCATGCCGTCCCGACCGAGATCGCCGAGCTGGCGCGCAACACCCGCCATGCCATTCGGGCGGCCATCGAGCTGGGCTGAGCGCCCGACGGGTCAGCCGCCGCTCGTCGCCTTCCAGCCATCCTGCCGGCGCTTCTCATACATCAGGATGCCGCCAGCTACCGACACATTGAGCGACTCGAGCTGCCCCGCGAGCGGCACGCTCACCACGCTGTCGCAGCGAGCGCGGAGCGTAGGCGACAGACCCCGCCCTTCTGCGCCGAGCACCAGCGCCAGCGGCCCCGACATCCGGGCTTGATCGCACGGTCCTCCGTCCATGTCAGCACCCATGATAGAGACCCCGGCCTTCTTCAGCGCCTTCAACGGCGTGAACAGGCTCTCGCGCGCCACGGGGATCACCTCCGCAGCCCCCATCGCCACGCGCTGCACCACAGGCGACAGCCCAGCCCCTCGCCGCGACGGCAGGAACAGGCCGTGCACGCCAAACGCGAGGCAAGAGCGCAGCACAGCGCCCAGGTTGTGCTCATACGCCAGGGCGTCAGCGAGCACGACGAAGGGCTCGTCTTCGCGCCGAAGGATGTCGTCGAGCAGTGCGCGCGCAGTCCAGTTCTGCAGCGGGTCCGCCATCGCGATCACGCCGTTGTGCACTCGGCCCGACGCGACCTGATCCAGCTTCTGCCGCGCCACCCGCTCCACCGGAGCCCCGCACTGGGAGGCGAGTTCGATGATCTTCCGAACCCGCACATCGGGCTTGGCGCCACGGTCCAGCAGTACCCGGTGCACCCGACGCTTCCCCCGCTGCAAGCACTCCAGGACGGGGTTCCGTCCCTCGAGTTGATCCAGCGTCATCAGAGCAACCTCGCTGCGAGCTCGGCGAGCGGACTGCGCTCGCCCTTCCGCAGGGTCACATGGCCTGCCAGGCCCGACTCCTTGAACCGCTCCACGGTGTAGGTGAGCCCGTTGGACATGGCATCTACGTAGGGGTGATCGATCTGATTGGGATCACCGGTGAGCACCACTTTGGTCCCCTCACCCGCTCGCGTGAGCACCGTCTTCACCTCATGTGGCGTCAGGTTCTGCGCCTCGTCGATGAGCAGGAACTGCTGCGGGATGCTCCGGCCTCGGATGTACGTGAGGGGCTCCACCTGCATCAGCCCCTGTTCGAACAAGGTGCTGTACTGCGCCCCCCCCTCGTCCCGTGACGAGAGGATGAGCTCGAGGTTGTCGAACACGGGCTTCATCCAGGGATTGAGCTTCTCGTCCACGCCGCCCGGGAGAAAGCCGATGTCGCGTCCCAATGGGAAGATGGGCCGACTGACGAGCATGCGGCGATACCGACGCTCATCCGCCACCATCCGTAGGCCCGCCGCGATCGCCAGAAGCGTCTTGCCCGTCCCGGCCAGCCCGTTCAGCGTCACCAGCGGGATGGAATCATCCAACAACAGCTCGAGCGCGAACAGCTGCTCCTTGTTCCGCGCGAAGATGCCCCACACCCCCTCGCGATGTCGGCCCACCCGCCGAAGGTGCTCGCCGTCCGCCCCAACGCGCGCCAGACCTTTCTGCCCGATGCGGTCCTCTGCCTCGAGCATCAGGAACTCGTTCGGCCGGAGCTCGGCGAGGTTGGGCAGCTCGCAACGGCCGTGCTCGTGCAGCTCGTCGATGAGCCTGCCCTCCACCTGGGCATCGCGGAACCCCTGGTACTGCTCGTCGACATTGATGTGAGCGTTCTGGTAGTCCTCAGCCGGTACGCCAAGGGCATCGCACTTCAGCCGCATGTTGGTGTCGCGGGTGACGAGTACGACCTCGTTCGCCCGGCGACCGTGCAGCTCCAACACGGTCCACAGGATCCGGTTGTCGTTGCTGTTCGCACCCCAGTCGAACGGCAGGTCGACGGGGCTCGATGCGTGGTCGACCCGGATCAGCCCTCCACCTGGCAGACGCACGCCATCCTTGAGCGAGCCGCTCCCGCGCATGCCGTCCAGCAGGCGGGAGAACGAGCGAGCGTTGCGCCCGACCTCGTTCAGGTCCTTCTTGAACCGATCCACCTCCTCGATCACGGTCATCGGTACGACGAGCTCGTGTTCCTGGAACGCGAACACGGCGTTCGGGTCATGGAGGATCACGTTCGTGTCGAGTACGTAGGTGCGGATGTCTGTGGTCATCTGCCTCGTCCGAGTTCATCGGCGATCGGAGGGCGGAAGGCGCGCAACGAGACCATCAACGCGGAACGTCGAGAGTGTACCGGCGCTCATACGCGCCAGCACGGCTCTTGCCGACGCCAAACTGAATCTCAGGGGCGTCCATCACGACGGTGCCGCTCTGATCGGAGCCAGTGCCCAGGTAGACGTACAGGGCGCCCCCGGTGGCATTCGTGGAGTTGGACCGGAGCATCACTTCGTTCGCGCCGAGCCGGAGGTGGGGCGCGAGGTCCGTGATCCGGGTGGGCTCGCCGGAGCGGATGGTGGCTACGGTCGCTCCGTTGATCAACAGGTCGATCACATGGCCCGCAGAGCCGCTATCTTCGGTCGCCAACCAGTAGCGAGCCCGCGGAACTCCGTTCGGCGACGCCGCTGGCATGGGTGCGACCCGCGGCTGGAGCACGGTCGACACGGCGGGCGGCGCTGGCGGTGGCGGCGGCGGCACCCACAACGCAGACGGAGGCACCTGGAAACCCGGCGCCATGATGAAGACGTTGCCGCTATCGTCGAACAGGACCTCCGCTTGCGCCATTCGCGCCTTTGGCAGCCTCTGCGGGTCGATCTGCTGCCCGTTGACGAACACTCCCCCGGCGAACGCGGCTGCGGTGAGCAAGGTGATCATGTACGTTCCTCCACGGTGTTCAACCGCAAGCGGAGCGAAGACGACGGCCGATAGGCCAACGAGACCCTCGGCTCGACCCGCCGACGTTCCCCGCTGCTGGGATCGACACGTGTGTAGCTTGAATGATGCCTTGGCCGAAACGATCCGAGCCCGCGAAG
>JBLFXJ010000373.1:0-7716 GCA_047609825.1 Myxococcota bacterium
GGCGTCGAGGTCTTCGTCGCCGTCGCCGTCGCAGTCATTGTCGTGGTCGTCGCACAGCTCTGGCGCGTCGGTCCACGCGAGTGGGTCGGTGTCGTCGCAGTCGTCGTCTGCGAACGCGAAGCCGTCGGGCGGCGTGCAGTCCTCCACGGTGTTCGCGGACGTACCGTGACCGTCTCCGTCGATGTCCTCGTAGAAGGTGACGAGGGCACCGTCGTCGGCGACGCCATCACAGTTGTTGTCGAAGCCGTCGCACAGCTCTTCGGCGCCAGGGTTGACGAACTCGTTGTCGTCGTCACAGTCCCCGCCGACCTCCGAGCCATCCTCCGGCATCGTGCAGACGCGCCGAACGAACGCGTCGTCGCCATACCCGTCAGCGTCGCGATCCCAGTACGCCACGATGGCCACGTCTTCATCGACCTGGCCATTGCAGTTATTGTCGATGCCGTCGCACACTTCGCGTGCGTCGGGGTGGATACCAGGGTCACCGGGCTCGCAGTCCAGCTTGTCGGGCGTACCATCCGAGTCGCTGTCCTTCGCGCACCCAGTGGTCAGCCCGCCGAGCAGTGCGACCGTCCACAGCCAGCGCATCGTGTCTCCTCCGTGGCCCCCTGGCGCCACTGCCGAGCGTGGCGGGATCCGGGGGCAGCCTCACCGCAGGATAGCCCGCTCGATGGGGGATGGTGCGGCGTATGGGGCTGTCGTCACGGCTGCGCGAGGCGCTCCGGCGGCGGCAGCGTGCCCTCGTGCTCGAGGTAGCCGTCGACGTCGTGGAATGCGATCGTCAACACCGCGCCGAGCGAGAGCCAGACGAGGCCAGGAGTAGCCGCCTGAAACCTCGTGTTCGGGTCGGGGGGTGACAGCTCTGTTACCGAGGATCCGGCGCCCGACACGATGAGCTGAACCCCACACTGGGAGTGCCATTGCCGGCTGTGGTCGTGCCCGGCCAGGTACACATCGGCCTGGTCGCACAGCACGTCTTCCAAGGCGGTGCGCACGGAGCGGCCGGAGAGCCAAGGGATGCCGGGCAGCCCTTCGTACCTCCCGGCGTCGCCGTGAGGACCGTTCGACAGCAGGGGGTGATGGCCGAGAACAACTCGCCAACCCCTTGCATTCGCCACCGCGTCGGACATCCAGGCCGTGCGTCCGGCGCCGTCCCAGAACACCCGTGTGGTGTCCAGCCCGAACAAGCTGGCGGGCCCCGCGTGGAGGCTCCAGTCTGGCTGGACGGTGAGCCAGGGGAGGCCCTCGGCGAGCGCCGTCTGTGCGCGAGCTGCGCCCCAGTCGTTGCCGTGCCCCCAGTCGTGGTTGCCCAGGACCGCGTAGACCGGCACACCGAGGTCCGCGTACGGCGCGAAGGAGGCGAGCGCGTCAGGCGCGTCGGGGGCTGTGGCCCCTCGCGGGTAGATGTTGTCGCCGAGGAGGATCACCGCATCGCACCCGCGTTCCGCGCACACCCGCGCCACTGCCGAGGCGACGCGGCGCTGCGTGTCGTTGCGATGGCCGGTGTCTCCCAGGGCCACGATGCGCAGCGTGTCGGAGGATGCGGGCTCCAGTGGCGCGAGCGTGAGCGGCGTGGCCTGTGGTGAGCACCCGAGGACGAGCAGGACGAGCATCCCGCAGTGGTATCCCGGGCACCCTCAGCGGCCGCCAAACCGGGTCATCGCTGCCGCTCCGACGCCCACCATGCCCGCGGCGCCCAGCACGAGGTAGCCGACGAGCGGCAGGCTGCCTGCGAAGGTCAGGAGCATCACGCCGACCAGGAAGGCGACCCAGCGGCCGTGGGGCTGGTGCGCGAACGGGAGTCGATCGCCGACGGCCTGACACAGGCCGACGAAGCCCATCAACCATGCGAGCCCGAGCGCGGCCATCAGCACGATGCTCACCGGCAGCCCGAGGCCGAGGGTCACGACGGCGAACAACAGGCTGAACAGGCCGATGAATGACGCGGTGAATCCACCGACCACCGCAGCCCGCACGGGCCTGCGCTCCAGCGCATCCGCGATCCGGCTCACGCGCTCCGGGAACAGGCCGACCACGAGCACGCCGGCGCCGGCGAACGAGAGCATCGCGATCAGCCGATTGTACAGCGCGGCTCCGAGCGAGCGGAGATCCATCAGGTGGGTGAGCGAGCCGGTGGCGCCCTGCACATCTGGCAGCGCAGAGACACCGGGAAGCTCCATCGCGACGCGGTCGCCCATGACGACAGCGCCGTCATTCACCACGACGCGGCCGCCGAATGAGATGGCATCGCCGTTCACGCGCCCGCCGTCACCGACGATGATGTCTGCGCCGAAGGCGGTGGCGTCCCCCGAGACAGCGCCATCTACGTGGACATCGGCGCCGAATCCCACAACGTCCTCGACGGTCTCGCCAGCGGCGATGCGAACCACCTCGCCATACCCGACACGGTCGGCGTCGGACGCCACCTCCGCTCCGAGCTCGCGCTCCTGTGCGAGCGCCCGGCGGCCGCGGTCCAGCTCCTCCTGGAGCGCTCGGCGTTCCTCGGCGAGGGCGGCGCGTTCCTGCCGGATCTCCTCAAGGAGTGACTCGCCCGAGGTCTGGGGTGCGGGCTCGGCTTGGGCGAGGCCCGCCAGCAGGAGCAGCGTGGCCGGTGCCAACTTGAGCGCGGTGTTCGTGGAGAACATCACGGGTGCCTCCCGATCGGGGTCAGGGCGAACGGTTCGGTTTCGGCGAGACGCCAGACCACCGCCGCGCCGAGGGCGCCGAGGGCGAGGGTGAGGAAGACCGCCGGGCTCGAGGACCCGATCCCGACGGCGAGCCCGCGGCCGAGCCCTGCGGCGGCGTGCATCACCAGCCCCAGGTCAGCCGCCATGCCGAGTGGGTTGCCGAACGCGAGCACCAGCATCGCGGCGATGGCGAGCAGGCTGGCGCCGAGGCCGACCTCGAGGAGCGGAGCGGGCTCGGGGCGTGCGGCGGCGGCGAGGATCGACGCCACGAGGTCGGATGGGAGAGCGGGATCATCGACGGCGGCGAAGGCCGACGCGAGCGGCTCGAGGTTTGCAGCGCGAGCGTTGCACGCCGGGCAGCTGTCGAGATGCTCCGCGATGTGCACTGCGAGCTGCTCCGACACGTCGGCCTCGACGAACGCCGCCAGCAGATCCTCTGGAACGTGCTGGTTCATGGTGTCGCGCCTCCATTCGCTTCGTAGATGGTGCGAAGCTTGCGACGAGCTCGAAAGATTCGGTTCATGACGGTACCTAGGGGGACTCCGAGAATTTCGGCGATCTCGACGTACTTCAAGTGCTCGAAGTGGTACAGGACGAGGACCTCGCGGTACATCGGCGGGAGCGTCTCCAGCGACGCGAGCAGGTGATCCGCTCGCTCGGAGCGTGCAACGTGCTGCAGCGGGGAAGGGGAGCGGTCCACCACCTCACCGGGTTCATCCCACGCCCGCCGGCGGCGCTTGCGGTGCTCGTCGATGCACGTGTTGCGGGCGATCCCGAACGCCCAGGACGAGAAGGGGCGCGTGGGGTCATACCGGTGAAGGTTGCGCAGAACCTTGACCATCGTGTCCTGTGTCGCGTCCCGGGCGTCTTCGTCGTTTCCGAGCATACGCCTGGAAAACCGGTAGATCGCCGGGGTCCAGCGCTCGACCAGCCATGAGGAAGCAGCGGAGTCTCCCTCCCTCGCCGCGAGGACGCGAGCTGGCTCGTCGTCCCGCCCATCGTGAAGTCTGAGAGCCAGCAGTTCCTTCTCCGGACCGGGGTTCGACTGCATTACGCGCCACCCCCGGCTCGTATTTCACGGTGGTCGTTCATTCTGCTACTCTGCACTCGTGAGGCCGCCGCACGATGGACAAGAACGGCAAGCTCCAGCGCTACGACCGGAAGGACTACACCGAGCTGGTGGACTTCCCGGTTGAGATCGTCGGCCGAGACGGCGTGGTGCGCCGCTATCCGTTCGAGGATTCCGTGCGCCTGTACCAGCGTCGGATCACCTTCGCGCCAATCCGGTACCGCGACCAGGAGCTGGTGGGAGCAGAGGCCGACCACTGCCGATCCCGCATCGAGCAGCTCCGGCGCAGCTACTTCGTCCAGTTCGGCTGGGGAACCCCCGAGGGGCAGCAGGATGGCGAGGCGCTTTTCGGTGAGCTGGCCGGCGAGCTCGCCGCGTTCATCCGACGTGTCCTGCGGTGCGACCAACGTCCGGAGGTCCGATTCGAGCGGCTGGATGGTGAGGGCGCGCTGTCCACCTGGCGGATGTCCACGCCACGACGGGACCAGATGGTCTTGTACGTGTACGGGTTCACGCCCGGCGACGACGAAGCCCGAGGCCGGTTCTTCTCGCTCCTCAAGCAGCTCGAGCGCACCGGTCGCACTGGCGATGATGGCGAGCGCCTGTTGGCCTTCCACCACATGGTGGACTGCGGCATCGTCCTCACGGGGAATGGCGCTGCGCTGCCGGCACTCGATCCGGGGGACGATGGGCAGATGGTGGACCTGGCGCCCACCCCATGGGACGACGCTCTCGAGGCGATCCGCCAGGGCGAATATGAGGACGGCCTGAGGCGCTGTCAGTCCATCGTGAAGGACCAACCTTGGCATCATCGGGCTTACGTCGCGGGCTCCCTCGCGGCCGCCTACCTCGGTGATGTGCACGTCGCAGAGGAGCTGGGGCTTCTCGGGCTGTGCTTTTTCAAGGACGATCCGGCCTTGCTGCGGAACGTCGGCGTCGCGCGGCTGCGGGATGGGCGGGGTGCGCAGGCCATGGCGCCCCTGCGCCGTGCGGTGGAGATCGCCCCTGACGATGGCGCCGCCCGAGCGTCGCTGATCGCCGCGCTGCAACGCCAGGTCCGGTACTCGGAGATGCGTGCCGTGCTGGCGGCGCGGAGAACCTCCCCTCCGGACGACCGGCGGGTCGCCGACGAGCTCGACCGTCTCGACACCTGGCTCGGGCGGCAGCGCGCGTTGCGATGGCTGGGTTGGACCCTCGGCCTTGGTGGGCTGCTCGGCGTGGCAGCCGCAGGCCTGGGTGCGGTGGCCGTAGGCGGAGCGGGTGGGCTCGTGTTGCTGGTGCTCCGACTTGCCGAGCGTCGTGTCGTCGACAGTATGCTGGCACGCTTGCGGCACGAGGAGGTGACTTCGGGTCTCCGTCGGCTGTCGCGGCGATCGTCCGCTGTACGGGTGACCTGAGCCAGTTGCCGTAGGGCGATCGGCGGTTACTGTCGACGACGGCCGGGCGTCCCCAGGCGCCCACGGACGGCCGAGACGAGGAAGCACGCCGATGAGCCAGCGAGACGCCACGTCGACGAGCCCCGAGCCAGAAGGCGGCTCGCCGAAGTCGGAGGGTGAGGCCCCCGAGATCCCGAAGCCCGCGGAGGCTGGCGCGGGCGAGACGTCCACGGTCGACGCGGACGCGGACGTCGATCCCGATCCCGATCCCGACGCGGACGCACAGGCTGAAGAGGTCGAACCGGCGACCGGCACCGCTCCGTCGGTCGAGTCGGAGGAGGAGGAAGAGGAAGCGACTGGCGCGACCGCAGGATCCGCCGAGGAGGGCGATTCTGCTGCCGATGAAGAGGACGCCCCTCCCGTGATCGAGCTGGTTCCGCCTGCACCGGAGCCCACCTTGGAGGAGCTGCGCGCGGATCTCGCCCTGGCCAGGGCCCAGCTCGCCGACTCCGAATCGGCGCGCGCATCGCAGGCGAAGGACCTCGATGCTGCGCAGGGGCGGCTCCGTGCCGTCTCCAAGGCATTTCGCGACCTTCAGGCCGAGATGGATGCATTTCGCAAGCGGCAGGAAGTCCAGGGCAAGCTCAAGGCGGAGAGGCAGAGCTTCGCGGTGGTGCGGGCATTCCTCGACCCAGTCCAGAACCTGAAGCGGTCCATCGAGACGCCCGGCGAGGACATCCCCGCGCTGGTGCAGGGCCTGTCGATCGTGCATCACCAGTTCATGGAGGCCCTCACCTCCTTGGGGCTGGAGGCCGTGCCGGGCATCGGCGCGCCATTCGATCCCAAGGTCCACGAGGCCCTCGGCCTCACGCCGGTGTTCGACTCGGAGCAGGACGGCAAGGTCCTGCACTTGCACTCGCCCGGGTTCATGGTGAACGGCAAGGTGGTGCAGGCGGCGCAGGTCGTCGTCGGCAAGCTGCAGGAGTCCGCCGGCGAGGCGTGACAGGGGAGCACCTTCGTGGATTCTTCGCAGGGCCGCCTGTTGGTGGTGCTCGCGACGCTCGTGCTCGCGGTCACTGCTGTGGTCCGGCTCTGGCCCAGCGACACCGTCGATCCTGGCGCCACCGAGTTCATCTGGGAGCTGGCTGCCGATGACATTCGAGCGGTGCGCCTGCAGACGCCCGCAGACGCGGTCTCGCTCGAGCGCGCGGGTGAGGTCTGGCGCGTGACTGCGCCGTATGAGGCCGTGGCCGACGCCCAGCGCATGGCGGAGCTGCTCGACAGCATCCGTGAGATCGGCTGGGGGACCCCGGTGCAGGGCGCGGAGGATGCTGCCGAGTTCGGACTCGACCCGGCGAGAGCGCTTGTGGAGGTCACCGCTGCAGATGGCACAGTGCACCGGCTCCCGGTCGGGGATGACGCGGTCGTCGGCTACCAGACATACGCGCGCGCACCGTCCGGCACGATCGTGACGGTCCGGGGGAGCCACTCGACCGTGTTCACCGAGCCCAGCGGCGGCTGGCGGGATCACACGGTGTTCACCTTTGATCCCGCTGCGGTTCGGCGTGTGACCGTGGCGGGGCCTGAGGGCGTGCTCTCGGTCTATGGGGAGACGACCCGGTGGTGGCTGGCGGACTTCACCCGTGCTGCTCCCGAGGCGGTGGACAACCTGGTGCTCGGGCTGCTCGACATCCGAGCAGCTGAGTTCGTGGAGTCGGCGGATCCGATCGCGGACTCGGTGTTCACGGTCCGGGTGGACTTGGAGGGTGGCGATTCGCAGACAATGCTGGTCGGCGAGCGTGCCGGAGGCGGAATCCGAATCGACACGCCGGCCGGCCAGCCGGCGATCGCGATCCCCCAGACCCTCACGCTGTTGGTGCAGGGTCCGACGGATGTGGGCGACCCGTGGGCCTTCGTCCTCGATCCCGAGCGCGTGACCGAGGTTCATGTGGTGTCCGACCATGGGGCTTGGATCGCAGTGCGGAGTGGTCCCGACTGGCTCGTGGACGGCCAGCCCTCCGACTCCGCCCACGCGATCATCGGCGCCCTCGACGCCGCCACCATCCAGTATCGACGCGAGCCCGTGCCCGAGTTCGGCTCCGCATGGCGCACCGTGCACGTACACACCGACTCCGATCATCGGCGGGTGGAGATTGGGTCGGTGCTCGACGGCACGTGGCGCGTCGCGCGGGATCTCGACGGGGGGGAGCCGTACCTGATCCCCCTCGGCGAGATCGCAGTCCTCGGGGACTAGCCGGCAGAACCCGGGTGATCGGGTCGCGGAGCAGGGGAGTGCGCTGTTACGATCGGAACCTGCCCTCTCTCCCCGATCCCCACCCCGG
The DNA here is from genome assembly GCA_047609825.1 of Myxococcota bacterium. Taxonomy (GTDB): domain Bacteria; phylum Myxococcota_A; class UBA796; order UBA796. Next base: position 7,475 of record JBLFXJ010000373.1, read on the forward strand.
AACGCTCCATGAAGCCCCTCCTTCTGGCAGGGTTCGTCGCGGCTCTGCTCGCGCCGCCCACCGTGTTCGCCCAGCCCCCCCCCGAACCGCACGTGCTCGTTGGCCCTGCCCTGCGTCGCTTGGCCCTGCCGCTGTCTCCCGATGCGCTCGCAGCGCTGCGTGCCCGCCGTTGGTCCGCTGCGGTGGCGGCCCTGACCGCCATGGATCCGGAGCGCCTCACGGGCCCCGAGCGAGGTGCGCGC
>JBLFXJ010000374.1:0-7662 GCA_047609825.1 Myxococcota bacterium
GACCGCATCGGATCCTCACGCTCCAGGATGGAGGCGTGGAGTTGCGTCTGTTCGTCGACGCGGAGACCGGTCTGATTTCGAAGCTTGCGACCCTGGAGAACAGCCCCCTGTTCCGGGACGTCCCCATCGAGGTGCTCTACGCCGATTGGGAGGTCCACGGGACGCTGGCAGTGCCCGGTCGGGTCGAGCTGCACGCGGTCGAGGGCCTCGTTCATGAGGAGGTGCGCACCACAGTGGACGTGGAGCCCACCGACGTCTCTGCGGACGCGTTCGAGCTCCCTGCCGAGGCCGGAACGCCTCTGGTCGACACGGATCGGTTCGAGTTCGGTCGCCAGAGTCATCAGGTGGTCGAGGCCTTCTTCCAGATCGTCTTCGGCTACGATTCCGGCGGCACAGTTCAGACCTCGGAGCTGGCGTCCGGCGTGATGCTGCTCGGTGCTGCCCACAACTCGGTCGCAGTCGTGGTCGACGGCAATCTCGTGGTTCTCGAGGCCCCGATCACGCCGGCGCACGGGACAGCGATCGTGGCGAGTCTCGAGGCCGAGTTTCCGGGCATGCCCATCACGCACGTGATTCAGAGCCACCATCATCAGGATCACTCCGCTGGGGTTCGGTCCCTCGCAGACGCGGGGGCGACGGTGGTCGTCGGGCCTGGCGTGCAGTCGTTCTATGAAGACGTCCTGGCCGCCCCGTCCACGCTTCGCCCCGACGCCCTGAGTCGCACACAGAACCCGACGGCGGTGGAAGAGATCGCCGCAAACGGGACGACCGTGATCACGGGGACCGAGAACACGGTCACGGCGTACCACCTCAGCGCCAACTCCCACGCCGCGGACATGGTGATCACCCTGGTCGACACGGGCGAGGCCCGGTTCGTGTACGAAGCGGACCTCTACAGCGCTGGCTACGGATTCTCGGTGGTGGTGGGAGGTCCGGAGGAGTTCATGGCGGGGCTGCGAGACCTCGACATCATCGACGCCGACTGCGAGAGCCCGGTGCCGCTGACCGTGATCCCGGCCCATGGCCTGGTCCAGTCGCTCGAGGACTCGATCGCCGAGCTCCACGCGTTGGGGCTCGACATCGGTTGCCCCTGACCCAATCCACACTGTCACGAAGAACACGAAATCGAGGAGTCAATATGTCCAAGCCCATCATCGCCGTCGTAGGAGGCACCGGAGCCCAGGGAGGAGGCGTCGTGAACGCTCTGCTGGAGCGAGGCCGGTTCGCTGTCCGAGTGCTGACCCGCAACCCTGCCAGCGACAGAGCGAAGGCACTCGCCGGACGCGGTGTCGAGGTGGTTGCAGCCGACCTCAACGATGCGTCGACACTGCCCGCTGCGTTCGAGGGCGCCTACGGTGCGTTCGTGGTGACGAACTTCTTTGATGCGGCCACCGCTTCCTCCGGGTCGGACGGGCGCACAGAGGCCGAGCAGGGCGCCGCAGCGGTCTCTGCGGCGCGCGAGGCGGGAGTCCAGCACTTCGTCTGGTCCACGCTCCCCAACGTGGAGCGGCTCTCGGGGGGCGCGCTGTCGGTGCACCACTTCACCGGAAAGGCCGTGGTCGATGAGGTGGTGACGGCCGCCGGCTTTGCGTTCCACACCTTCGTGGAGCCGCCCATGTACTTCCAGAACTTCCTGGGCAACCTGAAGCCCAAGCCCCTGGGCAACGGCGCCAATGGGTGGGCCGTGCCGATGGACTCAGCGGCGCCGGCGCTCCATATGGGCGACGTGACCGAGGTGGGCAAGGTCGTAGCGCGCGCGTTCGAAGAGCCCGAGCTCGTGGGGCAGGGCCAGCACCTGGGTGTGGCTGCAGACCTGTTGAGCTGGAACGACATCGTCGAGACGCTAAGGGCTCGGGGGCATCAGGTCGCGGTGCAGCAGATCCCGCCCGAGGTCTACGATGGCTTCTACCCAGGGGCACGGGAGCTGCGGGAAACCATGCAGTGGTTCGAGGGCTACACGTACTACGGCCCAGAAGCCGAGCAGAAGCTGGCGAATACCCGATCGATCTATGCGGAGACGATCACGGGGTTCTCCGAGTGGGCCGCGAGGAACCTCCCGGCTCAATGGAGCGCCTGACGAGTGATTCGAGTCCAACTGCGGGTGCAGTCGGACACGGCTCGAACTCACCGTCCAAGATCTCAAAAGGACACTGGCCCACCACCCGGCCCGGGGCTGACCCATCTGGCAAGTTTATGACCTACGTTCTCACCGTAGCTATGGCTACCGCACTCTGTGGTCTAGGCTGCCACGAAGACACGCAATCAAACACGACTCAGAACAAAATTCATCAGCTCAGGGCTGCGGTGGACCGACCGAGGCCGAATACAAAGGAGGAGGCAAACATGGAGCCGCGAATCTTGGCAATTGGAAGACTCCAATCAACCTTGGATGTGTTGGTTGAAGAATGGGACCGCTATGGCAGGAACGTCATTGCGAGCAACTCGAAGGACAGAATCAAGGAGATGATCGAAACCGAGCGAATTGACTTTGTCGCTATCGGTGGTGGGCTGCCTGACGATGAACGAGAAGAAATGGTTGCGTACATCGCTGGGATCGACTCGAATCTCGCCGTCCATCTCCTACCACGAACCGAAGATGCCCAAGGGCCGTTCAGCTTCATTCCGTTCCTCAACAACCTCGCGATCATGTTCAAAGTACACAAGGCCATAGAGTGACCTGCTGCTGCTATCACAAGGCGTTCGCGGCCCCCAAAACCCCGGCCGATGCTCGAAGCAACTCGAAGTCGCGCTTCACGCACCATGCCGTGGCGAACGCGCAGCCAACCGAACGACCCAGGGCAGACGCCGTCAGTGTGGGGGTCTGCTCCAATGCAGCCCACGCATCCGCCCGCCACGAGGGTCCCATTCTGATCCGAGTGCGGTAGGTCGGGTGCAGCCGCGCCAGCTGAACTGGCGATGCCACATCATCGGCGCGGTCCCGAAGGGTTCCCAGGGGAACGCGCAGACAGGTCGAGGAGAAGCGAGGATCTTCTCCTCGCCGTCGAAGCTGGAAGTCGGTTCCCACCGGGAGCACGTCGACCCGGTCACCGATGTGGAGGCCCCTCACCTTGGACAGCCTGCGGTCGTCTTTCCGCCACTCGGCGACGGCTGCCCAGTAGGCAAGTACCCGTGGAGACGGCTGTGAGTGGAGGGTACGCAGCAGGCGGGCGACATTGACGTAACGAAGATGGATTCCCAGCCAGGTGGTAAGGACCGACAACGTCCTCAGATCATGCTCGATCATGCCCGCGCTGGAGGCGGCAACGAGTGTTGTTTCGATATCGGGAGATTTTGACGCCTCTGCGGCGAATGCCATACCGATACCGGCCATGTCGGCAGTGACCTGCTCCGCGGCGGGGGCGGCGGCAAGCCGAGGCCGACTATAGGCCATGACCGAGCCTCTTCGCGAGATCCTGTAGCGTCTCCCGAACATGCGCCGGCCACAGCTCGTTGGTGTCCTGGAGCTCCACCCAGGGCTGGGCCTCCCGCAACTCTCCGACGGTCGGAGAAAGCGCGATGCAGTCGGACAAATCGGTACCTCGATCGCAGAGCGCGAAGAGCTTCGTCTTGAGCAACTCGGCGCGCCCCAGCGTCTGAAGAACGATGGCTCTGCCGGTGTAGGCGGGGCGGAGCCGGCGCTCCCATCCCTCGGGCAAGACACGTACGAGTTGGGACGGTCCATTGTTGAGCCAGTCATCGCCGAGGAGATCTCCCGCACGGCGACGCTCATGTGCAAACTCCCGCGCAGCCGAGAGGATGGGGCCGGGCAGGTCGGGATGGAGGATGTCGCAGTCGGCCGTGTGTCGAGAGGTGACACCGAGCAGGCCCAAGGCCGCACCTCCGATAGCAAGGGGCAGCGCGCTCGCGGACGCCTACTCCGCGAGCCACGCATCGAGCGTGTCCCACCCCTCCGACTCCCGCCACATGCAGTAGTGCGGGTCGTAGTCCGACAGCGCGTTGCACACGCTGGTCACCGCATCGGGGTGGGCGTTCGCCAGGGCCTCGGCGGTGAAGTCGGGGGTCTGGTAGTCGCCGGGAGCGATCACGATGTGGGTCGGCACGGCCTCGTCACGCACCACGCTCATCGGGTCGGACGGGTCCATCTGCCACTGGAACAGGCTCACCGCCGGGTGCAGCCGGTCCACGTGGTCCCACGCCTCGGCGGGCAGGCCGAACACCGCGCCGAAGGTGTTCGTCGGCGTGATCACATCCGGCGCCTCGGCCCCGAACAGGCCGAACAGGCCAGCCACCAGCTCCGGGTCGAACCCGTCGAGCAGGCCGGTGTGCAGGGCGTACACCGTGAAGATCCCGCCAGTGCCCGTGAGCAGGGCGCCCTCGAACGCGTCGGGGTCCATCGCCAGGCCCATGTTCGCCGTCACCGACCCCAGGCTGTGCCCCATCCGGCGGACGTGGGAGGTGTCTACCGAGCCGGCGGGCAGCTCGGCCGCGAGCCGGTCTTGGACGAACCGGAGCAGCACGTGCCCATCGATCACGGTCTGACGCTGGTTGTCGCGGAACGCTGGTGCGTTGACGATGTTGTAGAACCCGAGGCTGGCCCCGTGGCCCTCGTCGATCAGCGGGTACCGGGTGCCATACAGCGTGGCGTCGCAACTGATCGTGGCCCAGCCGTTGTTCGCGAACCGGCCCGCGAGCTCGGCGCCAGCGTCGTCCGGGTGGCGGCGCTGCACGATGTTGTATGCATGCCCGCCGGTGCCATGGTCGAACATCACCACGCCATCGGCGGCCGTGGCCTTGCCGTCGGCGCCACGGGGCAGCGAGAGCACGATGCGCATCGGCTCGGCCTCGGGCGGGTCGCCGTCGATCCACCCGGTCTGCACCCCGGCGTCGGTCACGTGGAGGAACCCGGCGCTCATGTACGGGCGCTCGGCGAGGCCCTGGTAGTTCCACGTCTCGAGCTCGGCCTCGAACACCGCCATCGGCCAGGTGGCGTCGAGCTCCACGGTGTGGTCCACCTCGCCGTCCATCGGCCCGAGGTAGGCCGTGCGGGTCTCGCCGTTCAAGTAGGTCACCGTGGAGAGGGTCGCGGCTTGGCCGGACGGCGTCTCGCCCTGGGTGTGGGACAGGCGCACCACCTCGCGCCAGGTGACGTCCGACGGGCGGATCTGGCTGTCCACGTCGGCGGCGAGGGCGCGTAGATCGCCGGTGGCGTCGTGCACGGTGAACGTGGTGGCCACCGCCACCTCGCCGGTGATGCCGAGGGCGTCCAGCGCCGTGGTGACCGCGGGGTCGACCGTCCAGCCAGCGGCGGGCGCGGCGCCGGATGAGGTGAGCACCACCGCGGCGTACGTGCCGCCGGAGCGCATCGGGTGACCGAGGGCCGGCGCCACCGCGAGGGTGTTCTCAGCGTAGAACGGGTCTCCCTGTGGGTCTGCGACGAACCGCAGCTCCAGCGGCAGCTGCTCGGAGCCGTCGAGCGCCACCCACACCACCGGGTCGTCCGGGGTGCCGGGCAGCGCGGTGGGCAGGTCGAGCGCGTCGGTGAACCGGAAGTAGGCGGCGGTGTTGTTCCCGAACCCCGCGGTCACCTGCTCGAGCCGGTCGACCCAACCCTCGAGGATCGGGCCGATGGGCTCGGCGTCGATGACCGGGTAGCCCGTGAGGTCGGGTCGGGTGGACGCGTCCATCAGCGAGTCGGACGGGTACGGCACGTCGAAGTAGTGCTCGGGACGGTCCGAATCGACGATTGCCACCGCATCGCTGGCAGTGGCGGTGTCGTCGGCGCGCTTGTCCCCGCCGCCGCAGGCGACGAGCAGGATCAGCAGGAGGCGGGGCATGAGCGGCTCCGGAGCATGGCCGGCCCAACTTGGCCGGGCACGGTGCCATCGTCCACCCGGGCGCACGACTCACCGGCGCACCTCCACCGAGGCCGCTCAGGCTTTGGGCAGCGCCTTGCCGGTGTTCTCGGTGAAGTTCCAGTGCAGCTTGGTCATCACGACGAACACCAGGTTCATCGCGAAACCGCCCACGCAGAGCAGCTCGATGGCCGACGCCCCAGACCCGATGATGCGGTGCACGGCGAACCCCAGGGCGACGAGACCGATGGCTGCCGAGACCTGGAAGTTGGCGGCCACGAACGGCACGTTGATCGCCACCTTGAACGGGGGGCGGGTGGTGAGCTCGAGCAGCATCATCCCGGCGTTCAGCAGCAGTGCGCCGAAGGTGATCGACGCGAACCAGAACATCTGGTCGGCGGGACTCACCGCCCCTGTGACGCACTGTGCTGGATCGACGGCGCAGCTGCCCCCGAGCCACGCGAGCCCGACCCCCAGAGCCATGAACATCGCGCCAGTGAGCAGGCGCATGAAGAACAGCTGTCGAAGGGAGATCTTGTCGAACGGCATGGGGCCTCCGGTGAGATCCGAGCATATCCAATCGATTGTTTGGTTACAATAGCGGAGCGAGCGATTGGTTACAGGGACGACAGGGAGGCGCTGTGGGCCGACGCAAGACCTACGACCGCGAGGCCATCGCCGCGCGCGCCATGCGGCTGTTCTGGGAGCGCGGCTACCACGCCACCTCCACCCGGGACCTCACCACCGCCATGGGGGTCAACCCGTACAGCCTGTACGCCGAGTTCGGTAGCAAGGAAGGGCTGTACGCCGCCGCCATCGCCCACTACGAGGCCACCGTGGTCGAGCGGCACTTCGGCTCGCTCGACGCCGACGGGGCCTCGCTGCCCGAGGTCCGTCAGGTGCTGGTGTTCTTCGGCGACAACGGCACTCGGCCACACTCAGAGCTCGGGTGCCTGGTGTGCAACGCGGGCGCCGAGCTCGCGCCGTCCCCCGAGCAGAGCGAGGCCTCCACCGCCCGGTTCGTCGATCGGCTCACCCGGGGGTTTGCTCACGCCCTGGGCAACGCTGAGGCTGCCGGACTGCTGGTCGACGGTGCGCCGGTGAGCGCGCTCGCCCGGTTCTTCCCCACGGTGTTGATGGGCATCTTCCTGCAGTCCCGCGCGCGGGTGCACGCCGACGTCATCCGCGCGGCCGCCGACCAAGCGCTGCCCCGGCTCGACACCGTGACCCGCTGACCCATGCACGTGCGGCCGGCGGACTCAGCTCGGGGCGAACACGAACGGCACGTTCACGCCCACCGTCTCCGCACCTGTAGCGGTGTGCTAGAAAATCAGCATCCCTGAGTTCACACGGGTTGGGGCTCAGGCCTCGGGGGCGTCCGTGCCGAAGAACAACACGTTGTGCAGGGGCCCCTCACCGGGCACCTCCCACCGGATGTGCTCGCGCCACGCGCGGCCGTAGGACTCGTCGAGCACGCCGGAGAAGTGCTCGCTGTCGAACGCCGACCACACGGCGAGCATGCCGCCGGGGGAGAGGTGGCCCCGCACGGCCTTCTGGCCTTCTGGCGTGTAGAACGGCAGGCTGTCCACATCCAACGGCATGTGCGGCGCAAGCCGAGCGACGCCGACCGTGCGGCCGCGTGGCTGGACCGGCTGGCCCAGGAGGCGGAGGTCGAGGGAGGTCCAGCGCCGTCGCGGTCGGAGCGGGTGGACCGACGCCACCGCCGGTGGGTGGCGCGCTGCGCGGGGCTCGAGGTGCACGCGGGCGTCACCGTGGCCGCGGACGACCCCGGCGGGCGGGAGCGGTTGGTGCGCTACACCGCCCGGGCGGCGGTGTCGCTCCAGCGCCT
>JBLFXJ010000375.1:0-7656 GCA_047609825.1 Myxococcota bacterium
GTTGGATTGGGTTCGCGCTGTTTCAGGTGCGCGCCACCGGCACCGACCTCACGTCGACGAACCCGTTCCTCGACGGCCAGGTGGTGGGTCGAATCGGCGGGACGAACGGCGTTGTCGTCCAGCCGGAAGGCCCCGCAGCACTGTACTCCGAGCAGCGTCTCGGTGCGTTCGCCACCTGGGCACCACCGGTTCTCGGCGGCGTGGCGTCGCTGAACCTCGCCGGCGAGGTGGACTTCGGTTTCGGTGACCAGTCCTATGGCGTGGGCGGCAACACCGGCGGCGGCTTCGGCGCAGACCAGGTGAACCTCCAGACACGCAGGTTGTACGCTGACTTTCGCATCCGACCAGCCGACCTCCACGAGATCCACGCCGTGGTCGGCCTGCAGTTCGTCGCCGACGGCGCGACCGACCCCGCGCGCACCACCCCCGATGGCCTGCTCCGGTCGGGCGCCCGCCTGATGGTGTTCGGCAGCGAGGCGGCCGGCGTGACCGTGTATGGGCGGGTGCGGCGAGGCTGGGGCGACGCGCTACGCTACCGCGTGGGCACCTACACCCTCGCCGAGCAAGCGGCATCGTTGCCCGATGATGTGTGGCTGTCGATGGCCGATCTCCAGCTCGGACCGGCCTATGCCACGTCCATCGGCCTGCACCTGTGGTACCTCCAGGACCGATCTGGCGGCACCGGCGGCACCCTGGGCATCGGGCCCACGTCGGCATTGTCGGAGCTGCAGGGCGGTCCGCGGCTCGACCTGTACGACGGGTTGCCCGCGCCAGAGGGCGCGACACTCGACGCCGACCTGGTGTGGACCGGCATCGACGGCGGCTTCAACCCCGGCCTGGACCACGGTCCGGCGGGCGTGCACGGCGTGGCATTGCTCCACCTCGGCCGGGTCTACGCCCCCGTGGTGCACGACGACGACGTGCTCGGCATGCTGGTGGACGTCGAGGCCCGGTGGCGGTTCTTCCGCGGCAAAGGCTCGGTCGCACGCGTCGAGGGGCTGTTCAGCGGAGGACCCGGCAGCTTCGACCAATACGGCGGCGTGATCACGGGCAACAGCTACGGCGTGGTCGGCGCGCTGCACAACACCCACGGCACCCTCCTCCTGTTCCCCGATCCTCGCTCGATCAACAGGATGGTCGCCGTGATCCCCGATGTGTCGGGCGGCCTGCTCGGCGTGGGCGCGATCACCGCCTCCGCGGCTGTGGACCTCGTCCCGAACAAGGTCAACGTCGGGGTCGGTGGCGGCCACGCGCTGGCTCTCGACGGCACCACCTGGGGCACCGAGATCAACGCCCGGGCCAGCGTAGAGCCGCTGCCCTTCCTCGACCTCGGCGTGTACGCCGCGACGGTCGCCCCCGGAGCGGCCTCAGGCCTCGATGCCGCGCCGTGGACGGTCTACGGCCAGCTCGACTGGCTTGTGTTCTAGCACTCAGGAGCTGCCGATGTGGCGCACAGCGTTGACGACAGGTCTGTTGGCCGTCTCCGGGTGTTTTCCCCGCTATGGAGACCTGCCGGCGCTCGCGCCCGAGCAGCTCCAGACACCCCTGCCGCTGCAGCACATCGAGGTGGACGGGCTCGACCTCGCCTACATCGACTCCGGCGGTGATGGCCCACCCGTGGTGTTGCTCCACGGGCTGTCCTCCACCCTCGGGTTCTGGGAGCACCAGGTCCCGCACCTCGCCCGCGACCACCGGCTGCTCGCGCTCGATCTCCCCGGATTCGGGTCGAGTGACCGCCCTGATGCGCCGTACACCCCGCCTTGGTACGCCGATGTGGTGGCGCAGTGGATGGAGGCGGTCGGCGTGCCCTCAGCGGTGATCGTGGGCCACTCCATGGGCGGCCAGATCGCCATCACACTCGCCCTGGAGCATCCCGACCGGGTGGACGCCCTGGCCCTCGCCGCACCCGCCGGTATCGAGTCGTTCCAGCCCGGCGCGGCGCGCTGGATGAAGACCTACTGGACCGAAGATCGTGCACTGCACTCTTCCGAGGCGGAGATCCGGGCGAACTTCACCACGGCGGCGTTCAACCGGACCGATGACGGCGTGGAGCGCCTGATCCGGGAGCGGGTGCAGCTCGGCAAGCACCCGGCCTTCCGCGGCACCAGCGTCGCCGTGTCCCGCTGCATCGCCGGCATGCTCGACCACCCGACGACCGAGCGTCTGCCGGAGCTCGACCTGCCCACCCTCATCGTGTTCGGAACGGACGACCGGATGATCCCGAACTCGATCTTCACGGGCGGCACCCCTCGGTCCATCGGTGAGCAGGCCCGCGCCGCCATCCCTGGGGCGCGTCTGGTGTTGCTACAGGGCGCGGGCCACACCGTGCAGCATGACGATCCTGCCGGCTTCAACGCCGCACTCGATCCGTTCCTCGCCGAGGTGCGGCGGTGATCCTACCGTTCCTCGCCACCACCGCCCTCGCCACCGCCGGGTTTGATCCATCGGCAGGCCTCCGGATGACGGGCGACGAGACCTACACACAGGACGGCACCCTGAAGCTGTGGTCGGCCCTCGAGCGCCACGTAGACCCGGATCGCTCCCTGCTGCGTCCCGAGGCGTTCAACAGCGGCACCGCCTGGGCCGACACCGACTACTCGCCCCACATCGCCGCCGCGTTCGGCACCTCCGACCCCCACAGCGCGTCGTTCCTGCTCCACATGGGCCTGAACGAAGAGGTCTCCCGGGGCACACCGATCCTGTTGGTGCCCGGCGCCGGCGACAACGGCAGCCGCGGGTTCATCACCCTGGCCACACGGCTCGACCGCAACCTCCTCCGTCCGGTGTATGCGCTCACCTTCGCCCACCCCCATGGCGACGTGTTCATGCAGGCCGAGGCCGTCGCCAACGCGATCACCGTGATCCGCGACCGAACTGGCGCATCGAAGGTCGACCTGGTGGCGCACAGCAAGGGCGGCGTCGCCGCGACGGTGTACACCTCGAACCTGCCCGGGACCGACTGGGGCCAGCCCGACTACGCCGAGGTGGGCACGCAGTATCGGGAGGATGTGCGCAGGCTGGTGCTGGTCGCGGCACCACTGGCGGGGGTGGACAGCTCGTACCGGTGGAGCGCCCTGAACCTCGCCGCGCTCGACGCCGACTCGGCAGTCTCACCGACCAGCTGGGCCCGGTACTACCCGAACACCACGGCTGTGCCGTTGGTGTTCGACGACCTCCGCGACCAGGACCTGCTGCCCGACGGCCTCGACCTGTTCCCCGGCCAGCGGCAGCTGGTCGCGCGCCAGCCCTACCCCCTGCCCGGCACCATGCCGTTCCTCCTGGGGGGCTACGCGCTCCAGCCCGACTGGTACACCAGCTATGAGGGCGGACTCGGGTTGCTCAGCCGGTCTGACGGGATCGACGCGGCGGTCGCGGCGGGCGGAGGCCTGATCGGCCGGCTGCGCACCGCCGGGGTGCATCCAGACGTGCGCGTGTGGCTACTGGCCGGCGCCAACCCGCTCATGCCCAATGGGGACGCGGAGTTCCAGGAGGCGTGGAGCGACCTGGCGGGGGACGTGAACTGGGGCAGGTTCCTCGACGACCTGTCGCGCAACGACCTGCAGGTCGACCCGTCGGCCGAAGAGATCGATGGCCTGGAGCGCGGAGCGCTGATCCTCGGCGAAGTAACCGGACCGTCGGACGGACTGGTGTTCGTGTCCAGCGCGCTGGCCCAGTCCGCCGTGGACGCCAGGGGCGCCCGCATCGTGGATTCGGCCCTGCTCGATCTGTCCCACCTCGACCTGCTCTATGCGAGCCCGATCACCGGGCACCTGCTGGTCGACGCGGGCGAGGCCGGGGGGCCCGAGGACCAGTGGATGATCGGTGTGGGCCGCCGGTACACGGCCGAGGACAGCCTCGGGTGGATCCAGGACGCGCTGGAGGAGGCCGTGTCGACCCACACCCCCATCGAGACCGACACCGGCACCGTCGAGGTGGACACCGGCTCACCCGCATCCGAAAACGTCGGGCGAGTCTTCGATCCCGCGCGCCCGTGCGGCGGCTGCGCCTCGGGAACGCCTCCATCCGCCAGCATCGGCTGGCTCCTCGCGCTCGCCCTGGCCCGACGCCGGCGGTGAGCGCGCAAACTCCGACCTGAGAGAGGACTGATGAACCTTGGAGATGTGCGCGCCGTCGTGACCGGCGGGGCCCGCGGCATGGGCGAGCACTTCGTGCGCCGACTCGCCGAGAGCGACGCTAGCGTGTTCTTCTGCGATGTGAACGCTGAGGGCATCGCCAGCACCAGCGAGGCCACCGGCGCTGCCGGCACCGTGGCCGATGTGTCGTCCGAGACCGATGTCGAGCGCCTGTTCGACGAAGCCACCGCCGCGTTCGGCGCACCGCCCAATGTGCTCGTGAACAACGCCGGCATCATCCGCGATGGCCTGTTGCTCAAGCGCGACCGGAAGACCGGCGAGCTGACTCAGCTCCCGAAGGCTGAGTGGGATGCCGTGCTCAGCGTCAACCTGACCGGACCGTTCTTGTGCATGCGCAGCTTCGCCCGCCGCTGCGTCGAGGCCGAGATCAAGCCGGCGGTGGCGATCAACATGAGCAGCATCTCGCGCCATGGCAACCGGGGCCAGAGCAACTACAGCGCCGCAAAGGCGGCGCTGATCGCCGACACCGTGGTGTGGGCCAAAGAGCTTGGTCGGTACGGCATCCGGGTCGGCGCCATCGCGCCCGGCTTCATCCGGACGCCGATGGTGGAGAGCATGCGCCCCGAGACTCTCGCCAAGATCCTCGCGCCCGTTCCGCTGGGTCGGATCGGCGAGCCCGAGGAGATCTGGCAGACCGTGAGGTTCATCGTCGAGAACGAGTACTTCTCGGGCCGATGCATCGAGGTGGACGGCGGGTTGAGGCTGTGATCAGTCCGCGCAGAGCGGGTTGAGCGCACCGGGCGTGCCGTGGTCGCCATCGCCGTACACGTCTTGTGCATCACACCACGCGCCTGACTCGTCCAGCTGCAGCGCATGCCCAGGGTGGTTCGGAACGGAGTCGTCCCAGACCACCTCGTCGATCACCCGGTCCCCGTCCATCAGGCGCAGCTCGTCGGCGACGTTGGCGAGGGTGATGTCGGTGGTGGTGATATCGACCACGAGGCCGCCGTTAAGGAGCATATCCGTTCCCTTTCCGAACACGATGTGCTCGCCCGGCTCGAGGATCGTGACTGTGCCGGTGAACAGGAAGTAGTCCGAGTCGGCGTCCGCGATCTCGAGGCCATTCAACATCGCGGGCCGGTCGGCCAGGTTGCGGACTTCGAACCACTCCCCCTCTGCGTCGGTGACCGCTGCCGGGTCCCGCATCAGCTCGGTCACCCGAAGCTCGCCGGCCTCGATCTCGCCGACCTCCAGCGCGTCCACCGGCTGCCACACCTGGGGCGCGCCCTTGAACGACTCGATGCCACCGTCGCCGCGGATGACCACGGCCTGGAGCACCAGGTCACGCCCTGCGAACTCGTCGGGAACGGTCATCCATACCGATGCTTCACCGCCGTCATCCGCGACGCCGCTGCCCACGAGCGACACCGACGGGCCGATGTCGAGGCACAGGCCGCCGGCGACCTCGAAGCACGGACCTGCGGCGACCTCGTCGGCCCGAGCGAGGTACATCCGCTCGCCGGGGATCAGGCCTTCCCAGTGGTACCGCACCGGGCTGCCGGTGGGGATGGCGAACGGCATCGCGCCGCGCAGGTCAGCCTCGCCAGCGGCTGCACCGACCTCGACCGAGAGTGCGTCGTCCACCACGGCGAAGGTTGCGGCGTCATCTCCGGCAGCACAGGCGGCGGCGAGGGGGAGCAGGGCGAGCATCAGGTTGCGCATGTGGTGTCTCCATCGTTTGCGGCGGGTGCCGCTGACGATGGAGTTGTAGGGCCAACCCCGCCTGCCGGTGCGAATCGGCCTGTGACGTCGTGTGTCGCACCGCGCGACAGGCCTCAGTCGGCGCACACGAGGTTCGATGTCCCCGGCGTGCCCAGGTCTCCCAGACCGAAGGGCGAGGTGCTCTCGCACCAGTCGGCCCCGACGGCCGGATCGCCGCCCGGCGTGAGCTGCATGGACGCACCGGTGGGGTCCGGAAACAAGATGCCGCCGTCCCACGCGAGTCGCGACACCTCCGCAAACGGCGCCACCAGCGTGATCTCGTCGTCGTCGTTGGCGAGGAACATCTCGAACGATCCCCACACATAGTCCACGTCGACCCCGCCATTGAGCTCAGGATCCCCTTGCACGCCGAGCACGGCATGGCCGCCCGAGGCCACGACCACCGACGCCTCGACCACGAAGTCCTCGATGCCATCGTCGGACACCACGAGGCCTGCGAGGTCCACGGGCTGTGGCGTGTCGTTCCGAAGCTCGAACCACTCACCTTCCGCGTCGGTCACGGCAGCCGGATCGGGCATCGCCTCGGTGATCGTCAGATCGCCCGCGCGGAGCCAGTCCACCGTCAGCGGTGCGCCGCCGTCGAGAGGCACGGGCACGGACCGCGTACACGTGGCCATGTCCACGGCGACCAGCCACCGTGGGCAGGCGCCCGAGGGCACGTCGGGATCGAACCGCATGCGGCCGTCGCCGTCGAGGTCGGGGGTGGGCCCGAGCCAGCGCATGCGACCCTCCACCCCGACCTCCAGCCCCTCGCACGGGCCCGCCGGAAGCACCGCGGGATCGACGCCGGGGCCCGAGCGCGTGGTCACCAGCAGCAGGTCCGCGCCCGGCGTGAGGCCGCTCACACCGACCACCATCGGGCCCGGGCAGGTGCCCATCGCCTGAAGCAGCGGGCCTGGAGCGCCGGCGGCGGCATCGGGGGTCGATGACAGGAGCAGGGCGAGGACGAGCATTGGAACTCCACGGAGGGCACGCAACCCAGTGTACCCGAGCACAGGTCCACCGAAGGGGGTGCGCCCCGCGGGGAGGGCGTGTACGGTTCCAGCATGCTCACAGCGCTGCTGCTCGTCGCCTGCGGGTCGACCCACAAGGCCGACACCGCACTCGTTTCCTCCCCCGCCGACTCGGCCGCCGCTCCGGGCACCGCCAGCGGCACGCCGACGGGGCCGGTCGGCACCACGCCTCCAGAAGAACGGCCGCCCCTGTGGTTCCGGGGCGGGCCGACTCCGTCGAACGTGTTCATCCTCTCCATCGACACCCTGCGCCGCGACCACCTCGGACGCTGGGGCGGACCCGGCATCACCCCGTTCCTGGACAGCCTGGTGGACGGGGGAGTGGTGCTCGACGACCACGTGCAGTGCTCGAACTGGACCTTCGCGAGCATGAGCTGCACCACCCTCGGCAGGCCCGGCCGCGACCTCGGCTGGGTGCCGCAGCTCGCAGGCGATGCCCGTCGCGTGATGCCCGAGGCCGGCACGATTCCGCGCTGGCTGCGCGACGAGGCCGGCTTCTTCACGATCGTGAACAGCCTCAACGGCTGGTTCTCCGACGAGTGGCACACGCTGCAGGGCTACGACCGGCGCATGGGTCGTGGCCCGGGCGCCGACGACGCCATCGCCGGCGCCGCAGACTCGCTCCAGGACGCCATCGCCGACGGCGACGTGGACGGTCACTGGCTGATGCACGTGCACGTCACCGAGCCACACGCCGCATACGACCCGCCCGAAGAGTACCTCGATGGCCTGGATGGCCTCGATCCCATCCCGTGGGACTTGACCGA
>JBLFXJ010000376.1:0-7649 GCA_047609825.1 Myxococcota bacterium
TCACCAACCGCGACCTGGCGGGGTTCTCGGCCGACAAGGCGGCGGCCATCGGCACCGCCTGTGACGAGATCGTCGCGGGTAGGCACGACGACGAGTTCCCGCTGGTGGTGTGGCAGACCGGCTCGGGCACCCAGTCGAACATGAACGTGAACGAGGTGGTCGCCAACCGGGCCACCGAGATCCTCGGCGGCGACTTCCGCACCGAGAAGTTGGTCAAGGCCAACGACGACGTGAACAAGTCGCAGTCGAGCAACGACACCTTCCCCACGGCCATGCACATCGCCGCCTACGCCATGGTGATGGAGTGCACCCTGCCCGGGCTGCAGCAGCTGCGCGACAGCCTGGCCGCCAAGTCGGTCGCTTTCGATGCGGTGGTGAAGACCGGCCGCACCCACCTGATGGACGCCACCCCGATCACCCTCGGGCAGGAGTTCAGCGGCTACGTGACCCAACTCGACCGCGGCATGTCGGCCCTGCGCGACACCCTCGTGCGGGTGCGGGAGCTCGCTCTCGGCGGCACCGCCGTAGGCACCGGTCTGAACACCCCAGACGGCTACTCCGAGCACGTCGCCGGCGTCATCGCCGAGCTCACCGGGCACCCGTTCGTCACCGCTGAGAACAAGTTCGAGGCGCTCTCCGCCCACGACGCGATGGTCGAGCTGTCCGGCTCGCTCAAGCGGGTCGCGGTGAGCCTGATGCACATCGCGAACAACATCCGACTGCTCGCCAGCGGTCCGCGCACCGGTATCGGCGAGATCGTCCTGCCGGCGAACGAGCCGGGCAGCTCGATCATGCCCGGCAAGGTCAACCCCACCCAGTGCGAAGCCCTCACCATGGTGGCCGCCCAGGTGATCGGCAACGACGCCGCTGTCACCGTGGCCGGCACCCACGGGCAGTTCCAGCTCAACGTGTTCAAGCCGGTGATGGCGTTCAACGTGCTGATGAGCGCCCGGCTGATCGGAGACGCCGCGGCGTCCTTCGAGGAGCGGTGCGTGCGGGGCACGGAGGCGAACACCGAACGCATCGCCGATCTGGTGTCCCGCAGCCTGATGCTGGTCACCGCCCTGAACACCCGCATCGGGTACTACAAGGCCGCCGAGATCGCGCAGAAGGCACACGCCGAGGGCACCACGCTCCGCGAGGCCACGCTGGCGCTCGGCACCCTCACGGGCGACGAGTTCGACGCCATCGTGGTGCCGTCGAAGATGATCGGGCGCTGATCACACGCCCCACGCGCCGAGGGCGATAGCGCCCAGCGCGAGGGGCACGGCGACCAGGGTGCCCAGCGCCGGCGCGAGCAGCAGGGCACCCCACACCAGCCCAGCCGGCAGCGCGAACCCCTCGGGTGCGTGCGCGGGTGCTGATGTGGACGGCTCGGCGGTCTCGAGGGCGGTGGCCAGCCCTGCCAGACCGGTGAGCAGGCGGCGGTGGTCGTCGCCAGACAGAGCCGCCACCGCGGTGATCGGGTCGATGGCGAGCACCAGCCAGCCGCCGCCGACGCCGAGCTCCCATGCTGGCAAGCCGTCAGTGAGGTCTGCCACCGTCGCAGCCGTCTCGGGGTCGGTCGGCGGCTCGCCACGCCCGACCCGCCACTCGACCGCGGTGTCGGCCCGCACTGCCAGCACCAGATTGCGCGCCCCGTGCACCGATGGGCGCCAGCGCAGGTTCACCGTCGCCACGGCCTGGCGTGTTCCCACGTGCCCGCGCCACAGCCGGAGCCGAGGCAGCGAGACCCAGGACGCGGGGTGCAGACCTGCGGAGGCCAGGTGCGGGTCGAACCGGCGGACGAACAGCACCATCGCGGCCAGCGGGAGCAGGAACACGGCCCACGTCGCGGCCACGGCCACCGCGACCAGCACGAGCATCAGCGCCGCGACCATGTCGCCCTCCACGGGGTCGGGCTCAACCGCGGGAGCGTTGTGGAGACTCGCGCTGCGGGTCCGCGAGGGGTGGACGGTTGATGGATGATCACTCCCCTTGTTTGCACTAAGATGCACAACGGTGGTGCTTTCATCACCGATCTAGCTCTCGGATTCCCATATGTCCGCTCCCGAGGTGTCCAGGTCCGCGCACAGATCGCGCCGGGCCGAGCGTTCCGTCGAGGTCGCCGCCGAGGTCGCCCCGGCGGAGGTCGAGCAGCCGGTCGCGATGCTCCACCAGCGCCTGGGCAATGCCGTCGTCCAGCTGTCGCTCCAGGGAATGCAGGGCGTTGGCCCTGTAGTTCGCGACGCACTGGCCTCGGAGGCAGCCGGTGTGATCGGCGGCTCCCAGGGGCCGTTGCTCCGCCAGGGCAACGGCTCGCCGGCCGAGATCATCCGTCGCCTGCCGTCGGGGGGCCAGCCGCTCCCAGAGCAGGTGCGGGCCCGGTTCGAGTCCGCCTTCGGGCACGACTTCTCCCATGTGCGTATCCACACCGGCGGCCAGGCGGGCCAGGCATCGCACGACCTCAGCGCACACGCGTTCGCGCTCGGTGCCGATCTGTACTTCGGCGGCGGCGAATGCGCGCCGGGAACGCCGGCGGGCGACCGGCTCCTCGCCCACGAGCTCACCCACGTGAAGCAGGCCGACGAGGGGCGCCTGCCCACCCCCAGCAGCGACGACAGCGGCGTGTCGTCTCCGTCCGACCCCGCCGAGCAAGAGGCCTACGGAAACGAGAATCGCATCCTCTCCAAGCTCGAGCCCTTGGGGGCCTCTCCGGCGGATGCCTCGGTTGGCGAGGGCACATCGTCCGCCCCGATGCACGGCGTGGCGTCGGCAGCGCCGGGCCACGGGTCGGAGGCGGTCGCCCACCGCGACCCCAAGAACGGCAAGGACAAGGCTCCGGCAGTCGACGACGAGAAGAAGGGCGACGAAGACGAGAAGAAGAAGGAAGAGGAGTGCGCCACCTACGTGGTCAAGGAAGGCGACTGGCTGTCGAAGATCGCCCAGCGCTACACCGGCGACCCCCAGCGGTGGCCCGAGCTGTACGCCCTGAACAAGGAGGTCGTGGGCGACGACCCCAACCTCATCTTCCCGGGCACCAGCCTGAAGATCCCGCCGGACTGGCCGGTTGATGCTCCCGGCGGCGACGAGGGCCAGGAGGAGGAGACGCCGGGCCAGGAGGAGGGCAGCGGCGAAGAGGAGGAAGAGGAGAGCGACGGTCCGGGTGAGGAGCCGCCGACCTCCGGCGGTCCGGAGCTGCCGGGTCCCGGTGAAGACGAGGAGCAGGAGCCCGAGCCGCCCAGCGTCGAGCCGCCGTCCGGTGGGGGGCGCCCGCCGCCGGTCGAGCCCACCCCGCCCAGTGAGGATGAGCTCGAGGACATCCTCGACGACATCTGCACCGACGACCGGACGCGCGAGCTGGAGGAGCAGGCGAACCCGCTGGTCGCCGGGTACGGCGCGGTCGCCGACTACATCCGCGAGAACGCGGTGCTCAACGCCCTCATGGGAGCGGGCGAGGGCTTGATCCCGATCTACGGACTGTATGACGGCGTTCGCGACGCGGTGAACACCGGCTACGGCCAGATCATGACGATGGTCGACAACGGGGTCTATGACCCCGTGTTGATGGGCATCGTCGGCCTCGAGACTGTCATCGGCGCCGTGGGTAACATCTTCGCCCACCTCTCCTGGCTCGCCGATCTCGCCGCCATCGCAGCCGCCGCTCTCGGGGTCAGCGGCGGTGCTGTGGTGGGCGGTGGCGTGGGCACGGCGGCAGGCCCGGTGGGCACAGCCGCTGGCGGTGGTGTGGGCACGGCGGTTGGCGGTGCGGCTGGCCTCACGGTCGGGGCGCTCATCGAGGGCATCGGCATGGTCTGTGGCGCCATCTCCACGGCGTGCGACTTCGCGAACACCATCCTCGGCGCGCTGGGTGCTGCCTACTCCCTGCTCCAGTCGGCCACGGGAGGCATCTTCACCGACCTCACGCCCGAGCAGGAGGCCACCTACGACTACATGGCGTTCGCCCAGGCCGGATTCGCGGTGGACTCCGCCATCTCTGGCGTGATGGGCATCATCGGGCTGGTCACGTTCAACCTGCTGCCCAAGGCCCTCACCAAGGGCGTGCTCGACGAGGGCATCGAGGCTGGCCTCACCATCATCGGGGGCGCGTACGGCGGCGCTACCAACCGGGGCGGCACAGCGCGGTCCGCGGGCACGATGCTGGTCGGGGAGCTGCTCGAGCTGGGCGGCGTCGACACCGACGCCATCCGCTCGGTCGCCCATGAAGGCACTGTGCTCCCGCAGGACATCCTCGGCGACATGGCGCTGGCCGGCGCCGTTGTCGGAGCGCCATTCCTCGACCGCGCCGATTGGCAGGAGATCGGCCGCATCACGGGCATGGACCTCATCGAGTGGCTCGCCGAGTCACCGCCGGCCGCCGACTGTCCGCAGGTCGACGCCGCGTCGTTGGGCAGCCCCGACCACTCGTTCGGGCAGGTCGCCAGGCTCCAGGCGATGGAGGGGGCGATCGGTGGCGCGCTCACCCGCTCGGGCGACACTCCGGCGGCGGTGAACTCCAGCCGCAGCGCCTTCACCGACGTGCTCGGTCAGGTGGGCGAGGCCCAGGCCCTGGTCGATGGGCAGGCCGCCGAGAGCGAGGCGCGGGGCTCCACCCTCGAGACCACCATCGCCGGCATCACCGGCATGCTCGCCCACGCCGACACCGTGCTCTCCCGCCTGGGCGAACTCGACGGCGTGTACGAGCAGATCAGCGGCGCGCTCCAGGGTGCGATGGGGCTGGGCGATGCGCAGATCGACACCGGTGTCGGTGACGGCGGCGGGCTGATCGGCCAGGTGGTCGGTGCAGTAGTAGACGCTGCGGCGAACGCCGTGATGGGCCAACTCACGAGCGCACTCTCCGGTCTGGGCGGCATGGTCGGCGGCGGGATCGAGCAGCTCACCGGTGCCGGCGAGAGCGCGACCGGCGGCCAGACCGCGCTGTCGGGCTTCGTCGACCAGGTGCGCACCTTCGGCGACGACATGCGCACCGGCGTCACCCAGTACGCGTCCACCGGCGCCGGGCTCCGCACCAACGCCGCCAGCCTCGCCCAGGCCCAGGCCGATGGCGAGGGACAGCTGGGGTTGTTCGACCAGGCCCAGAGCACCCACGACGGTGAGACCGCCCAGCTCGAGTCGTTGCTGTCCGAGGTGCGGGCAGAGCGCGAGCGTCAGGCGGCGGCCAATGCCCGATGGCTGGAAGAGCACGGTCCGCAGCTGTCGGGCGACGAGGACGAGGCCAGCGCGTGATCGATCTCACCGACCGCCTCGAGGCGGTCCCGCTGCTCACCCACGCCGCCGTGCGCGCGCTCCGGGCCGAGGGGCCCGCGCTGCAGGCCGTGGGTGCCGATGCGGGGCCGGTGCTCCGACTGGTGTGGGCCGAGCTGCTCCGCGCGGCGGGCCTCGGCGCCCATGCGGAGCGGATGAGCGCGTCGGTGGACGCTGCGGCCCTCGACCCGGCTCGGCGGCGGCGTCTGGCGTTCGTGCGCGGGCACTTCCTCCAGACCTTGCCCCATGCGCGTGCATCGCGCCTCACCGACCCCACGCCGCTGGGGCTGGCCCGGCAAGCGATCCTCGAGGCCCGGCACGCGATGATCGCTGGTTCGGCTGCCGATGCGGCGACTGCGTGGCAGCGGGTGCTCGCCACACAGGCCGCTGGGCGACGGGCGGATGAGCTGGTGTTCGAGGCTGCGTTCACCCTCGGGCAGGCGCTGGTGCGCGGCGATGCGCCGGCAGACGGCCTGGCGCTGTTCGCGCGAGCCGACTCCACGGCGGAGCGTCTCGGGTCACCCGCAGACCGCGCGTCGCTGTCGCTGGCCACGCTGCACGGGCTGCAGCGTACGGGTGACCGGGACGGCGTGCGGGCGCT
This sequence comes from Myxococcota bacterium, assembly GCA_047609825.1. Taxonomy (GTDB): domain Bacteria; phylum Myxococcota_A; class UBA796; order UBA796. The sequence goes on from JBLFXJ010000376.1 coordinate 5,846, forward strand.
CGCGTTGCGGTGCGATGGCCTGCCCACGAATGTGGTCGGCGCGCTGCCGGTCGGCGTGGTGCAGCAGATCCTCGCCGCCGATGAGGCGCTGTCCGGCGACCCCGTGGCGGCCCTCCGGCGCCTGCACACAAGCAAGCTCGCTGCGCGGGACCGCGAGGAGTGGGAGGCTTATGCTGCGCTGTCGGTCTCCGAGGCACGCCTCACCGAACCCGCCGATCCATACGCCGCCTACCGTCAGCTGAAGCTTGCCGGCGCCCGGCTCCGCAAAGCCCGCCGCGCCGACCTGGCCGAGCTGGTGCGCAGCTGGATCGACCAGCTCGCCGGCCGCCACGGCGCCGCCACCGCCGCCGACTGGCGGGTGCGACTGCGGACCGAACTCACCGCCTGAGCCGCGCGGCGGCTGACACCCGATCGCTCGCCTCCGCCACGCTCCCGTCGCGCCTCTGTCATCATCCAGCCGGAGGTGCCCCATCGATCCCTCGGCATGGAAGTACATCGGCGTCACGCTCTACCTCGGCATCCTGCTCTTGATCGGCGTCGTCGCGTCGCGCCGGATGACCGACGTGAAGGACTTCTTCGCGGGTGGAAAGAAGCTGGGCTTCCTGGCCGTGGCGTTCTCGGCGCGGGCGACCGGTGAGTCGGCGTGGCTCCTGCTCGGCCTCACCGGCATGGGAGCGGCACTCGGCGTGCGCGGGTTCTGGGTGGTGCTCGGGGAGGTGCTCGGCGTCACCGGCGCCTGGCTGCTGCTCAGCAAGCGATTCCATCGCCTCACGATGCGCTACGACGCGATCACGATCCCCGATTATCTCGAGCAGCGGTTTCGCGACCCCGACCAGCGGATCCGTCGGTTCGCCGCGTTGGCGCTGGTGGTGTTCGTCACGATCTACGTGTCGGCGCAGATCGACGCCACCGGCACCGCCTTCGAGTCCTTCCTCGGCGTCGACTACTACCTGGGCGCGCTGATCGGGTTCGCCGTCGTGATGGTCTACAGCGTCAGCGGCGGCTTTCTCGCGGTCGTGTGGTCCGACGTGTTCCAGGGCACGCTCATGTTCATCGGGTTGATCGTGCTGCCCCTGGTCGGCCTGGCCTTCATCGGCGGCTGGGGCGAGCTCAGCGACCAGCTCACCCGCATCGACCCCACCCTGCTCTCCCTCGGCGGCCCGGAAGGATGGACGGCGATGTCGGTGACGGGCGCGGTCGGGCTGTCGCTCATCGGGCTCGGATTCCTGGGTTCACCGCAGATCTTCGTGCGGTTCCTCGCGCTGCGAGACGAGGCGGAGATCCCCAAGGGAACGGCCGTGGCGCTGGTGTGGACCCTGCTCGCTGACAGTGGTGCTGTGCTCACCGGAATGGTGGGTCGCGTGGCCCTCACCGGCCCCGGGGACGAGGTGGCGGACGTGCTCGGCAACGGCGGGCAGGATGTGCTGCCTCTCCTCGTCGCAGCGGTCATGCCCCCGATGGTGGTCGGTCTGTACATCGCCATCGTGCTCTCTGCGATCATGTCCACCGTCGACTCCCTGCTCGTACTCGCCGGGTCCGCCTTGGTGCGGGACTGGTACCAGAAGGTCCGGAACCCGGGTCTCGCCGACGACGCGCTGATGGCGATCAGCCGCTACGCCACCCTGGGCCTCGGGCTCGTGGCCTTGGCGCTCGCGATGTCGATCGCATCCCTGGTCGAGGGCCGCACCGTGTTCTGGTTCGTGATCTTCGGGTGGAGCGGCATCGCTGCCACCTTCTGCCCGACGATGATCCTGTCCCTGTTCTGGAAGGGCATGACCCGCAACGGCGCGCTGGCGTCGATGGT
>JBLFXJ010000377.1:0-7638 GCA_047609825.1 Myxococcota bacterium
ACACTTCGCTCACGTACACGCAGGGTGGGCCACCACGAGCCGCATCCCCACCTTCACCGAGTGGCGCCGCGACTACGTCGAGATCCCCGGGTACCCAGCGGGCGCCAATCAGTTCCACATCGGCAACCACATCCGGCGCGACCTGCTGTTCGTGCCGCGGTGGCCCGAGGACGCGCGGCGGGTGTCGTTCGAGGGCGGGGTGGTGCTGGCGGGCTGGTCGTTGCCGAGCGCCGCATCGGCTCCGAAGAAGCGCTTCTACCTCGAGGTCGGGCTCGACACCGCCCCGCGCAAGGCCGACGAGGGATTCCGTATCGTCGCGTTCCTGTCCAACAAGAGGGGCACCGTCGCCAGCTGGGACCTCCCTCCCGCATACGACTGGGTCGACCCACACTCCTGGGGCGACAGCGAGGTGTTCCATGGACGCTTCTCGCTCCCGCTTCCTCCCAGCATGCCCAAGGGCACCTACGACCTCGGCTTCGTGGTGTTCGACCACGCTGGACGAGTGCTCCCTCCGGCCGACCCGCCCGATGACGAGAAGGCGCTCCGGCGGTGGTCACGATCGGACCAGGCGGTGGTCCCCGACGACGACAATGCCCGCCTCGCCCGAGGAGAGGTGCGATTCCCGGGCGCCTTCGAAGTGGTGTCGCTCGAGCAGCGGAACCGGCGGGCAGGCGCCAAGGCTGCGGAGAGCCTGGCCGCGGCCGAGGGCGACCGGTGCTTGGACGCGGAGTCGGAGTGGGAGGATGCCGTGGCATACCGCCCGGCCGAGCGACGGTGGGTAGCACAGCAAGAGGGCAGCCTGAAGCCCGCGTTCGCAGCCTGCTGGGCCCGAACAGCCGACGGCGCGCCCATCGACGAAGCCGTGCTTCGTCTCGCCCGCGGCCGGCAATGGGATGGGCGGTCAACTGAGCTCGCCACGATCGGCAGCGCGGTGGCAGACACGCGGATGGCAGAGGGAATGGACGCGCTGGAGGCTGAGGACTGGGAGCGCGCCTACGCCATGTTCTCCGACGTGCTGGCCGTGGACCCGAGCCGGTCCTGGGCGCGCAGGTATGCCGAGCGAGCTCGGGCCAAGCGGCTCGGGATCGACGCCGAGACGAAGGCCGAGGAAGAGGCCGAGCGCGAGCGACGCCGCGCTGAGATCGAGGAACGAGCGGCCGCGCGCAAGGCCAACGACGCCGAGAAGAAGCGCAACGCCACGGCCCCCGCTCTGCCCCGCCGCGACGAGGGTGACGAGTAGATGTGGCGTGCCTCGGCCTGGTGGGCGGCGCTGCCCGATGTCGAGCGCGCGCGATGGACCGCCGTGAGTTGGCTCGTGGCCGTGTACCTGGTCGGCTACATCTTGCTGATCGGCTGGTACATCGAAGACGCGGCGATCACCTTCAGCTATGCGAAGCACGCCGCCCTCGGTGAAGGCTTCGTCGCCTACCCCGGTGGCGAGCGTGTCGAGGGCTTCAGCAACCCGAGCTGGACCCTGCTCCTCACCGCCTTGTGCGCGGTAGGCATCACCCCATGGGTGAGCGCGAAGCTCCTCGGCGCGCTGCTCGGAGCCGTCACCCTCGTGTGGACCGCGCGGATCGGACGGCTGTGGTTCGGCGCGGCCGGCGGTCTATGGCCTGTGCTTCCGGCGGCGCTGCTCGCGGTCGACCCCCAGCTGATCATCTGGAACGCGTCCGGGCTGGAGAACAGCCTGGTGGTGGCGATGCTCGCCGCCGGCACACTGGTGGCGATGGACGACGAGGCGCCGGCATGGCACGCGGTCGCGTTGGGCGTGCTGGCGATGACGCGCCCCGAGGCCCCGCTGTACGCCGCGGTCCTCGCGGGGGTCGGAATCCTCCGGATCACCTCCCACAATGGGCCAATCGCAGGTTTGCGCTGGGCCGTCACCCGCGGCGCCGTCGCGCTGGCGCCATGGCTCGCCTGGGAGGCCTTCAGCTACGCCTACTTCGCGTGGCCATTCCCCAACACCTACTACGCCAAGCTCGACGACGGTGAGGTGTTCGACCCGTGGGCCTGGGGCGGAGGCGGGTGGGTCTACCTGCGAAAATGGAGCTTAGAGCGCGGCATGGTGGTGATCCTGCCGCTCCTCGTCGTCGGCCAGACCGGGCTCGCCGGCTGGCGGCGCTGGCTTGGCCTCGGCATCGGTGCACTCTCATGGCTGCTGCTCCTCCCCGGCCTGGGGGTGCTCGCCGACCACTTCACCGAGCCAGCTGTGCTGTCCTATGTCCGGATCGCGTGGTTGTTCGCCCTCGCAGGGTTCCTCCCCTTCGTCTCCCTCGAGCGGAGCCACGCCACATCCCGCGCGCTCGCGTGGTGGCTGCTGGTCTCGGCCGGCGTGTTCACCCTCGTGGCCAACGGCGACTGGATGCTCGGCCATCGCTGGCTCTCATTCGGCGCACTGCCACTCGCCCTGCTGGTGGCCGATGCCGGGCGCGAGGTGTGGCTCACGGTGCCCGAGGCGTGGCGCCGATCCAGCGCCATCGCGGCGCTCTGCCTCCCCGCTGGCTGGGGCATCGTCGACTACATCGGGTTCTTGAACAATGCCGAGACCACCCCGTGGGACATCTCCCGCCGTGTCACGTACGTTCAGGGCATCGAGGATCGGCTACAGCTCGACCACGCCTCATTGCTCGATGTGGACTTCGGCGGCACCATGTGGTGGTCGGGGGATGAGCTGATCGACCTTGCCGGCCTGAACGACGTGTCCATCGCGCAGCATGCCTGGGAGCCCGAGTTCTTCGGGGAGTACCTGTATGAAGAGCGCCAGCCCACCTTCATGCACGCCCACGGCAGCTGGGCCACGCGCACGGGTGTGCGGGACCACCCGGGATGGCGGAAGTACATCGAGGTGCCCGGCTACCCGAGCAGCCGGCGACGGTTCCATGTGGGCAACCACATCCGGCGCGACCTGGTGGAGTGGCAGGAGTTCGCCGGCGAACATCGGGCGCAGTTCGAGCGTGGACTTCAGGTGTCGTGGTCGCTGGGCGCACCGGTCACAGCACCCGGAGAGGCGCTCCAGATCGAGCTCGGCTGGCACACGAGACGGCGCCCAGCGTTGCCGTTCCGGGCCGTGTTGGTCCTCCAGGACGAGACGCGCACGTTGAGCTGGGAGATCCCGCCCGCCTACGACTGGATAGCCCCGCCCGTATGGACCACTCGCGACCACTACGTCAGTCGCCACGCACTCACCCTCCCCGCCAACCTGGCCGTGGGCCAGTACGACCTGGCCATCGTCGTGTTTGATGAGGCCTCGGGCGCTGTGCGCGCAGCTGATGGAACACCCGATGCACCTGACTACGCGGCGGGCGAGGCCCGTTGGGTCGACGCGGTCGAGCTCGTGACCCCGGACGCAGCCCGCGCCCACGCGGACTCCATGGTGAGCGTGGCGACCACACGGTCCGAGGCCGGAGACTGCGAGCTCGCCGAGGAGGCGCTGCTCGAGTCCCGCCGCACCCGCCACGCCGAGCGCTGGAGCCCACACACGGACCCGGAGATGCGACGGGCGCTCGCGCGGTGCTGGGCATGGGGTGCTGAGTCGGCCGAGCGCGAGGTCGCCGTCGACGCCATCGTGAAGGCCCGACGCTGGGATCACCGCGAGGCCGAGGTCCAGCGGGTCGGGATCGCGCTCGCCGACGCGTGGGTGGACGAAGGCGACCTGGCGCTGTCGCGCGACGACCTCGAGCGCGCCCACGACGCATGGACGGATGCGCTCCGGGCCGACCCTACCCGCGCGTGGCTCCGGAAGAAGGTGGAGGCCTGGCGGGACGTACGCCTCGGCCTCACCGATGAGCGCCCCGGTGAGATCAGCCTGTTTGGAGGTGGGTCATGAGGCAGCTGCTCCTGCTCGTCGCCCTCGCCGCCCCCGCCTCCGCGGCCGACTCGCCCTCCGGCTGGCACTCCGGCACTCCCGCCGCCAACGCCGCGAGTGTTCTCGCCGGCCCAGCCGACAAGCCCGTGATCACGGTGCCGAAGGAGCTGCGGCGCAGGGTGCGCGGCCCAACGGTGCTGTTCTACTTCTCGCCGACGTGCCCGCACTGCCGGCATGTGGCCCGTGAGGTCCAGGCGTTGGCGCTCTCGCTCGATGGCCGGGCCGAGCTGGTGGGGATCGCCTCGGGGAGCTCGACTCCGGAGGGAGTGGCCGAGTTCCGAGCGACGTTCGGGGTCACCTTCCCCATCCTCTTCGACACCGACCGCGCCATCGGAGGCGCGCTGGCGATCCGGTCCACGCCGTCCGCCATGCTCGTCGAGCCAGACGGCAAGGACACGCTGAAGGTGTCGGACCTGTGGTACCCCTACATGCCCGGATTCGACGCGTTCGTCCTCGGTCGCGCGCAGGGCAACCTGTGGGCGACCTTCACCCCGGACACCTACCATGGCTCCCGGATGTGCGGAACCTGCCACACCGAGGAGTACCAGGGCTGGTCGCTCTCCCATCACTCGGTCGCGTGGCGCACGCTCCAGCGCAAGGACGCCGCGGATGACCCGAAGTGCACCGGCTGCCATGTCACTGGCAATGGTGAGCCCACTGGGTGGAATGGCGACCCCACCTCCCACCTCGTCGACGTGGGCTGCGAGTCATGCCACGGACCCGGCGGCCCCCACGACGGCACGGTCACCGATCCCACCTCCACCTGCGCCGCGTGTCACGACGCCGAGCACAGCATCGCGTTCACGGTGGCCAAGGGCATGCCGCTCATCGACCACTATGCTGGTTCATCCCTGACCGAGGAGCAGCTGCGGGCACGCCTGATGGCCTTGTACGATGGCGATGCTCCCCGGGAGCTCCTCGCATTTCCGGAGGGCGACACCGTGGGCAGCGCGGCCTGCGCGGAGTGTCACGCCGCCGAGCACACCTGGTGGGCTTCCAGCCCACACGCCAGTGCGATGGCACCGCTCGGAGACAGCGCTGAGGATCCGGCCTGCGTGCGGTGCCACGCCACTTCCGCCAAGATGGGGGTGCCGCCCGCATCCGAGCTGACGGCGTTCCGTACCGAGGAAGGGGTGGGGTGCGAGGCGTGCCACGGTCCTGGGGCCGAACACGTGCGCAGCGCCGGCGCGCCGGGCACCATCGAGGGGCTGGGCGAGAGCTGCCCGGTGTGTGTGATCGAGGCCGTGTGCACCAGCTGCCACACGAAGAAGTGGGATTCGGACTGGGATCTCGATACCCACTTGCCGGTGGTGAAGCACCTGCCGCCCGCCGGCCCTCCCGCACCGCAGGCCACGCCATGAAGAACATCGAGCTCGAGCCGCTCTCCGAGCTCTCCACCTGGCGCAAGGTCGCCGCGGTCGCATGGGACTCCCCATACCAGGCGGCGATCCTCGGCCAGCTCCCCGTTCGGGCCGAGCCGCTCGAGGCATACATCGCGTCGGAGCGCGAGCGCACCGGCCAGCGCATCACCCTCACCCACTGCGTGGCACGGGCGGTCGCCGTCGTGCTACGGCGGTACCCCGACGCCAACGCATTCCCCAGACTCGGCGGTCTATACCGGCGCAAGCAGGTCAACGTTTTCCTCCAGGTCGCGCTTCAGACCTCGGAGCGCCTCGGCAAGGTGGACCTGTCGGGGGTGCTGGTGCGGGAGGCCGACACACTCACCGTCAGCGAGATCGCCGAGCAGGTCGCGGCGCGGGCAGCCAAGCTCCGGGCGGGCAACGACCAGGCGTTCCAGCAGACCAAGGATCAGATGCGCGGAATGCCGGCGTTCGTCCTTCGCCGTCTGCTGCGCGTGCTCCAGGTCGTGCAGTACGAGTTCAACCTTGACACGTCGTTCCTCGGCACGCCGGGAGACCCCTTCGGCAGCGCCCTGGTGACCTCGATGGGCATGTTCGACGTGCCCGTGGCGTGGGCGCCGTTCATGCCCCTCGCCCGCACGCCGCTGATCGTGTGCATCGGCGCGGTTCGGGACGAGCCGGTTGTACAAGACGGCGAGGTCGTGGCCGGTCGTGTGTTCCGACTGCAGGCCACGATCGACCACCGCGTGCTCGACGGTGTGCAGGCAGCAAGGCTGTCCCAGGGAATCGCTACGCTGCTCGCGAATCCCGAGACGCTGAACGACACCCCATAGAGCATCGGCTCACAGCGAGAGCGCCCCGAGCGTGAACGCCCAGCACATCTCCTCGTCGGTCCGCTCGCCGTACCGGATGTCGACCGGCGGATCGATGATCAGGTCAGGGTTCGACACCGAGTTGTTCCACGAGCAGGTCCACTTCACCGTGTCACCCGGGCCGATGTCGATGGGCTCGCGCAGCATGTACGTGAGCTGGTTGTCGAAGTCCCAGGCGTCGGACCGCAGCACACACTCCTCGCTGCCGTCCGGCCGCTCGAGCACGAGGGAGTACGACCGCCCGAGCTGGTGCATGTGGGGAAACACCCCGAACACCGAGGTGGTGGGGAACGGGATCTCGAAGTCTCCGAGGTCGATGCTCTCCGGGATCTCGTCGAACGAGGTGAAGCTGTAGTCGTCATCCCCAGCCGGGATCAGGAAGTCCTCCCGCCCGTACGGGTACACGAACAGCTCCATGTCCACCGCCTCCGTTGTGGTGAACGCGTAGCCAGAATGGTCGGTGAGCTCGGGCTCTTCTGGAGCGCCGTTGTAGTAGTGCATCTGGATCACGATTCGCTCGTGCGGCTCGACGCGGTACCCGGAGCCTTCGGGGAACTGGACGGGGAGCGCCCCCGGCGCCCACCCCGCGATCATCCCCAGCTCGAGCCCGTCCATCTCGTCGATGCAGTTCCACCCGAGCGCCGGGTCATGGGGCGGGATGTCTCCGTCGGAGTCCTTGTACACCACGATGTGATGCACGAGCGAGTACGCATCGACCAGCGGACCGAGGCCCGTGATGAAGAAGGTCTCCGGCCGACCGTGCTCGATGGCGAAGCACCGGTACTCGTTGTTCGGGTTGCTCGGATCCTCGAACACCGGATCGTATGGAGCGGCGAGGTAGACCTCGAGATCGGCGCCAGGGAGCTCGAGATCCACTGACGGGGCGTCGGGCTCGGCGTAGCCGGGACCGCGCGGCTTGCCGACAGAGATCCACTCCTCCAGCAGGTCGCGCTTGTCGGCCGGCACGCTCAAGTGCTCCGACCCGACGTAGTCGCGGCACTCCGGATCCGACACCGGCGGCGGCATCTCCCCGGCGTCGATCCGCGCGAGCATGTACTCGGCATACCCCTCCACCACCTCGTACTCGGTGAACGCCACGGGTGCTGTGCCGTCGGGGTTGTGGCACCGAACGCAGTACTGGGCGGTCATCGGCTGGATGTCGTTGTCCCAGGTGGGCACCGTGCCTTCGACACCGGCGGAGGTGCACCCCAGCGCCGCGGCTCCCACGAACACGAATCCACGGCGAAACATCGGGCCTCCCGGCAACACTGCCCCGTAGCCCGTGAATGCGGCTCACACTACTTCGTGAACCGACCTTGCCGGACCGCCTGGCCGAGGGCGACGAGGTCGGGATGGAGCACGCGGTCGTCCACCCAGCGATCCACCACCTCGCGAACGCGCTCCCACGTGCGACGGGTGCCAACACCCGGCACGCCCCCGCCGTCCATGCGCAGATCCAGTCCCTGCGCGCCGCACAGCAGCTCGATGGCCGCGACATCGGCGAGCAGGTCCACCACGTTCAACGCCGAGAGTGCGG
>JBLFXJ010000378.1:0-7587 GCA_047609825.1 Myxococcota bacterium
GGGCCGTCCGGGGGGGGGGCCTGGCCCCGGGGGCGGTTGGCGCTGCGGCAACGACTCGTGGGCTGGGGGGTGGACATCGCAGGATCGCGGCACGGGTTCTGGCCGACGCTGGGCGAAGCCGAGGTCGTGGCGGATATCGCCAATGCGCGGCCCGACCTGCTGTTCGTTGCGCTGGGGTCTCCCCGGCAGGAAGCGTTCCTGCTCCGCTGGAGAGACACCCTGGCCGTGCCGTTCGCCATGGGGGTGGGCGGCAGCTTCGACGTGTTGGCGGGCCGGGTGGTGCGGGCGCCTCGTGCTGTCCGGGAGCGTGGGCTGGAGTGGGCGTGGCGGCTGTCGGGCGAGCCGCGGCGGGTGGTGGACCGACGCACCCTCGACGCGGCCCGATATGCGCTCCGAATTGGGCGCCTGAAGTTGCGATCCCTCCGATATTCGGCTTCCTTTTGACTTGACCTGCACAAGTGCGACCGCATAATGGTGTTGTAACGCCGAGGACCCCCCTACATGTCGACCAACGAAATCCACGAAGCCGCCATCGCCCACGGACGCGCAGCAGAGTTCATGGATGCGCAGTGGCAGCGGGTCGCCCCGTGTCATTGGAAGGCCGTGCATCAGGTCGGCGTGAACGTTGCCCCGTACGTGTTGCGGGTGCGGCTCGGCGAGGGCGCCTACGAGTGGGACATCCACCAGAACGACGAGCTGCTCGCCAGCGGTGAGGCGCGCACCCCGATGCAGGGGCGGTCACTCGCTCGCCGCGCAGCCCAGGATCTCACCGCCACCATGCCTCCGGCGCCGCTTCGGAAGAAGTCCGAGCGCACGTTGGAAGACGAAGGCGAGGCGTCTGCCACCACCCGCCACGCCATCGATCAGCAGATCATCCCGTACCTGGGCCTGTCGCTGCTCGCCGCGAACGTCGCCTTCGCCTACTACGGCACCGTCGTCGGCACCGGCGTGATGCTCGACCTCGTCACTGCGCTGTGCCTGCTGATGGGCGGTGTGGTGCTGCACCTGGTGTGGCAGAACCTCGAGTAGACCCGGCACTTCGCGACGCGACAGCCCGGCCCCAGTGGGGTCGGGCTGTTCTCGTTGACGCTTCGAGACCGTCGCACACCGTTGGCGACGCGTCTCGGACGTACCTCCAGGGGTGAGCCCCTTGCCCGACGGCTCATCGTGAGCATGAGTTTCCGGAGGAGGTAGCGTGAAGTCCATCGTCGCCCTGTGTGCCGCCCTCGTCGCCTGTCAGCTCCCGGCAGAGGCATCGTCGGGTCCGATTGTGCAGCTGGCTGGCACCCACGAGCGCGCAACGGAGCGCCATGCCACCGCGGACGAGACGCCAGCGGTCCCGCCTCCGAGTCCTGGCGCGTTCATCGAAGACGAGACGAACACGATGTCGGTGTACGACGCGGCGGCCCCGGCCACGGTGTTCGTGTCCCAGCGGCAGGTGCGGCGCGGCTGGGGCACGCAGGCCCTCGAGGTGGCGGCGGGGTCGGGCACGGGGTTCGTGTGGGACGATCAGGGGCACATCGTCACCAACTTCCACGTGGTGGATGGCGGCTCGTCCTGGGCCGTCACCCTACACAACCAGCGCACCTATGACGCGGTGCTCGTCGGCGGCGAGCCCCGGCGCGACATCGCGGTGCTCAAGATCGAGGCGCCACCAGAGGAGCTGGTGGCGATCCGGCGACCGGGAGAGAAGGCCCGCCTACGGGTCGGCCAGAAGACGGTGGCCATCGGCAACCCGTTCGGTCTCGACCACACGCTGACCACGGGCGTGATCAGCGCGCTGGGCCGAGAGGTGCCGGGCTACGGCGGGGTGAGCATCCCCGACATGATCCAGACCGACGCCTCGATCAACCCGGGCAACAGCGGCGGGCCACTGCTCGACAGCCGCGGCCAGCTCATCGGGATGAACACGATGATCTTCAGCCAGTCGGGGAGCTCGGCCGGAATCGGGTTCGCGGTGCCCGTCGAGATCATCCAGCGCATCGTGCCCCAGATCATCCGCACCGGCTCGGCAACGCAGCCCGGCATGGGCATCACGATCCTGCACGACAACATCGCGCGTCGGCATGGCATCCAGGGCGTGATCGTGGGCGAGGTGCGTGCGGATGGCCCGGCCGCGAAGGCGGGGGTGCGCGGCATCCGGCTCGGGTCTCGCGGCGAGCGCCTGCTGGGGGACGTGATCGTCGAGGTGGAGGGGCGTCGGGTGGTGGACTACGACGACCTGTACAACGCGCTGGACCGCCATACCCCTGGGGACCGGGTCGACATCACGGTGTCTCGGGGCGGCGACACGGAGACGGTGTCGGTGGTGCTCGTCGCGCTGTGATGATGCACGAACGCCCCGACACCGCAGGGTGCCGGGGCGCGCGGGCCAGCCAGGAGGCTAGCTACTTCATGGCGGACAGCGCGGACTCGATCAGGCCGGCGTCGGCGCGGTCGTCGGTGAGCTCCACGATCCCGCCAGGGCTGAGCAGCTGCATCGTGGGGATGCCGATGTTCGGGCTGTTCACGTAGGCAGCCGTGACGGTCCAGTCGAGGTCGGCGACGACGGGGTGGCCGAGGCCGTGGGTGTTGGCCCAGCTCTCGAGATCGGCCTTGGTCGGGGGCGACCCGGCGCCGTTCTCGGTGAGGAGCGTGATGACCATCAGGCCATCGTCGACGTACTCGTCGTACCAGCCGCCCACCTCGGGCGCCTCCTCGTTGCACGGGCCACACCAGGTGGCGGACGACACCAGCAGCACCACCCTGTCGCAGAAGTCGTGCAGCTTGACGGTGTCGCCGAACTGGTCCTTGAGCTCGAAGTTCATCGACACATCGCCGACGGCGTAGCCGGTGCCCTCGAGGTCGTGCCGGCACTGGCCGATGGCCCAGCCGCCCTGGTACGGGTGGTCCTTCTTGTCGGTGGGGTCGGTGTACTGATCGACCTCGTCGCCATCGAACCAGCCGTCGCCATCGGTGTCTGCGACCTGTGGATCGGAGCCGATCGCGGCTTCCTCGGCATCGGACAGGCCATCGCCGTCGGAGTCGCCGGACACGCCAGCATCGCCGCCGCCCGGGAACAGGGAGAAGTCACCCGAGCTTGCGTACCCACCATCGCCTGAGATGCCCTGGCATCCGGCGGCGAGCAGGAGGGGGAACACAGCGAGCGAAGAGAGGATGCGAGTCATGGGATGCTCCAACACAGACGTTCGACGGACGACCACCGGACCTGAAGTATCCCAGATCCGAGCGCGTGCGGCCAGTCAAGAACGCATCGAGTGAGGGGCGAGGTTCATCCGCCATGAATTGCGGGTGGTGGTCAGGCGCAAGGTGGGGGCCGAAGCGGTCCGGTTGTAGCCCTCAGCATGGGCGGTTGGCAGCACCGCAGGGTCGAGGTCGCTGGTGAGTCGCAATGGGCTCAGTCCACCGATGTAGATGGCATCGGCGATCCGCGCGCCGACGGGCAGATGGAGCGACACGGCGGCATGCCGCGCGGGGCGGCCCACGACGCGATCGTGCAGGGTCAACCCCTCGGGACCGAGCTGGATGGTCCGGAGGATGGCGCGTCCTGGCCAGCCTTCGATGCGCACGCACACCTGGGTGTCGGTGCGGCTGATGAGGCGGGTTTGGCCCTGGCGCCGCCAGCCGAAGACGCCCGTGGGCTCCGCTGGGCCGTGGCCGTCGAGGAGCGGCACGGAGTGGGCCGCCGCGCCCCGGCACCAGGCGCGGAGCCGCAAATCGCCGGCGTAGATGGGGGTTCCTCGATCGACGAGCACCGGGGTGTCGCCCACCGACAGCCACACGCTGCCCCCGTCGTCGTGCCCGTGCGAGGCCAGCGGTGGGAACCCGGTGGGACCCAGGCCGACGAGCACGGTCCAGCGCACGCCGTCGATCAGCTGGCTGAGGCTGGTCCAGCCGCCGGTGGTGCGCACGCCCTGCGCGCCGGGCGGGCACGGGCCGAGTTCGAGCAGGGCGGCGCGCCCGTCCGGAACCCATCCGGTCGGACCCGGCACGCCCATGGCCGACGCAGCACACCCGGCGATGCTGCGGGTGCTGGCGTCGCCGCCGTCGAGCACGCAGCTGCCGTCCCGGTCGCCCCGATCGGGCCCGCCCAGATCGCACCACGCGGACAGCGCGGCCGCGGCCCGAGCCAGGCAGCGATCCGCCGGGAGTGGACCGTGGGCGGCCCGGGCGATCAGGCACCACTCCAGCACCGCGGCGGTGTAGCCGGTGGCGAGCTCACGGCCGTGGCCGTCGGCAGACAAGACGCGGGGAATGGCGTGTGCGAGCCGGGTGAGGCCGAGCGCCCGCCAGCCCTCAGCTCCGGGCAGGCGGGGGGCCAGGCAGGCGAGGGTGACCAGCGCGGCTGCCTCCCCGACGGTGTGGTTGCCGAGGGAGGAGCCGAGGGATGGGTGGGTGGCGAGGTGGTGGCCGGCCCGCGCGAGGTGGTCGTCGACGGGGGCGTCGAGCAGCCGGCGGAGGAGCAGCAGCGACACGGTGCGATGCGCGACCTCGAGCGCGGACGTCCAGCCGACCCCACGTCCGGGCGGGTTGTGCTGCAGGTAGTCGTCGAGCTCGCGTTGGGCGGAGTGGGTGGCGTGAGGGTCGTCCAGCCACAGTCCGGCGAGGGCGAGGCGCTGCACGTGCAGGAGGCGGTGGCGCTCCCAGGTGGGTCGGATGTTGTGGCGCCGCCAGGGGATCGTCCAGGCGGGTCGCTGAGCCCAGCCCGGCTCCGGGCTCCACGGCGGCACGGGCCCGCCCAGCATCTGGGGATCCGAACGCCATCGGTGGACCGCGGCGGCGAGGGTGTCGCGCGCTGCGCCGTCGGGGCGGGTCAGCGGAGACAGCCAGCGGGCCGGGCCGAGCTGCGGGGGGCTGCGCGGGAGCAAGGCCCGTAGATCGGCCACTGCAGCCCGCGCGCGCACGGGCAGCTCGATGGGCTGCACGTGGCGGACGCGGGAGAGCGTCAGCACGCCAACACCGCAGCGATCCGCTCGGCGGCGTGACCGTCACCGAATGGATCCGGGGTGCCCCGAGGGGGAGAGTCCAGCGCGTCCAGGGTCGCGGCGACGATCGCGGGGGCAGAAGTGCCGACCACGCGGAGCCACCCGGCGTCGACGCCCTCGGTGCGCTCGGTGCGGTCGCGGAGCACCACCACGGGCGTGTCGAGGCTCGGCGCCTCCTCCTGCAGCCCGCCCGAATCGGTGAGCACCAGGACGCACTCGCCGATCACCCGGATCGCGGCCGCATAGGGGAGCGGGTCAAGCAGATGCACCGCAGGGAGATCGGCCAGCCGCGGGGCGAGGGCGGCGCGCGCGCGGGGGTTGGGGTGGAGCGGCACCAGCCAGTGCACGTCGGGGCGGAGCGAGGCCGCGGTGCGCACCGCGGTGGCGATGCCGATCAGCCCGTCCGGGATCGACTCGCGGCGGTGGGCCGTGACCAGGACCGTCGGGGCGCCGGCGAGCAGCGGTGCCAGCGCCGTGCCGAGCTCAGAGGCCCAGGTGGAGAGCGGCAAGGCGGCTGCGCGGGCGGACATCCAGCGGGCGGCATCGACGCCGGTGTTGCCGGTGATGTGGACCCGATCGGGCCCGATGCCCTCTGCGAGCAGGGCCCGGGCCGCGAGCGGGGTCGGCGCGAACCACAGGTCGCTCAACCGGTCCACCAGCACCCGGTTCGCCTCCTCGGGGAACGGTGCGGCGAGCGCGCCGGTGCGGAGTCCGGCCTCCACATGGGCGAGGGGGAGCTGGGCGTAGAACGCCGCGAGTGATGCAGCGAGGGCGGTGGCGGTGTCGCCGTGCACGACCACCCGGGAAGGGGCGATGCGGCGGAGCGCGGCGCCGAGCTGCACCAGCAGGCGACCGGTGAGGGTGGCGAGATCCGACGCCTCGGTCCGGGGGAGTGCGTGGTCCACCCGCACCGAGAACGCCTCGAGCACCGGTCGGACCAGGTCGGCATGCTGCCCTGAGACGAGGACGTCCGTGTCCACCCCCCGCTCGCGGAGCGCGCGCACGACGGGCGCGAGCTTGACCGCCTCGGGGCGGGTGCCGATGACGACCAGCTGGCTCACCGGTACACGCCCGCCACGTCGATCCGGGGCACGCCGCCGAGGTCGACACCGCGGAACACCGTGTGGGCGACGAGCGCCACGACGAGCGCAGCACCGTCCAACGCCTGGACGAGGTCGATGACGGGCACATCGGACGGGGGAATGACGTGGGGGTCGACGGCGCGCACGCGGTCGCCGAGCGCGGCTCGCAGGTCGCGCACCACGTGGAGCGCGGCGGAGCCCCGGAGGTCCGACACGTCGGCCTTGTAGGCGAGTCCGAGGCACACGACGGGCCCTGGGTGCAGCGCGGCCGCGCGCACCACCTGGTCCACCACCCACCGCCGCCGGGCGACATCCGTCTGGGCAGCTGCGCGGACCATGCGCGCCACCTCGGGGTGTGCGTGGGCGAGGAATAGCGGGTCGACCGGGAGGCAGTGGCCCCCGACGCCGGGGCCGGGGCGGAGGAGGTTCACCCGCGGGTGGTGGTTGGCGAGCGCCCGCACCTCCCAGGGGTCGACTCCGACAGCGTCGGCCAGCATCGCCACCTCGTTGGCGAACGCCACCAGCACCGCGCGGGATGCGTTCTCGACCAGCTTGGTGAGCTCGGCAGTGCGGGCGTCGGTCCGATGGATCTGGCCGGTGATGAACAAGCCGTACACCCGGGCGGCGGCCTCTGCGGCGTGCGCTGTCACCCCACCCACGATCCGGTCGGTGCCGACGAGCTCGGCGAGCAGCTGCCCGGGCATCGCGCGCTCGGGGCAGGTGGCGACCCGGCTGCCGGGGAGTGCTGCTGCGACCGCGTCGGCTGTGCCGACAGGGCAGGTGGACTCGATCAGCACGAGGTCGCCAGGCCGTTGGTGCGGGCGGATGGCGCGCACGGCGGACCACAGGGCCGTGAGGTCGGGCGCGTCGGCGGACAGAGGCGTGGGCACCGCGATCACGGTGGCCGCGGCGGGCACAGGGGAGCCGCCCACCGTGAGGCCGGCGTCGAGGGCCTCTGCCAGCAGGGCGGCGAGCCCGGGCTCCAGGGCGACGCCCGGGTCGGCGAGCAGGTCCAGGCGCGCGGGATCGGTGTCGACGCCGTGCACGCGGGCACCACCGCGGGTCAGCAGCGCCGCCGTGGCGCGGCCGAGCGTGCCGAGTCCGACGACGCACACGTCCACCATCACCTCTGTGTGCGAGCTGTAGGCTGGCGTCGTCCAGTAACGCTCCGACCCGGCGGGCCGCACGCGACGCCATGGCGCTGACGCGGTGCAGTGGGCGAGGACGGGGTACCGGACGGCGTGGATCGCACGGAGCCAGTCGTGGTGTGTTCGCGCGACCTCCGCTGGGGCGGGGGCGTGGCAGAGGTGGCGCGCCTGATGGTGGCGCACCTCCCACAGGCGGTGGCCCACCGCGTCGGGCGGGTTCCGGGCCGGTCGCCGCTGTGGGTGCTCGCGGACGGGGTGCGCCTCCGTCGACGGATCCAGGACGTGGGCGCGGCCCGGGTGCTGCTGAACACCTCACTGCGCACGCGGGCTCTCGCGCGCGATCTGGCGCTCGCGCGGGTGGCGATGGCCGAG
>JBLFXJ010000379.1:0-7572 GCA_047609825.1 Myxococcota bacterium
CGCGGCGGGGGGGGCGTCCCCCTGGGTGTGGGGGGGGGCCCGGCGGCCCCACGACGCGTTTACCCCCCTGTTCCGCTGGGATGGCCTGCTCCTCGGACTCCAGGACGACGAGGTGATGGCGGAACAGGGAGTCTCGGGCCGGTGGCGACACTATGACGGGAGCGGGCGCCCCCAGATGCACATCGCGGCCGCCTACAACCCCCTCGACGACGTGCTCAACGTGTTCGTCGACGGCGCCATCGAGATCGGCTGGGTGCGCCGGTCGCTGAACCTCGACGGCCGCCTGGCCCTCGGACCCGGTGCCGCCGATGGCGCCCCGGTGGTGATCAGCCAGTTCCGGGTGCGGCTGGGCCATGTGCACGTCACCGCCTCCCCCATCGACCCCCTGCTCCTGCCGACCGACGACACCGTGCTGCTCTGGCGATTCGACGCCGGCGAAGGCGACACCGTGCCCGACCTCTCCGGCAGCGGGCTAGACGCGCTGGTCGACCCGGAGGCGTGGGTGGTGCCGGAGTGCCGGCCGTAGGAGCGGGAGGCGGCGCGGAGGTAGCGCGTGCCGGCAACCATCCTGCAACCGCCTGGCTGGAGGACGGGGTTCGGTTCACCTCCGGACCAGAGGCCGGGCGGGCGGCCATCCGCGGGGTCTGCGCCCCCGGCCCCGAGTTCGACAACGTCGACGCGCTCGGCAACGAGTGCGACTGGAGCGGCTGCGGGTACGAGACGAACGAGGTGAACGACTACTTCGGCGGCTGCCTCGACAACCCGACCGCCGGCGTCCTCTGCTGCGCTGGCTGACCCGTCGCCGCGGCAGCTCGGGCCGTGGCGCCGCCTCCGCGCACGCTACAGTGCGCCCGCGGAGCGAATCATGGGTGAGTCAAAGGTCCGCGCAAGCCGCTCGGGCATGTTCCTGGTCGTCGCCTTCTTCGGACTCTTCGCCCTCGTCGGCGCCGGGGTCACCATGGCCATGGGCATCATCCCGCTGTGGAATGCGCACGAGGCCGAGGGGTGGGAGGTGACCACCTGCACAATCCAGGCCTCCCACGTCGGCCAGCACCGGAGCGACGATGGCACGACCTACTCGGTGGAGCTCGAGTACACCTACGACTGGCTCGGCCAGGCGCGCACCGGCGACCGGTACGACTTCTCCATCGGCAGCAGCAGCGGCCGCGCCTCCAAGCAGGCCGTGGTGGACGCCCACCCGCCCGGCGCCCAGGTGCCCTGCTTCGTCAACCCCCACAACCCCACCCGCGTGGTGATCCAGCCCAACGCCGGCGGGTTCGTCTGGTGGGGCGTGTTCGGGCTGCCGTTCCTCGCCGTAGGCATCGTAGGTCCGTGGCTGTTCCTCCGCAGCCGCGCTCGAGACGAGGCCGCAGCGACAGCCCCCCCGACCGACGGCCCCGTCGAGCTCTCCCCCGCCCGTGGCCGGTGGCTCTCGGTCGTCGGGTTCGCCGTGTTCGCCATCCTCTGGGACAGCATCACCCTCATCGGGTGGACCCTCGCCGACGGCGACACCTTCACGCAGATCTTCCTGTC
Source organism: Myxococcota bacterium (assembly GCA_047609825.1). Taxonomy (GTDB): domain Bacteria; phylum Myxococcota_A; class UBA796; order UBA796. The sequence continues at coordinate 1,534 of JBLFXJ010000379.1, forward strand.
CGTGTTCGCCCTCCTCGGCGCCGTGCTCACCTTCGGGGTCGTCCCCCACCGGCTGCTCGCCGCGTTCAACCCCCGGCCCCGGGGCGTGCTCGCCGACCCGTTGGTCATCGGCGGCGAGACCGACCTGATGTGGACCCTCGACGGCCGCAGCGAGAGCCTCACCGAGCTGGTGATCACGCTGGTGGGCGAAGAGGTGGCGACCTACCGCCGCGGCACCAAGTCGGTCACCCAGCGGTGGGCCTTCGTGGAGCGCGAGCTGGCCCGGGTGGGCCCGACCGGCGACCCCAGCGGCGGCGTGGTGTCCATCGCGCTGCCCACCGGCGTGCCCTCGTTCGCCGCGCGCAACAACAAGGTGGAGTGGTCGCTCCGGTTCGTCGGCCAGATCCCCCGCTGGCCCGACCTCGACGAGACGCTGGCCCTTCAGGTCCGCTCGGGACCGCAGAGGCCAGCCCCCATCCTGCTCAACACGCCGCGCCCCACCGTATGGGAGGACGGCATCACCGTGCAGCTGCCCCAGGGGAGCTACGCGCCCGGCGATATGCTCGATGCGGACGTTGCATGGGGTGATCCAGGCAGCAAGGGCGAGGTCCTGGTCACCCTGCTCTGGTACACCGTGGGCAAGGGCACCGAAGACGTGGTCATCGTGCGCCAGGAGCGGTTCCCCACCGATGGCCGGGCCGGTCGCCAGCGCCTGGCCTGGCCCCTCCCACACGAGCCGTGGTCATTCTCCGGACGCCTGGTGGGCGTCACCTGGGCGCTGGAGGCCTCCCTCGAGCCCCGCGGGGAGGTGCACCGGCTCGACTTCGTGCTCGGCCCGGACAGGCTCGAAGCCCGCCTATGAGGCCGGCCGACAATCCGTTCCGCAGCGCCCGGGTGGATGCCCTTCGCCCACGCGGCGTCGACGTGCCGGCGCTGTGGCGCACCCTCGTCCAGCGACGGCGGGGGGCGTTGGTGGGGCCCACCGGATCCGGCAAGACCACCCTGCTCGAGGCGCTGGCCCGACACGCGCAGAGCCAGGGATGGAGCGCCGTGTTCGCCCGCGCCGACGAGCCGCTCCCGCCCCTGCCCAGCGGCCCGAACAGCTTCGTCGCCCTCGACTCGCTGGAGTGCCTCGGCCCCCCGCGCTGGTGGGCGGTGCAACTGCGGCTCCGGGGCGTGTCCGTGGTCGCTGGCACGGTCCATCGCCCCGGGCGTCTCCCTACAGTGTGGACCACCGCCCCCACCCTGGAGCTCGTGCACCAGCTGCTCGCCGACCTCGGCACCGCTCCGCCCGAGCCGCTGGTGGCCGACCTGTTCACCCGGCACGAGGGCGACGTGCGCCAGGTGCTCCGCAGCCTGTATGACCTCGCTGCTGACGCCCCCTTGCCCAGCTCACTCGGGTAGCCAGTCGCCATCCAGCTGCGCGGGCGACACCCTCTGGAATACAGGGCACCGCCGGGAGCCACATGAGCGATAGGTCGAGCGGTGGATTCCGAGTGCTGCGCTGCTTCAATGACCCGGAACTGGCTCCGCTGTCCGGGTCGCACGGGCGCATCGACGCCCGCACCACCGCCCTGTTCACGAGAGACAACCAGGTGCGCCGCGTGATCGCCGCGCTGGCCGCCGACGGGCTGCTGCCGCTCAAGGAGGTGTGCGAATCGTTCGAGTTCTTCGAGCGCGTGCGCTCCGCCGTGCGCGCCCCCGTCGTGGCCGATCTCGCCGCCGGGCACGGGCTCACCGGGCTGCTGTTCGCGCTGTTCGAGCGCGAGGTGGAGCGCGTGGTCCTCGTTGACACCCACCCCTCTCCGAGCCACCTCCGCCTGCTCGACGCCCTGTGCGGGGTGGCTCCGTGGGTGCGGCCGAAGGTGCGCTGGGTCACAGGCACCATCGAGGATTCGCCGGGTCATCTCGAGCCCGGCACCTCGATTGTCGCGGTGCATGCGTGCGGGGTGCGCACCGACGCCTGCCTCGACGTGGCCCAGGCGGTGGGCGGCCACGTCGCCGTGCTGCCGTGTTGCCATACCCGGGCCTGCGGTGGCCCCGAGGCGCTGCACATAGCACTCGGCCACCGCCTCGCCAGCGACGTGCACCGCACCTACCGGCTGGAGGCTGCAGGGTACTCGGTGACGTGGTCGCAGATCCCACAAGCGATCACGCCGATGAACCGGATCCTGGTGGGCCTGCACCCAGGCGTGCTCGACCGCGCCGGTCAACCCTGCACATGACCGCCGGAGGACCCGTGCCAACAGACCCCGACGGCCTCGGCCTGCACAAGGGCATCGTGGCGCTGCACCCGTGGACACCCGCATGGGCCACCGCATTTCGCCGGGAGCGAGACCTGCTCGCGCCCACGCCTATCTGCACCTGCGCGACCGCCTCCGGACCAGCGCCGAGGCGCGCGCCAGCTACCTTGCCACCGAGCGCGCGCTGCTGGCCCAGCACCCGACCGACCGGCCCGCATACACGGCCGGCAAGCACGACACCATCCGCGCCCTGATCCCCAAGATGTGACTCGAGGGCGCTCACACAGCGGCGGTGTGGAGCCATCGAACGTGTACAGTAGCTGCCGTTGTAGTCCACCGTCTGGATGAGGCCACGTGGCTACCGCTCTGTCCCCGACATGTACGACTACGCGTCGTGCCAGATCATCCCCTGGCCCACCGAACCCACCCAACCGTGAGGACTGCACGACAATCGTCGCGGATGCCAGCCCATGCCCGCAGCCCCCGACGGCCGTCACACTGCGCCACTGTTCGCGCCACTGAGGATTCGCCCCTTGCGCTGGACCGACGCACGAGACATGCTGAAGGCCGGAGGCTGCCGGTGTTGCTCCTGCTCCCACTGCTCGCGTGTTCGCCCGACAAGCCGACGCCCCTCCCCGGCGTCGACACGGCCTTGCCCTCCCCGCTCACCACACCCAGCGGCAGCACGCCGGGCACCACAGACACCGCCGACTGGTTCGACGAGAACGGGTGGTATGTCGGGCCTGCTGTGATCGACCTCGTGCACCAGTCCTGCGAGAATGATGAGTGGGCCTATGTTGTCGAGGCCCGCGGCGTCAGCGGCCACCTGAAGGTGCAGCAGTGGATCCTGGGCATCCCGCCTGCAGACCGGCCCGGTGATGCCGGCGACTATGCGGGCCGGCATGACATCGATGGAGGCGGCGCTGTCGAGAGGTCACCGGTGGCGTGGGTGAATTGGCAGCGTTGGGTGTACGACTGGTCGGGGCCCAGCCCATTGGACAACCGGCCAAGCTGTGCTGACGACGTTGGGTCAGACCGCATCGTCGTGTCGCTCCACCTGGAGGGAGAACGCCCCTGGAACGACGGCGTCGACCTGTGCGTGATGTTCGGCCCCGACGCCGAGAACCTCCGGGCCGACCCCGACCACTACCGCGCCTATGAGAGCGGACGCTACGGCGCTGCGGACTGGTATGACTACGCGTCGTGCCAGATCATCCCGTGGCCCACCGAACCCACCCAACCGTGAGGACTGCATGAGAATATCGTTACCCCCGCCCACTATCGGCTAGCCTCCTCCTCGGCGCCATGCTGCTCACCGCGCCTGCGACGGCCCCCGCCGACCCACCCGCGTGCGCCGACGCACCCGACCGGCTGCGCGCGCTGTGCGTGAGCTACTGCGAAGACCTCGACTGCACAGCGGAAGCGCCTGCAGACCTGGCCACCTGCGACCGGCTGTTCACCAGCTACCAGCGACGCAGCGATGGCGAAGCCCCGCCCTGCGAGGTGGCGCCATGACCCGCGTGCTGCTGAGCGTCGCGGCGTTGCTCGCCCCCGGCGTCGCCCTGGCCGGGGCTGGGATCCCAGGTGGCGGCTCGTGCAGCTTTCCCACGATCCAGGCCGCGATCAACGCCGCCGCGGCGAACACGGGCCCGCAGACAATCCTCGTCGAGCCCTTCGTGACTCACCGGGAGAACCTGATAATCGACGCGTCCACCGCCTTGTGGTCGACGCTGACTCTGGACGCGGGGGATACCAGCTGCGATGCCGTCGGCCTCTCGCCCGCGTCCGTAAGTGGCGACACCGACGCCGACGGCACGCCGGATGGGCACGTGCTCCATGTGAAGGGCATGACCGTCACCGAGATCGTCACCGGCAGCCGCCGCGTGTTCGTGAACAACCACGCGCTCTCCTTCGGCGGTCCTGGGCCCGTGCTGGCCGCTGGCGCTGTGGTCGTCGAGCGCGCTGGCGTGACGTTGACCGCGAGCACAGTACTTGACTCTGATGCGGGCGCCATGGGGCTCGGCGGAGGCGTGTTTGCCACCGACGACGCCGCGGTCCTCGTGACCGGATCGCTGCTTGACACCCTCGACGCCGAGTACGGCGGCGCGATCGCCGCGACCGACGGCGCGACGGTGACGGTCATCGGTAGCACCGTGCGGATTGGTACCGCCATCGAAGACGGCGGGCTGGTGTACGCCGACGACGCCGACGTGTTGATTTTCGCCGCCAGCGATCTGCTCACTGGCGTCGCTGCCGGTGGCGGCTGCGTCGCCGCGGTGAACGGCGCACTCGTCGTGCTCCAGCGCGATGTCACCGTGCACGACTGCACGGCCGCCGGCCGCGGCATCACGGCCGCCGGCACCAGCTTCGGCGGGGGCGCCTTCGTCGAGGATTCCGAGCTCGCGATGGTGATCAACGCCCAGATCTTCGACAGCGAGGCCGACCGCGGCGGCGGCGTGTATGTCACCGGGGAGGCGGGCAAGCTGACCATGGCCGGCACGCCCCGGGTGCGCGACAATGCCAGCCACGGGCCCGGGGGCGGCGTGTTCGCCACCGACCACGCGTTCGTCGAGATCACCGGGCTGGACTTCACCGACCCGCAGCGGGAAGAGCTGACCGCCTGGCACGCGATGATCGCGGGCAACATGTCGTGGATGGAGCCCACCGAGGCCATGGGCCACGGTGCGGGGGCGTACATCGAAGACGGGGCGACCTTCGACATGGAGGCGGCGGCTATCGCAGACAACGCCACGGCACTCGGGGCCACCCGGCGCGGCATGGGGGGTGGCCTGTTCGTCACCGGGGCTACCGCAGAGCTCTCCAACTCTACGATTCACCGGAACACGGCCCAGGAAGGCGGCGGTATCGTGGTGGGCCCGGACGCGGACGTGGGGCTCGTGGCCACGCCGCTGGAGACGGTCGAGCCGTTCCCGGACCTGTGCGCAGAGCTCGTGAGCACCGGCCTGCCGGCCGGGCGGGCGTGCACCGAGGTGTACGGCAACAGGGCCGACGACGGGCCGCGGGGTGCGGCCATCCTCGTGCAGGAAGACGGCGTGCTCACCGCAGAATTCACCGCCATCCGTCGCAACCGGGTGGAGGACTCCGTCTCAGAAGGCACCCGCGCCATCGTGTGGATCGAGCCCGGCGGGTTCATGTCGGCGAACTCGATGCTGATCGCAGACAACGGTGCGGCCCGGATTCTCGACCCCGGCTCGGGCGCGGACGACAGCACCGTGTCGGTGGAGGTCGAGGCGGTCGACGAGACCCTGTACGGTCAGTTCTGGCTGGCGCACAGCACGTTCGGCGAGCAGCACAGCGGCGCGGGCGCGTTGCGAGACATCCACTACGGGTCGTATGCCCGTGGCAAGGTGCGACGATCCGCGCTGTGGGACCCGATCGATGTCGACAAGCCCTGCATCCGGATCGACGCCGGCGCGCTGGTGTTGGGCGCGAACGATGTCGGCGAGGACGTGTCGATCCTCCCCGGTTCGAACAACCTACACGTCACGTTCACGAGCGACTGGGTGCTGCCTGGATGGACGAACCTGCCGTTCCCCGACTACGATGTGGCGGCCGTGTCGCCGGCCCAGCTCGACCACTACACCGCCAGCTCGTCGACCACGTTGCCGCTCACGGACTTCGTGGGTCGCCCACGCACGTCCGGCGCCGCGACAGATGCCGGGGCCTTTGAACAGCCGGAATAGGGGATCTCATGCTGTGGTGCCTCGTCCTGTTCGCGTGCTCCGATCCCCCGCCTTCCGGCCCGTCCGACGACGCGGACGGCGACGGGTGGGCGGCGCGCGAGGACTGCGACGAC
>JBLFXJ010000380.1:0-7565 GCA_047609825.1 Myxococcota bacterium
ACGGGCACGCTCCAGCAGTGACGCGGCCACGACCGGGTCGCCCGTCAGCGCCGAGCGCGCCCAGCACCGGGCCAGCGCACGCGCGACGGGTGGACGCCGCGCACGCAGCCAGTCGCGGCTTCGGATGCGATGTGCGCGCGCATCGGCCCACGCAGCCTCCGCCTCGCCACACCTCAACGCCTTGGCCGCCTCACGAGCGTGCTCCAGATCGGCGTTGGCGTGCGTGTACATGGCCTCGCGGGACACGATCTGCACCATCGCCGGCCACCGGTGCTCGCCCGTGGCGAATGCCGGCACCGGCGCCGGTACCGCTGGCGGCACCACCGCGCCGTCCGGCGCCAGCACCACCACGCCGAGATCATAGGTACCGAGAGGTAGATCCTCTGGGATGGAGACCGGGAACGCGCCGAACACCACCTCCCCGTCGCGCCACCGGGTGGGCGGATACCAGTCGTCGAATCCCGGCGGCAGGTCGAAGGGTCGGACCACGCCACCAGGACCGGCAAGGAACCACACGGCCCGGGTGCCGGCTGGCGGGCGTCCCGACCAGGCGACCTCGACCAGCAGGCTGCTGCCAGGCCCGACTTCGGGGGCCCGAACCCGCGGTGGATGCACCTGCAGGCTGCCGAAGGCCACGGGCTCGCCCGGCCACGTATCGGTGACCACCAGCGCTTTGCTCACGAAGTTCGCCCCGTGCAGGCCGCGGCCGCTCGTGCGGTATCCGGGGAACTCGATATAGTCCACCGCGAACCTACCGCCTCGGCGCATGGCGGCGCCGGCGTGGGCGTGCCCGTGCACGAAGTCGGCCCGGCGCTCTCCATACAGGTACTCGGCGGGGAACGACGCGGATCCGTGATGCAGCGCGAACGGCAGGTCCGTCAGACCCCGTGCGTCGATCACCCGGCCTTGCTCCCGACCCCACCACAGCATCGCCCCCATGTCGTGGTCAATCGCCAGATATGGACGATCCAACCCCAGGCGGAGCTTGGCCTCGTGGTAGTGCACGACCCGCTTGAGCACCGAGTGCGGCGAGGTCTCGGGCACATATGTGCCGCTGTACAGCAGGTTCGGCACCACCCATGCCACACCCACAATGGCCCATGGGGCCCAGCGGATCAAGACGGACGCCTCGGCCGCTGCCGTCGCGAGCAGGAGCACGACGGGCACCTGCACCAGCGACATCCACCGGAACCCCCGCATCCAGTCGCCATCCGCGCCTACCGCAAACGCTACGCCCGTCCACAACAGAAGCCACACCAACACCGGCCCCGGGCGCGCGGCGGCGAGCACCGGCACCACCACCACCAGCACCACTCCGCCCACCAACACGGCATCCGGCAGCGGCGCAACGAGCCCGCAGACGACGGCGACGGTTGCCAACGCCACACCCGCCCGACGCTTTTGAGCTCCGGTGAGTGCGACAGGCAGCCACGGCAGCAGGCCGAGCACACCCACCTCCACCAGGTAGCGCCGCAGCTGCCGCCAGCCCCGCCGGCCCCAGTCGAGCGGATCCATAGCAAGTTCGCCGAGCTTCGCGTGGTAGGTCGCCGGCATCTCTTGCGCGAAGTAGGCGAACCGGACGCCGTGGATCAGCAGGAACGGTACCGAGAACAGGGCTACCCAGGCCGAGGCCGACCGCAGATCGCGACGCACCACGACCCCCCAGCCCCATGCCAGCACGGCGTACGCCACCCCTTCCGGTCGGGTGAGCGCCAGGCCGAGGAATGCCACAGCCGACCACGGCGGTCCTCCGTCTTCGACCTCCGCGAGCCGCCGCCAGATGCCCACGGCGAGCAGAGCCCCGAACAGGGGATTCTCCAGTCCGCTTGCCGCCCAGATCGCGAACGGGCTCGACGCCGCCAGTCCGAGCGCCGCCGCCAACCCCACGCCCCGTCCGATGCGCTCTCCTGCGGCCCAGGTGGCCCAGACCGCTGCCGCTACGCACACCCCGGCGAGCGGCTTGGCGCTGGTGAAGCCGTCCACGCCGACCCACTCGCCCAGCGCCAGCAGCGCCACCCACAGCGGATCGCTGTACCCCTCCACCCGCTCGCCGCCCGGAAACGCGACGAGGCCCCATCCCTCCGCCCAGTTCCGCGCATAGGCGAACGCGATGGCAGCATCTTCGACCCACCAGCCAGGCCAGCACGCCGAGTGCGCCACAGCGAGCACCATCGCGAGGATCAGGCCCGCGGCTTCTGCGCGTCTCGCTGAGATCAGGCTGACGATCTCAGCCGCTCCGCGCCGAAATCGCTGGGGTATCCCTCGATCCTCGGTGGAGACCGGATGCGGACTGGTCACTGGACTCGGGGGCACGGTGCGCACCTGCACCCCTAGCCTGCGACCGCCTGCAGTCCACGCCCGCAACGACAGGCCGGAAGGGAACGGGCTCGGGTGTCAACTCCGGACGACGCATTCTGTGCCACGTAGGCTACGATTGTCCACAGGGGGTCGTCCGATGCATAGGTATTCGATCATAGTTGCGCTCCTGGCCGGCTGCAGCGCCGAAACCGGGCTCACGGGCACCCAAGACGGCCCAGGCGCCGTGGGCCCAGAGCTGGTGGTCACGCCCGCGGCCGTCGACTTCGGCGCACAGCTGCCAGGCTCGCAGCACAGCCAGATGGTCACGCTGTCCAACGCGGGCGAGGAGGTGCTGAATGTCGCCTCGATCGACCTCGAGGCGCCCATGTTCTGGCTCGAGATGGTGGTGCCGCCGCCGTTCGAGATCAACCCCGGCGCCAGTATGCCCATCGCAGTGTTCTACGAGCCGTCGCAGCCCAATGACTCCGGCGCGATCCATATCGAGAGCAACGATCCCGCCCGTCCCGTGCTCGACGTGCCAGTGGGCGGCGGCGCGTTGCGTGCCGGACTCGAGGTCAGCCCGAATCCGCTGGAGTTTGGCTCGGTCGCTCGGCCGTGCGCCGAAGATGGCGCGCTCACCTTCACCAACACCGGCGGCGCGCCGGTCACCATCACCGAGCTCGCCGTGAGCGGGACCTCGTTCTCGATCGACGCGCTCGCCCCCGAGCTGCCATGGACCCTCGACCCCACCTCCACTGAAGCCATCCGGATGTGGTACACGCCAAACGGGCTCGACACCGAGGGCACCCTCCGCGTCGTGTCCGATAATCCTGCCGGTCCGGTCACCGTCCTGCTGATCGGCGATGAGGAGCCACCCGTCGCTCGGCGCGAGGAGTTCAGGCAGCTCCCCAACTCCTGGCCAGCGGTCGACATCGTGTTCACGGTCGACCGCTCCGGCTCGATGGATGACGACGCCGCCCGCCTCGGCGAGAGCTACACCGCCCTCGAGGAGCTGCTCGCCGAGAGCGATCTCGACTACCATGTGATGGTGGTCACAGCCGACAGCGGCTGTCACAACCAGGCGATCATCAAGGCCGACATCCCAGGCTCCGAGGCCCTGTTCGACGCCGCGTGCCGTGGGCCGGGCGGCTCCTGGACCGAAGCAGGCGTCCAGATCCTCGAGGCCGCGATCATCGCGTCCGACCTCGGCGGCTGCAACTCGGGCTTCCTCCGCGACGAGGCGAACCACCTGGCCGTGCTCCTGTCCGACGAGCCCGAGCAGTCCCGCCTGGGCTGGCGCACGCACCTCGACGGAGTGCTCACCGACGTTCCCGACATGGTGGTGAGTGTGGTCGTCGGCCCGCCCGGCGGGGGCGGATGCGCAGAGGAAGGCCGCGGCTATCACGACGCCGCCGATGCCACCGGCGGCGCCAAACTCAACCTCTGTTCGGCCGATTGGGTAGATTACTTCGAGGCCATCCTCGAGACGAGCATCAACGAGGCGGAAGACACCTTCGAGCTGAAGGGCACGCCCCTCGAAGACACCATCGTGGTCACGGTCAACGACACCGAGGTCGTAGACTGGACCTACGACGAGGCCTTGAATGCGGTGGTGTTCGACCCGAACGACATCCCGCCGCCTGAGGCCGACATCGTGATCGAGTACGAAGAAGCGGCCGACTGCCCCCGATGACCGGGGCTTCCGCGCCCACGGCGGCGCGGCCGCCAGGCGTGACTACAGATCGGTGCCGTAGATCAGGTACGCCTTGCCCACATTCGACTCGACCAAGTCGTAGTGGTAGGCGCTGACCAGGATGTCCTCCCAGCCGTCGCGGTCCACATCGCCCACGTTTGCGATGCCATAGCCGAACTGATCGCCAGGCGCTTCGCCGCGGATGATGCGATCGGCGTCGCTCAGGTTCACCCCACCCACGATGGGCCCGGGCAGAATGTAGATCGCGCCCGCCTCCAGCCCGCCGATGGGGTCGACATCGGCACCGATCACGAGCCAGTCGTAGATGTCGCCGTCGTACGCCTTCACCACGGCCGTGGTGCGACCAATCCTCGAGCCAGCCACCTCGCCGTACATGAAATCGGGCACCGTGGAGAGCGCGGCCGTGCCACCGTGGGAGCCGCCATACACCACGTACACCTTGCCGCAGTTCTCCTCGAGCAGGTGGTCGGCGGTGCGCGCACTGATCAACAGATCCGCGTTGCCGTCACCGTTGATGTCGCCGCCGCTCGCCAGTCCCTCACCGGCGCCGTCGCCGCCCTCCTCGCCGATGAACCGCGCGTCTGCGTCGTCGGCAGAGACCATGCCCGTGGGGAGGGGGCCACCGTAGAACAGGGACACTGCGCCGGCATTGATCAGATCTACCGACGGATCCACCCGGAACGCGCCCAGTGACAGGTCGGCGCTTCCGTCGCCATCCACATCCGACACCGCCAGCGACTTGCCGGCCTGATCACCCGTGGTCTCTCCAAACACGGTGAGCCCGGCCTCGTCGAGCGTCAGGTTCCGATCGAATCGGCGCCCGAGCGGCGTGGTGAACACATGCACCGCGCCTGCGCTCACCTGATCCCGCACTGTGGCGTACTCGGACGCGATCACCAGGTCCGCCTGGCCGTCGTCATTCACATCCGACAGCTCCATCACCTGGCAACACTGATCATCTTCGAGCACGCCGATCAGCTTTGGCACCCCCGCCAGCGACACATCGCCCTCGACCGGCCCGTACACCAGGTAGGCCACGCCAGCATCGACCGCCCCCTCGTCCGACAGCCAGGCGCCGGCGACGAGATCGTCCTGCCCATCGCCGTCGAGGTCGGCTCCACCGGCGATGCCACGGCCCATCTTGTCGCCCGGGGCCTCGCCCACCAGGCGGGCGTAGCTGTTCTCGTCCAGGTCGAGTCCCATGGCGTAGGTGGGCCCCTGCAGGATGTAGATCGCACCTTGACCCGCGAACTTGCCGCTGTAGCCGGTGGCACCGACGGCCAGGTCCGGTCGACCGTCGCCGTTCTGATCGCCTGCCGCAGACACCACCACGCCGGCAGTGGTACCGGCCTCGCGGCCAATCCACGAGGCCTCGGCGCCGCTGGGATCACCACCCGACCAGGCGAGCAGTGACCGGTGACACCGGGCGTCGCCGTCTACGCAGTTCTGATCGATGCCATCCTCGCAGACCTCGAGCGCGCCGGGATTGATCGCCGCATCCCCCTCCTCGCAGTCCTCGGGCTCGGCAGCGGGCCGCCAGCTCGGGCCCGGTCGACACTGCGGCCCCTCGGCAGGCCCGCCATAGCCATCCCCATCGATGTCTTGGCGCCACAGCCCGGGAGGGCCCTCCCCGGGGTCGGCGTCGTTGCAGTCGAAGCCGTTGCCGGCGCCGAACGGTGGCACGATGCACGTAAGTCGGAGATCGGACATGTCGCCGAACCCATCACCATCGAGGTCTGGCCACCACTCCTCCTGGCTGGTCGGATCGATGTCCGCGTCGCCGTCGTCGGTCAGCCCATCGCAGTCATCGTCCTGACCGTTGCAGACCTCGGGCTCCGACGGCGACCGATCGGGGTCGCCGTCATCGCAGTCATCGCCGGTCGGCGCAAATCCGTCGGGGGGACAGCTGGCGTCGACGGTCTCATCGGAGGTGCCATGCCCGTCGTCGTCTCCATCGGCGAAGAACGTCCGCACTGGGCCATCGTCCGGCGTGCCGGAGCAGTCGTTGTCGAGCCCATCGCACAGCTCTTCGGCCCCTTCGTACACGGTCGGCTCGGAGTCGTCGCAGTCGTCGTTGTTGGCGACGTGGTCGTCCGGCGCAGTGCACGCCGACACTTCCGTACCCGCGCCGTGGCCATCGCCGTCGCCATCGAACCAGAACCGCTCCTGCACGCCCTCGTCGGTCTCGCCGTTGCAGTCGTTGTCCTGCTCGTCGCACACCTCTTCGGCGCCCGGGAAGATGGCGGGGTCGGTGTCGTCGCAGTCGTCGCCCGCCACCACACCATCACCGTCGAGGTCCTTCGCGGACAGGTCGTCCAGCCGCTCGCGGTACAGCGTCGTGTTCACCAAGCAGCCTGTCAGGAACAGCGTGGCCGAGATCATCGAGAGCGGAAGAGCGGATCGCATCGCCACCTCAGAGCACCAGGTACAGGCCGACCAGCGCGCCGCCAGCGCCGAGCAGCCCATAGCCGGCATAGCCAAAGGCCTGCTGACGACCATAGGCCGCCTCGAGGCTGTCGACACCGGCCGCGTTGGTCAGTGCGGCGTTCTGGGTCGTGGCCGCGATGGCACTGCCCAGGCCCAGCGCGAGGGCCGCGCCGCCCGCCACCAGCAGCGGGGTCTTTCGCGGAGGACGGGACGGGTCGGTCAGTGTATCGGGAGGCGGCGGCCCAACCACCGGGCCGATGGCGACGACCGAATCGGCAGCGGGGACGGTCTCGTCGACGCCATGGTCGATCACGGAGTGCTCGCCAGGCGGCAGGAACACGACCTTCGCGAACCGCATCGGCTCGTCCTCTGGGCCGACCTGGATCAGGTGGAGGCCGGCGGGGACCGAGAACGGCGCCGTGGTGACCACCCCGTCGACCATGCCCACGAACCGCTCCAGGGGCGGTCGCAGCTCGACCACCACGGGCACGGGAGACCGACCGGCGGTGGCGTCGAACATGGCCTTCATCGCAGGCCCGTAGTCGGGGTTCCACAGATCGGGGGCGACGCGCGAGGCCGCGGCGAATGCATCATCAGCGGCGTCGGCCTCGCCGGTGGACGCGTGCAGCACGCCCTCGGCCTGCCACATCCGCGCGAGCAGATCGGGCGACGCCGCGGGAGCGCATCCGAATGCGTCTTCCACTGCATCCACGAGGTCCCACGCATCATCCCATCGCGCCTCGAGAACCGCCTGCTCCGCATCGGCCACCAGTGCGGCCGGGTCGGCGCACGGCGCCCCCCACGCGGCAGCGATCAGAAGCCAGATTCCCACGAATCCTCCTCGGCCTGCCACATGTAGCGCACCGGCAGGCGTCGGCCGACCTGGATCGGGCGCTCGGACAGATGCCCGGCGACCTCCATGTTCACACGGTACGTGCCGGAGGGCAGCTCGGTGGTGAGGGGGGTGCGCCCAGCGTTGCGCCCGTCGATGCGCACGGCTGCACCCATCGGGACGGATGCGAGGGTGATCGAGAACACCCGTCCGACGGGCTGAGGCACTGGGGCAGGTGCGGGCGCAACTGGCGCAGGGCTGGGTGCCACCGGCGCAGGCGATGGGACCGGTGGC
>JBLFXJ010000381.1:0-7564 GCA_047609825.1 Myxococcota bacterium
GGTCCACCGACCCGGTGGCTGCCGCCGACGGGGCCGACGCCGTGCTCATCGCCACCGAGTGGCCGGAGTACCGCGCGGTGGATCTGGCGCACGTGCTGGACCGGATGCGGGGCGACCTCGTGTACGACGCGCGCAACCTGCTCCCAGCGGCGGACGACGCCTACGATGGGGCGCGGTACCGCTCGCTGGGCCGACCTGCGGGGTGAGCCCTGGGGTAGCATCGGCGCTCACCGAGAGCGGAACCGATGGCCAGCCCCGACGACGTGTTCACACCGCCCGACACCGACACCCGCGCGCCCACCCTGGGACTGGGTGTGGTGGCCGGACTCGGGCTGATCCGACGCGCCCCCGGGATGCTGCTGGTCCTCGCCGCCCTGGACTGGGCGGGCACGAAGCTGCCCATCGAGATCGCCACTGCGCTGGTCGACGCGGGCATCGGGGGCGAGACCCTGCCACCCTTGCTCCCGGCGGTGGAGCTCGGCGGCGCCATGGTGTTCGGCGTGCCCACCCTGGCCCTGCTGGTCGCGGCCTTGGTCGAGCTACGCCGCGGCGACTCCCCCACGACGGCGTCGGTGCTGGCGGCGGCCATGCGACCGGCCTGCCTGGCCGTGTGCGGCCTGTGGTTGGTCGCAGTGACCCTCGGACTGTCGCTGTGCATTCTGCCGGGCATCCTTCTCGGAGCAGCGTTCGCGTTCACACCGGTGGTCGCAGCGGGCGGCGGCGGTCTGGGCGAGTCCTTCACGCGCGGCACGTCGCTGGTGTCGAACGGCGGGGCCTTCGGCCGGCTGCTCATCCTCCACACCCTGTGCATCGGCGGCCTGTTGGGGGCGGGCATGCTCGGCGAGCTGCCCGACGTCGTCGCCATGGTCCAGGCGGCCGTCGAACTCGGCATCGACCCGACCGATCCAGCCGCCCTCGAGGGCCACCACGCGCCCAGGTGGGTCTCATTGGCCGGACAGCTGCTGCTGGCCCCGGTGGTCGGCGGGATCTACCTCGTGCAGCTCGCCGCCACCGTGGTGCTCGCGTTCGAGGCCGCCGGTCAGGACGACCTGCTGCTCACGGCCTGAGCCACGCCGTGGGTTGCCCGCGACCCCTCCTGTACGCTCGGGCGGGAGGGTTGATGAGCACGACCTACGACATCTCGCTGGAGCCCCTGCACGCTGGGCTCGAGACCATCGACGCCGGCGCACTCGCCGACGGCTGCCCGGTCCCGTGGTGGAACCGCACCCTGTGCCAGGCCAACGACACCTACGTCCGCCTCGGCGTGTTCCTCGGCACCTTCCACTGGCACCACCACGACACCGAAGACGAGGTGTTCTTCGTGCTCGAGGGTTTGCTGCTGCTCGACATCCGCGACGCCGACGGCTCCGAGCGCACCGTGGAGCTGGGCCCCCGGCAGGCGATGCTCGTGCCCCACGGGGTGGTGCACCGTACCCGAGCCGAGGAGCGCACCGTCGTGCTGATGGTGGAGCCCGCCACCGTGGTCCCCACCGGCGACGGCTGATCCTGGCGCGCGCCTACAGCGTGCCCATGCACACCACCGCGCGGATGCCCGTCCAGCAGCACGAGCTGGGCTCGAACGGGTTGTCGCCGGTGGTGCCACACGCGAACTTCTCGTCGCAGTACTGGCAGATCGGCCACGAGCCCGACGGGTAGGCGCCGTCACACTCGTGGAATGCGCCGTCCGACCAGCTGCCGGTGATCGTCCACGCCACCATGTCCGGCAGCGCGATATCGGACCCATCCCACAGGTCGCCCGAGTCGACCAAGACCCCGTCCCGGTCGTACACCCGCGCATCCGGCCCCGGCGAATAGGCCAGGTAGTCCCACGCATCTTCAGATGGCGTGGAGTACACGATGCGGAAGTCGGAGCCGGCGATGCCGTTGGAGGCCGCGTAGCTCGCACAGTAGGCATCCGCGTCGCCGCGGCTGAGCAGCCAGGTGGCCGGATCCGAGCCGATGAAGGTGTTGGTCACGAACAGCACGAACTCGTCCCCCCCGGCCAGCGGCACGGGTGGGGTGAGGCCGCAGGTGCCGAGCTCCAGGGCGACGAGGCTCGACCCGCACGCCCCACCGGGCACGGTCGGCGACAGGGTGACCCGACCGTCGCGGTCGGCGTCACGGAGCGGGCCGGCCACCTTGCGGAGCGGACCGGCCAGGCCGGAGCTGAGATCGGCACACGGTCCGGCCGGGATGCGCGCCGCACCCGGACCGCTGCCGGCAACGAGCACGATCTCGGCGCCCGGGGTCAACCCCGTGACATCGAAGGTCATCGGGCCCGGGCAGCTCCCGCTGATGGCGAGGGACTGGGCGGCGGCCGTGGACGAGACGGCCAGGGCGAGCAAGGCGAGGGTGGCGCGCATGGGTGGCTCCTTGGATGGCCTGATTCTACCAGGGCCAGCAGACGATGCACAGGCGTCCCTGGACCCCAGACGCCGCCAGCAGGGGACTCCGGCGCCAGTGGACTCCGTCCGCTGGCGCCGGAGTCCGCGATGCCGCGGATGGGGAGGACCCACGCCAGCAGGCACCGGCTCTCCCTGAATCCGTCCGAACCCGTGATCCTTCGCCCACCACATGCCAGCGACGTCACAAGAACCGCAAGCACACCGGACCGCTCAACCGCCGGTCAGTCGCAGTCGCCCCAGGAATTGACCCCGACGGCCCCATCCCAGGTCTCTGCCCGCACCCAGACACAGGTGGCTGGGCCCACCAGCTCCGTGAACGTGAGCGACAGCACCGGCAGCGGGGTGCGGTCCACGAACCGATCCGGGTCCACCACCACGCCGTTGAATGACCCGATCCATCCCACGTCGGGCAGCGTGGCGTCCAGGTGCACGCCGTGGGCGTAGTCGCGGGGATGCTCATCTGCGAAGGGGCACTCTCGTTCGCCCCCCACGCCGAACGCCTCCCACGGCACAGCATCGTTGTCCTTGTGGGTATAGAGCCGGTTCCACAGCTCGGGCTCGTAGGAGCTCGGGTGAACCACATACCCCTTCGCATCCGGCACATCGCCGGGCTGGGGGACGATGAGCCCGCGGCGGTCGAGCAGCGTGACGCTGACCGAGGCCAGGTCGCGCCGACCCACCACCGTCACATCCACCACCCCTCGCAGGGGGTCGGAGGCATCCACCTTGTGGATCTTGACCCGCGGACGCCGATCCGGCGCGACTGGCAGCACCCGGAGCGGGTCCACCGCGTCCCGCCGCCAAGAGCTCTCCGGCTCGTCGACCGGCGCGCTCCGGATCTCCAAGTGGAGGTGCTCGAAGCCCGAATCGGTCTCGCCGCTGAACCCGATCAGCTGCCCCTCGACCACGCGCTCGCCCTCGTCTACCACGGCCTCCGTGAGGTGCATGTACAGGCTGGCGTAGCACCCGGCGGGCACGCAACTCTCCTGTCCTGGGCGCGCGTGCTGCACCTCGACCACGGGCTCGTCGAACGACGGATCATCGCCGGCGCGCTGGACCCAGCCATCGGCGATGGCGAACACCGGCGTGCCGACTGGCGTGGCCATGTCGAGCCCGCGGTGGAAGTCGTAGCGACCGCCCACCACCCGCGGCCCGAATGCATCCATGATGGTGCCGTCCGCGAACGCCGCCCCGCGCCGGTCGGGCGGACAGCCATCCTCAGCCCGCCAGTCATCCGGCGGCGCGTCGGCGATGTTGCCGCACAGAGGCCACGCGGGGTCCGGGTCGAACTCCTGGGCAACGGCAGCGAGGGTGAGCAGGAAGAGCAATACCTTCTCCTTACACCACAACCATATGCGGCTTGGCCCCCATGTCGCCTGTCGACGCGCTGACAGCCCACCGCAGCCGGTGGCGCCCACCTCGGACTTCAGCCGTTCATGTACACATACCCCGGCGGGTTGGCATCGATTATGTACATCTTCAGGCCGTTGCAACCACCTGCCACCCCGGCCATCCCTGCCTGCGCCCGCCTGGCGTTTGCCCACCCACCCCCGACGGGTCAAGACGGCAGAGACGGAGGACAGACGTGCCGAACCCACGGGTCAGCTGGATGGCGGTCGCGCTGGTGTCACTGGCGTGCCGCCCAGAGCCCGCCGGAGTCGTGCGCATGGCCCCGACCCGCCCCGGAGTGGAGCTCCCGGTCACGGTCGGCACCGGCGCGGGCACCGATTCGTCCACCTCCACAAGCGGAACTACGTCCACGGACACCACCTCGACGGGCACCACGCCCACCGACACGAGCACCTCCACCACGCCCGTCGATGACGGGCCGCTCGGGTTCATCGGCAGCCCCTGCACCACCGACGACGAGTGCAGCTACGACGGCGGCGTGTGCCTGCTCGACCCCGACTTCCCGGGAGGCACCTGCTCGCTGCCGTGCGACACCTCCTGCCCCGACGCCGCCGGCCACCCCGTCACCGCCTGCATCGACGACACAGCACTCCCGGTAGGCACCGGCGGCGACGGCAGCTGCCTCTCCCGCTGCGACTTCGGCGTGTTCCCCTACGAGGGCTGCCGCCCCGGCTACGGCTGCGTGCAGACACCGCGGCCCGGCGGCCAGACCGACGTGTTCGCCTGCCTGCCGGACTTCGACCGCGACATCGGCGACTGCCGCGAGGGCCTGGCCGCCGCCGGCGTGCCGTTCGAGCCCCAGGTGCGGGACGATGAACACCCCGCCGGGTACCCCGAGCTCGACTGCCATATCGAGGCCCCCGTGCGCATGGGCCCCACCGTCGCTGGCGTCGATCTCCGGTACTACTACGCCGACGATCCGGCGCGGGTGCTGGTGGACTGCGAGACCGCCACCAGCATCCTGCACACCGCCGAGGACGTAGCCCCGCTCGACGTGGTGGAGCTGATCCATGTCGGCACCTACAACTGCCGCGTGATCGCCGGCTCCGGCAGCCTGTCCCAGCACGGCCTCGGCCGCGCCATCGACATCCACGGGTTCACCTTCGCCGATGGCGAGGTGGCGACCGTGATCGACCACTGGGAACACGACGACCCCACGCCGGACACGCCGGAGGGCGCGTTCCTGTACGACGCCGTGCACCGCTGGTTCGACCTTTACTACTGGAACATCATCCTCACGCCCGAGTACAACGAGGCGCACGACAACCACTTCCACGTGGACATGTCGGACGGCGCGCACGTGCTCCACATGGTGGAGGAGCGGTACCTCGGGCCGGCAGCCGATGGGCAGATGGACTGAGCGGAGGGCTTACGCAGTCGCCGGCTCACCCGCCCCGAACTTCGCGAAGCCCACCTGGTACGCCTCGATGGCGAACGCGGTGTTCATGATGAACACCGAGGCGAACATCACGCCGTACAGGCTGGGCGACAGCGCCTGCAGGCTGAGCTCCACGTAGGTCAGCCCGATGACGCCGATCAACCACAGCACGGAGCGTACCGGGTTGTGGCCGAGGCTCAGCGTGCCGAGACCGGGGAAGAAGAAGTTCAAGGCCGTCGCGAGATAGGTGCGCCACATGTGGACCTCCGGGTTGGATGTCCATACAATAGGGGCATCGAACGGACAGGTGAATGCCAAACAGTCCCGCTTCCATTGCAGATCGTCCAAGCCATCCGGAACATGATGTGCTGTCGGACGTGCTCTCCCAGCTCCGGGTCCGCGGCAGCCTGTTCAGCCGGGCCGAGCTCTCCCACCCATGGGGGGTGCACACCACCGGCACCCCCACCGCGATGTTCCACGTCGTTCTCGAGGGTGCCGGGTGGGCGCGAACCTCCGATGGCCAGCACCACGGGTTTCGCGCCGGCGACCTGATCCTGTTCCCCCGCGGCTCCGCCCACGAGCTCACCGCCGAGGTGGGCCTGCCCACGGCCCACATCGCGAAGCTCCCGCGAGAGGATGCGCCCGGCCTGCCCATCGTGCGCCACGGCGGCGGGGGCCGACCCACCAGCCTGCTCTGCGGCACATTCGAACTCGGCCTCGACGGCCGCGACTTCCTGCTCGGCCTGCTGCCCGACATCGTGCACGTGCGCGGCGGCTCGGGCCACACGGCCGCCTGGCTCGACGCCACCCTGGCCCTGCTCGCCCACGAGGTGAAGGCCGCCCGACCCGGCCACGAGCTGCTCGTGCGCCGCCTGGCCGAGGTGCTGTTCGTGCAGGTGCTCCGGGCCTGGGTGCAGCAAGAGGGCGTGGAGCATGGCGGCTGGCTCGGCGCCCTGTCCGACCCCCACATCGGCCGGGCACTCGGTCGGGTGCATGGAGAGCCGGGTGGCCCGTGGACCGCCCGGTCCCTCGCCGACGCCGCCGGCCTCTCCCGCTCGGCGTTCTACACCCGGTTCGACCGGCTCGTCGGCCAGCCCCCCAGCCAGTACCTGCTGCGGTGGCGGATGTGCCTCGCCCGACGCGCCCTGCGGGAGGGTTCCGCGGGTATGGCCCAGATCGCAGGCGAGGTCGGCTACGCCTCAGAGGCGGCGTTCAGCCGGGCATTCAAGCGTGAGGTGGGCGTGGCACCCAGCGTGTTCCGCGCCGGGTGAGGCCGCTCACAAGGCACTCACCAGGCGCTCACTGAGGTGATCATGCTGTCGGGCTGCGGGCTGCCACAGCAGCCGGCGGTGCCATCACCATCCGCGATGGCCTCCAGCGTGATCTCCGAGCACTCCTCGGCGAGCACGAAGTCGGTCTGGCAGCCGTTGGACATCGCGCTGCCGGCGCAGGCCATGCCCAGCGTCTCGATCACACCGACCCACCGGCCATTGCACAGCACATCCCACGAGCCCTGACACACGGTGGTGGAGCCCGAGTAGGTGGTGATGCCCACGTGGCGAACGCAGGTGGTGGGCCCAGTGCACGAGATGCGCTGGCCAAAGTCGGTGTAGTTCTGCCCGTGTGATGAGTCCCAGCTGTACGTGTCATAGGCGCACGGATTGCCGTCCCAGCAGCCCGCCGCCGTGTTCTCGCCGAGGGTGTTCAGCGGGGCCCGCGGCCCGAGCGGACTGCACTCGCAGAGGTCATCTACGCCGTTGCAGTCCTCGTCCACGCCGTTCTCGCACAGCTCGAACGCGCCCGGGTTGATTGTGGGGTCTGCCTCGTCGCAGTCCACGCCGCGCCAGTCGGGGAGCGCGTCGGGCACCGGCGGCCCGCAGCTCGGCACCGGGTCCAGCGGGTCGCCCCCCCCGAACCCATCCCCATCCGCATCGCCGTACCACAGCGCCGGTGCTCCCACGCGGTCGTCGGCGTCGTCGCAGTCGTCGTCGTTGGGAGCGGTGCCGTCGGGGCGACCGCAGGCGTATTCGAAGTCCACGCCCGACCCGAAGCCGTCGTCGTCGCGGTCGGCGTACCACTCGAGGTAGCTGTCCTCCGACACATCGGGGTCGTCGTCGTCCACCAGGCCGTCACAGTCGTCATCTACCGGCTCGTCCGGGTTGCAGATCTCCGGCATGTCGGGGTTGATGTCGTCCCGCGTATCGTCGCAGTCGCGGTTGGCGAAGCCCCACCCGTCGGGCTGCCGGCAGGCGAACATGATGTCGGAGTCGGTGCCGTACCCGTCGAGGTCGCGGTCCGGGCCCCAGGCGATGAGGGTGAACACGTCGATGTCGGGGTCTTCCTCGTCGAACAGGCCATCGCAGTCGTCGTC
>JBLFXJ010000382.1:0-7564 GCA_047609825.1 Myxococcota bacterium
GTCTAACCCGCAATGGAGCGTAGACGTCCGGGATGCGCTCATGTGCACCGGCGAGTTCACCAGCGTGGACTTCTACGACATCTCGCTGTACACGCCCGGCCTCGCCGATCTGCTGAACTACCACGCAATCCTGGTGTTCTCGGACTCTCCGTTCGCCGATCCGGTCGTGTTCGGTGACAACCTGGCCGCGTATGTGGAGCGGGGCAACGGCGTGGTGCTCGCCGCGGGTGCGTTCGCAACCGGCACCGAGGTCGCGGGTCGATTCGGCGATGAGTACATGCCGGTCACCGTGTCGCCACTCGTGGCGCCCGGTGGCAACCTCGGCATCGATGTGCTCGAGGGGTACCGCTGGCTGGCAGGTCCGATCTCCGGCCATCCGCTCACGCGCGGCATCAACTTCGTGAACCTGGGCGACGCCAGCGTGCACGTCGGCGGCACGGTAGCCGCCCAGGACGGCGCATTCACTGCCGCCCGATGGACCAACGGGGCCTCGGCGATCATCGGGTGGGAGCCTGAAGAGGCCGGCAAGATCGTCGCCCTGAACTTCTTTCCGCCCAACGACAACGGCGAGCGGCCCTACTTCTGGTCTGGCGACATGGACGAGGCCATGGCCAACGCCCTGATCTGGACGGGCGGGTTCGGCAAGCCGCCTACCACTTGCGAGAATCGCAGCATCGAGCAGGACTACAACTGCAACTTCATCGATGCGAGCGACGAAGAGCCGGTGGATCCGAGCGACCCCGTGTGTGCAGCCAACGTCGATCCCGAGACCGGTCTGCCGTACGACAACGCCGATTACTACTACGATTACACGTCACACGGATGCACCTACTTCATCGCCGACCAGGACGTAGACGGCGACCTGCAGCTCGGGTTCGACCCGCTGGCGATGTTGGGCATGGTCCAGGTGATGAACCCCGATGGCATCACGTCGACCACGGCGATGTTCGTGTGCGACAACTGCCTGTACGACTTCAACCCGGATCAGGCCGATAGCGACTGCGACGGGGTCGGCGACCTGTGCGATGCCTGCCAGTACACGCCCGACGACGGCTTGAACTTCGATGGCGACTGCTTCCCGAACGCCTGCGACAACTGCGTGTTCACCGACAACACCGACCAGTCCGACCTCGACCGCGACTCGCTGGGCGATGTGTGTGACAACTGCATCCTTACGTTCAACCCCGACCAATCCGACGCCGACCGCGACTTCGCGGGCGACGCCTGCGACAACTGCCCGGGGCTGAACAACCCAGGTCAGGGCGACACCGATTTCGATGGCATCGGTGATGCATGTGACAACTGCATCTACGTGGTCAACCCCGCGCAGGACGACGCCGACTTCGACGGGATCGGTGACCGCTGCGATGTCTGTCCGTTCGATGCGGGCACCTCGCAGGACGATGTCGACCTGGACGGCGTGGGCGACGACTGCGACACGTGCCCCGAGAAGGCGAATGAAGACCAGACCGACACCGACCTCGACGGTGTGGGCGATGAGTGCGACAACTGCGTGCTGCTGTCGAACAACTCGCAGTCGGATGTGGACCAGGACAGCATCGGCGATGTGTGCGACGTGTGCATCGATGTGAAGGACCCGTTCCAGGACGACGCGGACGAAGACGGGATCGGCGATGCCTGCGACAACTGCCCCAGCGTGATGAACGAGGGGCAGGAGGACGCAGATGCCGACGGCCTGGGCGACACCTGCGACCGGTGCGTCGCGCTCGCGACGGAGGACCAGACCGATACCGACGGCGACGGGATCGGCGATGCCTGCGACAACTGCCCGGATGTGCCGAATCCCGAACAGGGCGATGAAGACGCCGACGGGCTCGGTGACGAGTGTGACTACTTGCGACTGCAGGGTGGCGGCGCCACGCTCACCTGCGCCACGGGGGGCGGGCCGACCGGGGCCTGGCCCTGGTTGGTGGTAGCGGGCGCCTTGGCGCTCGGGCGCCGCCGGATGACGGGAGGGGTGCGATGACGCGACTGCTGATGCTCGCTGGGGTGCTGTGGTCGGGTGTCGCGAGCGCCCAGTCGGTCGCCGTGCTCGGCGCACCGTTCGATGCCAGCTTCAATGAAGATGTGCGCGACTACCTGGCCTGCACGGGCATGTTCTTCGGCGCGCGGGTCGACATCTTCGACGTGGGCATCGAGACGCCAAGCGCGCTCGATCTCGGCCAATACAGCGCCGTGCTCGTGTACAGCGACCGTCCATTCCACGACGGCATCGCGCTCGGCGACTCGCTGGCGACGTTCGTGGAGACCGGCGGCGGCGTTGTACTGGCGGCGGGGTCCTTCGCTGACGGCCGCGGAATCGAGGGGCGGTTCGAGATCCAGGGCTACCTCCCGGTCACCCGAGGCACCTTGGTGCAGGCCGGCGGCAACCTCACCATCGACCCG
This sequence comes from Myxococcota bacterium, assembly GCA_047609825.1. GTDB lineage: Bacteria > Myxococcota_A > UBA796 > UBA796. Next base: position 2,407 of record JBLFXJ010000382.1, read on the forward strand.
CTGCCCGACTTCCGGTGGGATGTGGGCCAGGTGTGGGGCCATCCGGTCCTGTACGGCGCGAACGAGTTCGATGGCGGCAGCGCATCCACCCAGGTCGCGGGCATCGAGGTGCGTCCGCCTGCGGTGCAGATCGCGGAGTGGTCCAACGGCGAGGTCGGCGTAGTGGTGCTGGAGCCGCCCACGCCTGAGGCGGGCCGTGTGGTGGTGGTCAATGCCTACCCGCCCAACAGCAACTCCGATCCAGACCTGTGGCGCGCCTCGGGCGACGGCGATCAGCTGTTCGCTCGCGCGCTCACCTGGGCCGCGCGCGGCTTCGAGCCGATTCCGGCGAACCTGTCCATCATGCAGGACCTCAACTGCAACGGCATCGACCTCGCCGATGAGCCGCCGATCGAGGTGGACGAGGACTGCGACTACGACACCAACGACCTGTACTGGGACTTCCACATCTGGGAGTGCGAGTACCCCACGGACAACTTCGACGATGACGGCGACCTGCTGTCCATGGGCACCATCAACATCGAAGATGCGGACAATCCGGGCCTCCCGCACGGCACGTTTGCGCTGTCGTGCGACAACTGCGGGGATGACTTCAACCCCGACCAGGCCGATGTCGACATGGATGGCGCGGGCGACCTGTGCGACAACTGCACGTTCGTGATGAACCCGATGCAGGAGAACTCGGACGGCGACTGCCACGGTGACTTCTGCGACAACTGCTACTTGCTCGACAATCCCGATCAGTACGACGCCGACTTCGACGGTGTGGGCGATGCGTGCGACAACTGCCCCGAGGTGTTCAATCCGCCGCCGGGGCCGGAGCAGGCCGACGACGACGGCGACACCATCGGCAACGAGTGCGACAACTGCACCGGCGTGCCGAACCCGGCCCAGAGCGACGTAGACGAGGATGGTCTGGGCGACGACTGCGACAACTGCCCGTTGCTGCCCAACCCTGGCCAGAGCGACAACGACGAAGACGGCGTGGGCGATGTGTGCGACAACTGTCCACTGACGCCGAGTGCCGACGCCACGGATGCCGATGGTGACGGGTTCGGTGACGCGTGCGACAACTGCCGGGAGGTGGAGAACTTCGACCAGAACGACGCGGATCGCGATCAGTTTGGCGATGCGTGCGACAACTGCCCGGTGCAGTCGAACCCGGGGCAGGAAGACGCAGACGGGGACGGCGTGGGCGATGGCTGCGACATCTGCCCCGACGTGGCTGACCCCGAGCAAGCGGACGCAGACGGCGACGGAGTGGGCGACGCGTGCGACAACTGCCCGGTAGATGCCAACGAAGGCCAGCTCGACCGCGACAGTGACGGCTTCGGCGACAACTGTGACTTCTGCCCGGTCGTCGCGTCCGAGGAGAACCTCGACAGCGATGTCGACGGCCTCGGTGACGTGTGCGACAACTGCCCGGATGATGTGAACCCCGGGCAAGAGGATGAAGACGGCGACCTGGTCGGCGACCCCTGCGACACCCTCGGGTTCCGGGGGGGCGGCGACCTCAAGCAAGACTGCAGCACGGTCGACGGCACGAGTGGCTGGCTGGCGCTGTTGGCGCTCGGCGCAGGCATGCGTCGGCGTCGTCGCTCCGCGGTGCGCTGAGGCGCCTGGGTCAGTCCGGCTTGTGCAGCAACAGGGCCTCGAACCGCGTGACCAGCGGTCCGGGGCCTTCGTCGGTCTGGGGTACCCAGCGGATGCCGTGCACAGGCCGAGGGAGGGCGAGGGTTTCGGGGGTCCACGCCCGGGCGTCGAGCTGCCAGCCCTCGGCGGCTGCGAGCGCGCGGAGGGCCATGTAGTGCGCTCTGGCGAGCTGCGGTGCCTGCAGGTCCACGCCGAGCAGCGCGTCCAGGCCCACGCGTGTCGCCTCGAGTCCGACCGACTCGGCCACACGTGCGAGCTGCCCGAAGTGAATCGCCACTTCGGGGTGGTCGAGCTGCGTGGCCTCGGCAGGTGCGTTGTCGTCGCCGAACTCTGAGACGTACGCCCGCCCACCCGGCCGGAGCACGCGGGCGAATTCCTCCACCAGCTGCCACGCCCCCAGGTTGTACCAGGCCCGCTCGGGCCACGGGTCGATGGCGTGACGGACGATGCGCTGGCGCACGGCGTTCACCCGGGGCCCGGCTGGCGTGTCGGGACCGACTGGTACCGCTTCCAGATCCGCGATGACCTCGTTGCACACGATGCGATGGATGCTCTCGGCGCGGAACGGGAGTGCCGTGCCGTTGGCACACACGCCGAATGATCCTGGTGCAGTGATGGCCTGGGTTGTGAGCAGAGCCGGGGAGAGGTCGACCCGGACGTAGCGGGGGGCTGCCCAGGCCGACGCCAGCTCACCGCTGCCGCACCCGATCTCCGCCGTCCAGCCGTCCTCCGTCCAACCGCGCTGGGAGAGGGCTGCACGGAGCCTTGCTCCAAACGGCACGCCAGCGAGTGCCGGGTGAGGGCGGCCCAGCGCGTGGGCTACGGTCGTCTCCACGTCGTCGAAGTGGCGCTCGCCGCTGGGGATTGCCAGGTGCCACGCCGTTAGGGTGGTCTGGCCCTCGAGGCCGTACCGATCGGGTGGGCGGTCGTGGACAGCGCGGGCTGGAGCGACGATGCGTCCGAGGGTCGGATCACCGGGCCGGGGTGAGGCGCGGCGAAGCTGGAGGGCCTGGACTGCGGGGTCGGTCAGGCGTCGGGTGAACGCCACCGCTGCCTCGGAGGACACGCCGACACGGTCGGCGCACCCGCCCAGCGTGCGGGCGCCATTGAAGCTGAGCCACAGGGCGACCTCGGGCGCCGTGATGGGCAACGCGGTCCATCCGTGCCCACCCGCAGCGTGCACCTCGGGCACCGGGTGCCAGAGCGCGGGTTGGTCTGGCAGCAGGAGGGGATGGCGGTGGCGGCAGGGGATGCGGGCGAGCAGGTCTGGTTCGCCCCGGAGGTCGAGGGACTCGAGTCGTCGCCGCAGCGCCGCACCCTGGGGCCCCTCCACGCGGTCGAGGGATTCCGGTGCGAGCTGCACGTGGCGGCCGGTGTCGCGCTGCCAGAGCACAACCCGCCCGTCGTCGGCGATCCACCGGCAGAGATCAGCCACGCCAGATCATTCGCACGTGCGGCCCGATGGGCGGGATCTCGAACGTGTCTCCTGCAGGGGCCCACCCGTGCCGCGTATAGAAGGGCACCACGGCCTCGCGGGCGTTGCACCACAACGGCGCCGCCACTTCGGCTTGAGCGGCCAACAGGAGCGCGCGGCCCAACCCCTGGCCGCGGTACTCGGGCAGCGTGGCCATGCCGCGCAGCTGCCATTGGGGCGGTTCTTCAGGCGGACTGCCGAGCTCGGGCGAGCTCGGGAACGGCTGGCGGATCACCGTGACCACCCCGATCACGATGCCGCTACGGTCTGCGACCCAGTGTCGCGTGTCCGGCGCCTGGTCGCCTTCGAACCGAGCGGTCTCGCGCGGCCGACCCTGCCGGAGGACCGTATGGCGCACGTCCACGAGCTCGTCGGCTTTCGCGCGGCGGATGTCGATGGGCTGCACGGCGTGCTTCACGGCGGTCGCTGGGGCGCCGAGGATTCCCCGGATCAGCGTAGCGACGAGATCGAGCGCCAGCTGGACAAGACGGGCGAACAGGCTGGCGATCATCGGCGGCTGGGCATCGGGTGGTCCCCGGCTGGGGGCGCGTCATGGGCGACGCCCCCATCGGTCAGAGGGGTCGGGCGCGCTACAGCTCGCGCTGGCTCACGAGTCGGCCGCTGCGGTACACGCGCTCGCGCGTTGCGATGTTCTCCGGCGTGTACTCGAGCCAGATCCCGTTGGGCTCGCCCATCACGTACTCACCCTCGACTCGCGTGTTCTCGTCCCAGAACACCCACATCCCGTGTTCCTGACCCTCGACGAACTCGCCCTCGCTCTTTCGGTCCCCACTCACGTGGAACTCCGTCCATACGCCGTTCTTGACGTTGCGGGTGTAGGAGCCCTGGCGCTCGGGCGTGCCAGTGGCGTACCAGAACAGCCACGGCCCGTGCTTGTCGGCCTCGTAGTACTCGCCGGTCGCCCGGCGCTGCTCATTGGCGTGCCACTCGATGGCGGGCCCATGGCGGAGCCACTTGCCGGTGGGGAGCAAGCGTTGGCACCACACCTCCTGCCCGCGTGGCGGCGGGGCGCCGGTGCCAACGGTATCGGCGGGGCAGATCAAGTCGGGGTGGACCTGCACGGGCTCGGGCTCGGGGACGGGCAACTCCTTCTTCTTGCAGCCGGAGAAGGCGAGGATCACAGTGCAAGCGAGCGCCGCGTTACGGGCGCGGCGGGTTCCCAGGGGAGACGTACGACGCATGGAAGGACTGATCCTCCGAAGCTTCCGTTTGGTGGGGCCCATGATGGCCTCGGACGCTCATGAGTGTACCCCACCGAGGCGGCCCGTCCGCGCCCACCGGGCCGGGGCGGCCGGCCTGCTACTCGCGATGATGGTCGGGTGCGTGGGCAACATCGCCCATGCGGCGGAAGGCGAACCTCCGCCGAGACTCGCCGATCATGAGGCCCGCGGGATGCGTGCGGTGGAGCCAGCGTCGTCCCGCGCGACGCCGACCGTGGTTCTCGCTGGCGGCACCGTGATGACGGCCGCTGGTGAGGTGCACACGCCCGGCTACGTCGTGCTGGTCGATGGGAAGATCAGCGAGGTGGGCGCCGGCGCGCCACCGAAGTCGAACGCGGTGACCGTGATCGACGTGTCGGGGCGGTTCGTCACGCCCGGCATCATCGACACCCACAGCCACTTGGGCGTGTACCCATCTCCTGGGGCGAAGGCCCACAGCGACGGCAACGAGATGACCGGCGCCACGACCCCGGGTGTCTGGGCGGAGCACTCCGTGTGGCCGCAGGACCCAGGGTGGGCGCGCGCGCTTGCCGGTGGGGTCACCGCACTCCAGGTGCTCCCGGGCTCGGCCAACCTGATCGGCGGCCGTGGGGTGGTGTTGCAGAACGTGCCCGCCCGGGGGAGCCGGGGAATGCGGTTCCCAGGCGCTCCCGAGACCGCGAAGATGGCCTGTGGCGAGAACCCCAAGCGCGTGTACGGCGAGCGCGGTGGGCCGGCTACGCGCATGGGCAACCTTCGGGGGCATCGTGCGGCATTCCTGGCCGCTGAGGCCCATAAGAAGGCATGGGCG